>JAJDEI010000100.1 GCA_029259845.1 Planctomycetaceae bacterium | reverse complement strand
CCCCTGGGAGCCTTTTCTTGAAGTGCTTCAGTCCAATTCGTTACCTCCTTGAACCGCCCCAAGGACTACCGGATGGAGCGACCAGTTTCCGGGTGGGACTACCTCCCACTGAAGTCCCAAAGCCTTTTCACGGCACACGCAAACCTGACCTACCTCGCTGCATCCGGCCAACGCGCGGCGAAACATCGCCCGGGCGCTGTGTAGCACGATGGGGAGCCTGTGGAAAAGCGGGCAAACGTATGATCCGGCTCTGGTGAACTCAGAAGGTGTGGCCAACGGAAGTTGATTCGAGACGATCACGAACCACGCGGCGGAGTTCCCAGGGTGCCATTGGACCATCGCCTGAGCAAGGAGTCCCCGAGCATGGCGGAACCCGCCGCAGCCCAGGGACGTTCCCAAATCTCCTGGGACCAAACCAACGGCAACAGGCCGTGGGCGCGAGTCCCCAATCGGTGCCTGGACGACGTGAGGCTTCGGCATGCGACCGTCCTCAACCAACCGAGATCACGACCGTCTCCCCCAGAATCACAAACCGAATCCACACCCCGCACGCACCAGACCGATCACGGCCGATCAGCCCCCCCACAAGGAGGCCCCTCCAAAACCACGCAGAGACACTCCCCGACCCGAAGAACGCCTTGACTTCGGACTTCCTCTAGGCGGCACCCGGCAAACGCAGCATTGGTCTTGCGTTCTTCCCCAATGAACAGTTACAACGTGTAACGTTACGTGTAGTCACATAAGAGTCCGCGCCATGTCTCGTACTGCCAAGCCAACGCTCAGCGAACTCGAAAACGCCGTGATGGCGGTGATTTGGGACAGTGGGCAAGCAACCGCCGATTCGGTGCGAACGCTACTGGAGCCTGAGCGGACCATGAAGGACTCGACGGTGCGGACCATCCTGCGAAGGCTGGAAGTGAAAGGCTATGTCCAACACACAACGGAAGGGCGTACGTTCATCTATTCGCCAATCGTCGTCTCCAGAAACGTAGCGGGTGACGCGGTACGCGGCATCGTTGAGCGGCTCTGCAACGGCTCGGTGGAAGACTTGCTCGTCGGAATGGTGGACTGTGAAGTGGTCTCCCCGGAAAAGCTGAGAGAACTTGCTGAGCGAATCGCAAATGCGAAATCCGAGCCTAAAACCAAGGCGCGTCAGCGTCGAAAGGGGAAGTAGCATGTTGGCATTGATCGAAGCCGGCTTATCGGCTTTGTGGCTCGTCTCCCTCAAGGCAATCGTTCTGGCGCTTTTGGCGGGCATCTGTCTCGCGGCCCTGCGGGTCCGAGATAGCAATGTTCAGCATCGCGTCTGGACTGCCGTCTTGCTGGCGATGCTCTTTCTGCCTGTGTTGGGAGGGCTGACACCGTCGTTACCGCTTCCGGCAGTCATCGCGCCAATGCAGTCGATCATGACCCTCATCGAGAGGGCACCACAAAGCACGCCATCACAAAACGGGGGGATGTCAAAAGGAATCGGTGCGGCTCTGAATGACGGTGGTTCGGCCGAACATTTGGCATCCCATGAGACGTCCACAACTGCTCCGTCGGAGAGTCATGCCGGCAGTCAACAGATTGAACAAGGAGCGCCGCAGCGCAGTGCCGCACTGAAAACCCCAGCCGCAACAAACGAGTCGCAGACTGCATTGGCGGCGGTTGGGCCATCGACTGCAACGGCTGCCTGGGCGAAGCTGCTGTTTGCCGCCTATACGGTGGGGCTGACCGTGATGATCGGGCGACTTTGCCTGGGGGTGTGGGCGGCACATTGCATCATCAAACGAGCGCAGAGAGTTCACCCGCCCGGTGCTGAAGGGGCCATCGTCGTGGAAAGCGACGTCGTCCGGGTTCCCCTGACCGTCGGCATCGTCCGCCCGCGGATCCTGCTGCCGACGGATTGGCCGTCGTGGAACGCAGACATGCTGACGTCGGTGCTGCGGCATGAACAAACACACATCGAACGAAAGGACCTGCTTGTGGCTCTGCTTGCGGAAATCAATCACTGTCTTTACTGGTTTCACCCGCTCGCCTGGCTGCTTCGCAAGAGACTGGCGATGCTGGCTGAGTTGAGTTGCGACGACTCGGTGATCTCGGCCACGGGCGACCGAACGGGATACGCCCGCCATCTTCTCGATGTTGCCGGTCGCATGTCGGGGGTCACGACACGTGTTGCTCCCTTGGGCGTTTCGATGGCGCGGACTGCTCAGGTGGAGTCTCGTATCGACGCAATCCTCGATGCGAAGCGACCACTCGCTCGCCAGCTGGGAAAACGAAAGGCGGCGATTCTGGCAGCGGTCGTTCTGCCATTCGTACTCCTCACCGCAAGTGTTCGCGCAGTCGCTGAAGAGAGAAACACCCGTGGTGAACAAGCTGTTACTGACAAGAGTGAAACCGCCGTACGTGAAAGCGCCGTGCGTCAAGAAGGCCAGGACGACTCCGTTCTGTTGAACGTGCCCGATGGTTTCTGGGCGAAGTTTCAGATTGAGACGAGATTTGGCGATGCGACTGAGCGAAGCTTGTTGACGATTGCGTTGCTCGACAAGGAAGCACGTCAAGAACAGACGTGTCGCTGGATCGAGGCGATTCAAGAGTATGAGGGTGACAGGGAGGCCGTGATCATCAGGCTGCTGGTCCCGGAAGTTCACCTGCGTCTTGGAGTTGATGTGTTGGAAAAGGCGATGGTCGTCTTGCAGCGCATCGGTGACCAGCCGCCCGTCGATTACACGGACACCGATCGGTCGGAGATTCAGTCCGACTTCCACCTAGTCATGCCTATCCGCCACGACGACCACCAGCCGCATGGACCGGAGCCAGTCGACCTCAACGTTGGCGGCAGGAAGATGACCATTCCACTTCCCGGGTGGACGAATCGGCAGGTTGAATCGGACAAACAGGCGAACGGACTCCGCCGTGAGATCGTGACCCGCCGATGGGTGATGGAGAGCGACCCCTTTCCCGGCGTCTTGAAAGCGCAGGAAACGATCAGGCGAGTCACCCCCGAGAAATCGACAGTACGCACGACAACTGTTGTAATGGCCGATGGCGGCATGGGGGGCGGTCACAATTCAAGGACGGCCCACTCCCACCCTTCGCAATCACGCCGGGTTGGGAGTGGGCGCTCGCGCCACAAGGCTGTCACTACACATCAATG
Source organism: Planctomycetaceae bacterium (assembly GCA_029259845.1). Lineage (GTDB taxonomy): Bacteria > Planctomycetota > Planctomycetia > Planctomycetales > Planctomycetaceae > JAHBXU01. Next base: position 77,347 of record JAJDEI010000100.1, on the reverse strand, counting down.
GCGACGCGCGGCATCGTGGTGATGATCGACAAGGATGACGACTCATTCACGTTGAGAATAGCCCATTCTTCGCACTCGCCGAATGGGACTGAGCACTACATCAGGCACCGTCCCGTGGCATTCGATGCCGATCGCAAACGTTACGATTTCGGAGCCCGTGTTGGTGGATCGAGCGGCAGCGTCGGGATGTACGTTTTCAAACTCCCGGAAGATGTACCAATCAACCGCATTGTGGATATCGGCATCGAACGGCTGACCAAACAAGGGCTCCAGGCCTTTGCCGAGGCTGCGGCAAAACCGGCCCGCGACGCTGGACTTGAACCGTTGCCATTCCCGGTTGTCGGCCAACCCTACACCTTGAGCGTCACAACCACGCAGAATCAAACGATTCGTTCCGAGGATCTGCTCGGCAAGGTCGTCTTGATCGACTGTTGGGCCACCTGGTGCTCGCCGTGCATGGCGAAGATGCCCAAGCTCAAAGCACTTTATGAGAAGTGGCATCCGGATGGTTTCGAGGTCATCGGAGTGAACCTCGATAACTCCACCGAACTCATGCAGAAAATCGTGGATGCGAAGAAGTTGCCGTGGCCCCAAGTCAAGGCTCCGATCGATTCCAAGCAACTCGAGTTGTGGGAACAGGCCTGCGGCATGACCAGCCTGCCACGATTGCTGTTGCTGGATCGCCAAGGGAAGCTGCATGCCGACTGCTCGCCCCATGATTTGGAACAGCTCGTCGAACAACTGATGCGCGGCAACTAGTCGTCTGTCAGTTGTAGGTTGATGGATGGGAGCCCGACAACGGAGGGCGTCCTGTGTCTTGACGATCCCTCAAACGAAGCCTGACAAGGCACAAGGCTATCTGGACGCGTGTTTTGCGCTCGGCAGGCTGCTCGCCCAGGACGAACACGGTCTCGGCTATCAGCCGGATCCTTCATGAGCCCGCACGTTTGTCGATCGGTCGCCGATCGCCGGCATTCGCAGACGAAGGTCTACAAGGCGCTGTGGCAGTTGGATGGCAGCGGCCCTTATGAGCAGGATCAGCCACGTAGGGTCCGCTATGCGGACCGTGGCGGCAGGCCAACAACTCCAGACGACTCTCTGGGATTCAGGCCCCGCACGCCTGTCCCACCCGATCAACAAATGTCAACTCTCACGGTCCGCACAGCGGACCGTACTCGGCTTACCCCTGTCGCGGCTGCTTGCCTGGGGGACGAGACGCAGTGATAACATCGCCGTTCTTCGCTCGTTTGATGCTCTCGCCCCACATGTCCCCAATGACTTCATCCACGACTCGACCGTCATCCAATGTCGATATGGCGCTCAGAAGATCGCCAATACTATTCCATTGACTTTCCGTGTAGCCAGGTAGGTCAGGCTTTGCCTGACGAGACAGCTTCACACTCCGGCGATCATAGCGAGGCCGATTTAATCGCTTCCTGCGCATTCGTCAGGCAAAGCCTGACCTACGGAACTGATCACACCGATGGGCAGGGAGGTTACAATCGGCGGGTGCCGCAGGCACAGGATGATTCACACTCGGCCGGCGACCCGTTCTCGTACGTCCGGATGCTCAGTGTAAGCAATCTTGCCGCACCACGACTCGGCTACGCCACCCTGCGGCTACCGCATCTAATTTGGATTCGCATCTGGCTGAACCTGCTTCAAGGCTTCCAGTGCCGAGGCTCTCAAACCTTCGTTCTCCAGTAAGACTGTCAGCGTCGGAACGGCAGCCTTCGCGGTTGGGCCAAACCGGCCAAGAGCATTGACGGCCCGCCATCGGTAGCGGTTTGAACGCTCCCGTTCAATTTCACGGATGAGAGCAGGGACGATCGTTTCGGGGGGCTTTCCGACTGAACCGAGAGCGGAAACGACCATCGCCCGGACGACTGCCTCGGCATCGTCGAGCGCGTTCAAAAGCGAGGCGGTGGCCGATTCGGCATGGGGGCCGAACTTGCCAATCGAGATGGCCGCGTTGTATCGCACAGATGGCTCGGAATCGCTCAGGAGTTGGACGAGCAGAGGGAGTGCGACTGCGGCTTGACCGGGGTCAATGTCAGCGATTGCGTCCGCTGCGCCCAAGCGAACGAATTTGTTGCTGTCGTCGAGAGCCTCGATGAGTGCTGGCATCGCGGACGTTGACGCAGTTGGCATTTCAGCGAGAGCAAACGTTGCGTACGTTCGGACGTTGCTGTCCTGGTCGTTCTGGAGAGCACGCGTCAACGCCGGAACACTGAGACTGACATCCATTCCGTTGGCGGCGAGGTTATAGAGTGCATCCGCTGCAGCAGCACGAACCTCGCTTCGCGGTGAATGTTCGAGTGCGAAGGTCACCTCGGGAACGGCGGCATCGCCCATCATGCGGAGTGCCCCGTTCGCACCAATCCGATAGTCGTCCTTGGCCATCGCGGTGAGAAGGGAGGGGACCGCCATTGGACCGATTTGTGCCAACGCTCGTTCTGCGTTGATGTGGTGTTGCGGCTGGACGCCTGTGCGACTGCCCTTCAGGACTTCAATGAGTTGCGGGATCGCTTCGTCAGCCGCACCCCACTTCCTGGCATGCGCCAATGATCGATCAACGTCGCTGCGAAATCCGTTTTGAACAGCATCCAGCAAGCGAGCAACGGCCTGCTCTTGCTCGTTGAGGTACCACGGAATGGCAACGCTGACAGCCAGTACCAAGATGCACGCCGATGCGAAGAATCTGCGTCGTGATTGAAACCAATGCGGCCGGGAGTTCGTCATCGAACAGATCTCAAGAGTGAAACGTCGGATGCCCCCAACTTGTGCAAACAGTGAAATTGACTGCGTCAACCTGTCGCGACGACAGCGTCGATGCCGGCGCGACGGGCGTCAATTCGCTGACTCAAGTGTCCGCTGCGCGATGCGTCGGAGCAAGTGTTGTCTCGGACGAGGCGGGTGGCCCAGCCGCCGCGGCTGGGTGCCGCAGGCACAGGAGGTCTCACACTCGGCTCGCAACCCGTTTGAAAACCTCCGGACGCTGAGTGTGAGACATCCTGTCGCTTCGCGACCCCAGCCACCCACTGTGAAAACAGGTTTTGAAACAGCCTCACGTCATTACCGGTCAGGAAGACGAAACACGCGAACTGGATGACGAACCGCTGCTGAAACGAGCCACGCTACTCGGACGGCTGCTGGTCACTCAGGACGACGACCTGCTCGCCATCGCGGCTGAATGGCAGGCCGCTGGACACTCTTTCCGGGGGATCATCTATTCTCATCAGATGGGCCCCAGCATCGGGCAGATGTTTGAGGATCTGGAATTGCTCTGCATTTCTGCGGAACAGGAGGAGTTGGAGAATCTCGTCACCTACCTGCCATTGCTGTGACAACCTTACGCCAGCCGAGTCGCGAATTCTACAATTGCTTCGTGCCTTGGTGTCTTCGTGGTTTCACCCTGACCACGAAGGCACGAAAGACACGAAGGGGATGATCCAATGACATTGGTCGGGCTGGGGTCCCGTCGCTAACGCTCCGGGTTCTGGTTGGCGTGGCGGGTGACGCCGGTGGTTGCCGGGAAATGAGTTGATCGAATACGCTGGAAGGAGAAGCGGGTGATGTTGGCAAGTTCGATCGTGTGACCCAGACACGGGACCGAGAACCAACCGAATCACGGCCTCTCACCGAAGGAGCATTTGGACCGATGAAATCCCCCACAGCTGTCATTCTTGGGGCGAGCAATGACCGCGGCAAGTTTGGCAACAAGGCGGTTCGTGCTCACTTGCAGGCCGGGTACGATGTCTTCCCGGTCAATCCGAAGTCGGCCGAGATTGCGGGGCAGAAGGCGTATGCCTCACTGGCCGCGCTGCCGGAGCAGCCGTTCGGCCGTGTGAGCGTGTATGTGCCGCCGTCGGTCGGAGTGAAACTGTTGGACGAGATTGCTGCGCTCGACGTGCGCGAAGTGTGGATCAACCCCGGCAGCGAGAGTCCGGAATTGCTCGCCCGGGCCGAGGCGCTCGGCCTGCCTGTTGTCCAGGGATGTAGCATCGTCTCGCTCGGCTTGAGCCCGTCGCAGTTCCCCGGCTGACCGGCCGCCGCACGCCGGGCTGTCAGGTCAGGTGGTCAATGCTCGGGTCGAAGCGGTCGAAGACACGGGCGGACAGCAGCGTGAGCACGGCGGCGGAACTCACCATCATCACCCACAGGCCGGCAGCGAACAGGATGCGGTGGTCGCCGAACAGCGAGAGCAGCGGCACGTCGTGCAGGCGGCGGCAACTGATCGCCCAGACGTAGACCACGGCGATGGCCATGCCGAACAGCAGCCCCTTGGCGGTGAATGTCAGCGTCGCCCGGATGAACGGCTGCAGCCCTTCCTCGCTTTGCCGGTACGGGTACATCAGGTAGATCAGATTGTCGAGCCCGAAGATCACCACGTTGAGCGGGATCATCATCAACAGGGCGTTGACGGCGATCACCAAGGGCACCGGACTGACGAGGTACGCAATCGCCAGCACGAAGATTTGCAGCAGCGTGGTCAACAGCACCGGCGTCGCCAGTTGGCCGACGACGACCGCCAGGGAACGGACCGGCAGCGACTTGAGGATGGGCAGCCGGTCGTAGTCGCGGCGGAAATCGAATTTCAGGGCCGCCGGCAGCAGCAGGAACGAGTACAGGCACAGCATGCCCGCGACGTTGAGAAACGTCTCGATCGCTTCGCCCTTATGAACCAATGGCAGGCAAGACAGCGCGGCCGGCACGCTGAGGGCCACGATGAGACCGGTTTGATACTTGCGGACGCCCAGCCATTGCCGCCAAGCGATCGGTCCGGCACCACGCAGACGGACGACCAGGGGCAGCCGTCCCGGGTGGACGGCACACCGCCGCCGGACCCGCCGTTCGGCTGCGATGGAAGCGTACGATCGTCGCATGGCATCGGCTGTCCGGTGCTCGAACAAGGCGTCCAGCCGGATCACCGCCACCGCCAGCGCGCAGGTGATGCCCAAACTGAGCGTGAGCCATCCCAGCAGCGGCCACGAAAGATGCGTGGCGGTGGTGACTTCCACGAAGGGAATCAGCGGGGCGGCCAGAAGTTGCCCCAGCACGGTTTCCCGAAGCGAGATCACCTCCCGTGCGAACGCCATCGGCAGAGACAGGGCAACCGGCAGTTGGCTTGATTCAATCGCGTCCGACAGGAGCGCCGAAGCGGCCGCCGTGGCGGCAGCCGCCCCCACGACGGCGAGCACGGCAATGCGGACCTTGCGGTAAGCGCTGTCCGGCAATCCGCACAACACGGTCTCGGCCGACATCCGCGCCAAATCGAGGTACGCCAGTCCCAGCAGGATGCCGAGGAATCCGGTCGCTCCGATGGAAAGTTCAGGGAGAAACATGACCGAGCTGAACCCCGCCTTGAGCAGCGTTGCCATGAAGATCACTGTGAGCCGGTAGCGGATCAAATCGGACCGCCGGAATGGACCGCCGCACATCAGCGACTGTTCCGCCGGTGTCCACTCAATCGCCGCCGGAGGACGGATGACGCACGCTTTGAGCACGTACCACAGGAAATAGCCGACGCCCGTCAACAGCACGCCGGTGCGGAAGGCGTCTGGGGAGAACCGCTCCCGCAGGAACATGCTTGCCGAAAAATTGATGACCCAAACCACCGGCAGCACGACCGCAATGCTGGACAACAGAAGGCGGCGGGGTGAGGAGAGTGACTTCCGCATTCGGCGAATCCGGGCCCGGGCCCGGACGACGAACATCTCTCGCAAAGCCGGTTGGGGGAGGAGAATCTGCAACATGGCCAACTCGAAAAACGGTTCGGTGACTCGAAGGGAGCGTGCTGCGTGATCGCAAGGCAACTCAGGTGGCGAGTTGCTGCGGAACCGTCGCCGATGCGTCGGTCGCCATAAAAAAGATGCGTTCCAGTGTTAAGGACTCATCATCGGTCCGGTAGGCGGCCCTCAATTCGTCGATGGTGCCGCTGAAGCGTTGTGTCCCGGACTCCAGGATCAGGACGTGGGTGCACAGGTCTTCCACCATCGCCAGCAAATGCGAACTGACGATGACCGCCGCACCGGCAGCCGCCCGCGTCCGGATCGACTCCTTGAGCATGCGAATGCCGTGCGGGTCGAGACCGGTCAGCGGCTCGTCGAACAGCACCGCTTGCGGGTCTCGCAGGTAGGCGCAAACGATGGCCAGTTTCTGACGCATGCCGCGGGACAAATCGCTCGCCGGCGTGTGTCGCTTGTCAGTCAACTCAAAATCGGCGAGCAACTGCTCGGCCTTGGGTGACGCATCCGACACCTCGTACGCTGAAGCGATGAACGCCAGATGCTCATCAACCGTCAGGTCGCCGAACAGTTGCGGGTCGTCGGCGATGTAGGCGAGTTTCCGTTTGACGGCGATCGGATCGTCCGACACATCGCTGCCGTCGACCGTGAGGCGTCCCCGGCTGGCGGCGAGCAGACAACTCAGCGTGCGGAGCGTCGTTGTCTTACCCGCGCCGTTCGGCCCGACGAGCCCAAGGATCTGCCCCGGAGCCACGACGAACGAAAGCCCGGCGACGGCAAGGGTGTCCTCGTACGCCTTGTGGAAGTCTTCAACGTGAATCACGGGCGGGTCCCTTGTTCTGGCGTCGTTGTCTCTGCAAATGATCGCGCAGCCGACCTCCAAATCTACCCCACGAACGCCCCCCGCGCAGCGTTCTGGTCTTGCGGATGAGGAAGTTTATGCGGAGAACCGGTGCATTCCGTTCAGGCGGCCAAGCAATCACAGGACGGATTGTTGGTTTGCAGGCGGAAGGGTGGCGGGGACGCTCCGGAAGAAGCCCCGATTCTCAACGCCTTCGATCACGGGGGCTTCCGCTGCGCGGAACTCACCCGCGATGCCATTAGGCATTGCCCGTTCTGAAAAAAACGGTTGCCCTGTCGCAAAACCGTCACAGCTTGACGGCCCCGATTGCGGAATACATCATCCAACCGTGCGTATGCCGACCATGCGGGCGTGTCGGTCGTGCGGAAACGAATCGGGCCTCGGTTGGATTGGGCGACTGTTCATGATCGCTCGGCACTATCGACGGCCCATGCTGCGAGGATCCCTTCCTGTTACAGACGGAGGAACGCCATGCGACCACGACGAATTCTGGCGGCTGCGAGGTTTCACGGGTTCTCGCTGATCGAACTGCTCGTGGTGATCGGCATCCTGTCTCTGTTGATGGCATTGCTGCTGCCGGCGGTCCAATCGGCGCGGGCGTCGGCCCGGCGAACGCAGTGTTTGAATCACCTGCGGCAAATCGGCATCGCATTGCACAGTTACCACGACCAGTACCGCCTGCTGCCGCCGGCGGTGATCTGGGGCGGACCGCCGGGCGAGCCGATCGGCCAGGGACGGTTTCCGATCGGCATTTACGACCGCGTGGCGCTCGGACTCGTCTCGGCCAGTGATCCGATGCGCGTGCGGGCCAATTGGCTGATCATGCTGCTGCCGCACCTGGACCGGGTCCCGCTGCACAACGCATTCGATCCGACGCTGCCGATCGCCGATCCGGAGAACATGGTTGTGCGGGAGACGGTGGTGCCGGTGCTACGGTGCCCCAGCGACGGGTTCAGCGCCACGGGCAATCCGTACATTCGGGATCTGTTAGCCGGCAGCGATACGAACCGGTACGCACGCGGGAACTATGGCCTCAACATGGGGGCGGGCCGCGGCTGTCTGCACGAGTTGCAATCCGATTGCGTGAACGGCTTTCATGTCGGCGAGACCGACCTGCTCAACGACAACCAGACGCTGTGGGGCACCGGCGTGTGCGGCGTGAACTATTCGCACAGCTTCAGCGACATCGTCTCCGGACTGTCGAACTTTGTGGTTGTTGATGAACTGCGTGCAGGCATTAGTCCGGTCGACCCGCGCGGCACCTGGTCGCTCGGATTCACCGGCGCCAGCATTCTGTCACGGCACGGCATCACGTCCGACTCCGAGGACGCCAACGGCCCGAACAACCAGCATTCCGACGCCGACGACATCACCGGCTGCACCGCGATGGAGGCGGACCCGGGAGCCGCCAAGCTGGCCCAACTGGGCATGCCGTGTTTCGACGCCGCCACGATCGGCCGCATCGAACAAAACTCCCAGGCGTCCGCCCGCAGCCAGCATCCCGGCGGCGTGCACGTCCTGATGGGAGACGGCTCCGCCCACTTCGTCTCCGATCTCATCAGCCCCGACATCTGGTTTTACATGCACGTCCGCGAACCCGCCGAACCGTTCCAACTGCCGTTCTAGGCCTTTTCGGAAAACTCCAAAGTAGCCGTCTCGCTCCGCGAGACGAGCCCCGCGTGCGAGCACTTTCCTGTAAGAGAGACCGCTCCTGACGGCGCTCATCACGCGGAGCGTGATGGATACAGTCGTTTTCCGACAGGGCCGAGTGGTCTGTCAGGCGTGGATTGAGGGATGCGTGACGGTTCGGGAGCCCGACAACGGAGGGCGGCTTCTGTCCGGACGATCCCTCAAACGAAGCCTGACAAGGCACTAGAATTCGCCGATGACTTCCCCGCCGTTCGGGGTCACCAGCGCTCGCAGCGTGCCGAGGTCGATCGATTCACTCAGAAACCGGACCGAACCGTCACCCAACAAGACATGGGCTCCCCCCGTGTGAAAGCTGAAGATTTCCTCGAACGGGCCGCAGTTGTTGAGAGTCCAGGGACAGGTCGGCGGACCATTTTGGGGGGTCCTGTTGTTGTTGACGCCTTTTGAGACGCCGATGGCGTTGTCAGGCTCGGCCCATCGCCAGAACCGCCGGAGCTGGCCGTCCACCGGATCCGTGTAGACGTGGCCGGGTTGCATCCGTTCGTCCCGACCGCTGTCTTCGACGACGAAGATCGAGTTGCTCAGCCCGTCGGTAATCTGGGCGATGCGACGCCATTCCCGGGTGAGCGATCCGGCCTTTCGCAGAATCTTCTTGCCGACACCGGTCGTCGGGTCGAGGTCCACGTAGTAGGTCGCTGCGTAGTCGGTCGCTCCGAAGCCTTCCTGGTCTGTCGGTTCAGGCCGCCAGGAATTTGTGGGACAAATGAACGCCGGAATCGCCTGTTGGGAGGCAGCAATGTTGCCGGGAGTGGCATTGTACGCGAAGCGGAAATCGAACAATTGATAAGTGTTCGTTTGGTCGAGCAGCGGCAGGATTTGACTGAACAACGAGTGCGGGCCGAATGTCGTCGACGGGGGAGCCGTCTTGAAGTTTGTGCCCTGTCCGCCTGATGGCAGTCGGCTGTAGGTGCTTTCGTAGTTGTGAATCGCCAGCCCCAACTGTTTGAGATTGTTGCGGCATTGGGTTCGCCGGGCTGCCTCCCGGGCCTGCTGCACAGCGGGCAGGAGCAAGGCGATCAGAATGGCAATGATGGCGATCACGACAAGTAGCTCGATCAATGTGAACCCCGCTGCGAAGGCGATTCTGCGGGGGCCTTCCGTGCTGATTCGCTGTCCGTGGTTCTCCATGACTCTCGGTCTCCGATGGGGCAAAGGATACGGGGGTGCGTCAGAATACTCTAAGGTTCAAAAGAATGTCAGAGTAATGTGGCGAAGTCAGTATGCTGTCTCACAGTCTTGGGAATCCGCCAGGAAGGCGGCAACGTGGCAGGGCCATTGAAAGTTTCACTTGGGAGAGGACCGACCGGGACAAGCTCAATGGTAACCCGCAGCGTCAGCGAGGAAGCGAACCTGAGTGAGCGATTCGTCCCTCGCTGACGCTTCGGGTCACGAGGTTGCCCAGCTTCAATCTTTGAACGGCCCTGGGCAACGTGGGTCTGCGGCGGCTTGGGAATCGCGCATGTGATACTATGGTGCAACCCCTTCGGAGATCCGCGTCATGAATGACCAACCCAGTCCGGACCAATGCGCCCAATGGTTGCGAGCGTTGGCGGAGCCGATCCGGCTCAAGATGATCCGGGAGTTGCTGTGTCAGCCGCAAACGGTGACCGCACTCGCCAATCGGATGGGCGTGGAGATCGCGACGGCGTCCCACCATTTGCAGGTGTTGCTGCGGGCCGACCTGCTGTCGGTCGAGCGCCAAGGCCGGTTCTCAACTTATCGGCTCAATTCAGACTTCCATCGGCGGCTCTCGCGGGGACGTGGAGGCCGGTTCGATTTCGGATGCTGCCGGTTCGAACTCTTTTAGCCGTCCCGCAAAAAACGCGGCCCAGCGCGGGATGCGCACTGCACATACTCGTTGAGGATGCGGCGGAGCCGCTTCAACCAGACCGCCCGCTGATGTCTCAACGGACCACCCGCACCGACGAACGTCCCCACGCATCGGACACGCGGACTGAGCCACCTGCCGCGAGTGCCTTGTCAGGCTTCGTTTGAGGGATCGTCAGGACAGAAGCCGCCCTCCGTTGTCGGGCTCCCGAACCGTCACGCATTTCTCAATCCACGACTGACAGACCGCCCGGACAACAGCGTATACGGGACGCTGGGGGTGTCCTCCTCGCCTGAGCGCGGAGCCGGCTTCAAGAGACTTTCCGGTGCGTCCGGCGCGGTTGCGGACTCGCTCGGCAGTGAGGGAGGCTCGCCTGGAAACGTCGGCGGTTCCTCCAACTGCGTCGGTGACTCGTCCAGCAGCGCCGGCGGAGGGAACGGAAACAGGGGCGGTTCTTCCGACGGCGTGCGTGCGTCGTCCGGCAGCGCAGACGGGAGAGAGGGCAGACTCGGCACTTCGATCGGGAAGGGCGACCGGTCGGCCGACAAGCCCGGCAAGGGGCCCGGCAATTCGTCCGGCGAAGTCGCTGACGAACCCGTAGCCGATGCGGGCGACTCCGCATAGCTCAGCCGGTCCGTCACTCGCCGCGCGCTGTCGGTCAGGAACCAGCGCGGGCTGTTTGTTTGAAACGCCGTGTACGCCTCCCGGTCGGCGGTTTCTTCGCGTTCCCGGTCTCGAAACAGCCGAATCTCCCGGGGTGTCTCCCGCAAGGGAGTCTCTTGGGGGCCGACGAAAACGTCGACGACACGGATGAGTTCGCGTTCGTCTTCCGGCTGAACGACCCGCACATCGACCGCCATCCGCATGGGACGGTACGCCCGAAAGTCAGGAAGGGCAACAAACATCAGCAGTGAAGAGAGCTCGCCAGCGGGCGGTGGCGGCTCGACCGGCAGACGCGCTTCGCAGTGTTGCTGGCCGCTGCCGCGAATGTCGACGTCCGCCACGCCGCGGTTGCGCAGAGCGGTTGCCAGCTCGGTGCAGAACGCCATCAGGATTTGGGGATCCGTCGCGTCGCCGGGCACGGGGACAATCGTGACCGGCGACAACCAGGCCAGTTGGTTCTCGTCGAAGAACTCCGAGTTCTCGCAGTCTTCACAGACCTCGAGACAGACCGGCTCATGGACGCAGCCGGGGACCAGGGCTCCCACCAGCGCCATCGCCAGCAGCCCCGAAAACGACCGTGCGGACGGCCTCTTAGCGCTTCGTATCATGCTTCTCCCGACCGGCATGGCTTGTCCGAATCGCTTGTTTTGCCTGCAATTGGAGAAGCTGCTCCATCCCGGCGATGACGTCGTCGAGGGCGCGCACTTCACTGGTCTGCTGGTTGACAAATGCCGTCTCCAGCGTGGCGATGCGGCGGTTGAGGGCGTCGATTGTAGCCTGCTGGTCGCGGTCGGACCGGGACGTCCCGTCCAACCCGGCACGCAACTCCTCGACATGCTGCTGCAATGATTGTTGGTGGTGCGCCGAATGGCCGCTCAGCCCGGTCGCCGCGCTTTCGCCGGCCGTCAGGTTGTTGAGCAACTGTTGGAGCCGTGCGATGTCCCCGCGAAGCCATTGCACCTGCTCCTCCAGGGTGGCGATGCGGACATCGGTGGGAGCACCGTGTCCACGATGATCCGGTTCGTGCAGCGGCGATCCGGGATCGGAGCGCTGCTGAGTTGTGGAGGGCTGCCGAATCGCGGAGTTTGTCTCGGACATTCTTTGAACGGCGGCAGGTGAGGTCGTCGCAGGCTGCACCATCGACGGCACCGGCAGCGGTGGCAACGACGGCGGTTCTTCCGCGGCGAGCTGCGGACCCTCGAGCGTGGCTTCCTCCGGTCGGTTCTTGTCGGCCGCCCCCTCGTCGTCGGGCGCGGCATGGGAGTCGTTGACACCGGTCGGCAGGATGCGACCACGAGTCGCTGCCCCCGGCAGTGCGACGGCGCAACCGCACGCGGTCAGAAGCATCAGGCCGATCAGAGCGGTCTGTTGGACGAATCCTGCGGATCGCACCTGCTTTTTGCGCCCGGCTTTCTTCGGCACTGTTCCCCAAGCGACGACCGCCATGCAGATTCGTCGTTTGTTTTTCATGAATCGATCATCCTGAAGGCTGCTTCAATACGACAGAAGAGGATTCTTCGGGAGGGTTCGACTCCCGCCGAGCGAGGACGTTCTGCGGTCGCTCCCAAACGCAGCTCGGCGAAGGCATCGCCCTCGCGGTCCCAAGACCGGTCCCCGAACGGTTGCGTCTCAGACGTGACCCGCTTCGCCGGGGTACTGGCAGTCGAGAATCAGGGTCTGTCCGCAGGGGCAGACGACCCGAATCTGACGGATCACGTCTCCGTCGCGAATCAGTTCGATCGGCACCGCATCCTCGTCAGGAACGGTACCGCCGACCTGCACCGGATCGGCGAGAACCTTGACCGCGTCGCGGTGGAGTATGCGGCTGTGCCGTGCTGCCGGTTCGATCCGCCGTGTGCTTGTCATGGGAATGAATCCTCCTGTCTTGAATCTGACCAATTCCGTCGTCGACACGGCGTCGAACCATTTCTTTCAGCCGCAGCTCCGCCGCTGCCAGCACCCGCGAGATTCTCGACTCCGAGAGACTGAGTACTTCGCCGATCTCCTTGAGCCGCAGCTCTTCCAGGTGATACAGCGTGAGCACCATGCGTTCCTGATCCGGAAGCCGCTCGATCAAGTCGGCCAACATCTGTAATTCATCTTGCTGTTCGACAGCCGCCTCGGGCGGCGATTCGTCTCCGGCGGTCCGGGCCCCCGGGTTCAATTCCTCGTGCCAGGAGTCCGGGTTGGTGAGGCGGATCGCTTGCAGGCACTCCAGCACCTCGTCGGCCTTCAGATCGGTCGCCCCGGCCAAATCTTCCGGCGACACGGGCGCTTCGAGTTGTGCATAGGCGTTGCGAATGAGCTCCCAACGTTTGAGCATCGTCCGTGTCAACGGACAATTGCGGCGGAGTTCGTCGAGGATGGCTCCGCGAATTCGCGGATAGGAAAACGTCGTGAAGGTGACCTCGCGTGCGGGATCGAACTGAGCGGCTGCTTCGACAAGGCCGAGAATGCCGGCCGCTTCCAGGTTTTCGAGATCGGCCCCGTCAGGAAGGTTGGCGACCGTGCGGCCCAGCACGTGGCGGACGTAATCCAGGTGCCCCAGAATGAGTTGCTCACTCTGGTTCGCCTGCATGACTTTTTGATAAGGATTGCCCGCTGCGACATCCATGTCGCCGAAACTCCGCTCAGAGGGTGTGATTCTTTCTCAACGCATGCCCAAACACCCGGTGTCTGGAATCAACGAAGACGCGAGACGCCTGATCTCAGCGGCGCTGGTCCTCAACGTTTGCCGAGATGATGAGACACTAGGTGTTTCCACCGAAAAAATCAGAAGTTCTCAGGGTCGTTGCCCTATTTCCATCGGTTCGCCTTGAAGTTGAAATCACATCGAGGTGTCATGCAGAGCCGCCCGGATCGACCAGTTCCCAAAGGCTTCGCACGATGGTGGCGACGATGGTCACGACCCCGCCGGCGACAAGGCCGCGATACAGGACCGTTTCCGGTTCGCAACCGTTGATGATGCCAATCACAGTGGTCGCGCACGCGGCCATCAGGCCGAAGGCCATCGGCCACGGGCCGGATGCCGGTGATGCAGGGGGTTGGTTCATCGTGGGGTGAACGTTTCTGCCGCTAGGGACCTTGTGTCCGGGTGTGAATCAGTGTCCGGGTGTGAATCTGCGTCCTGATGGTCTGCGACATCTGTGCTTGGGTTGGGGTTCAGCCTTTAGGCTGCGCCACCAAGCTAAAGCTTGAACTCCAACGTGAGGGCTGGATTTCGACAAGTCATGATCGGCAACCAAGGTAATTGCGAGAGTCCGTGTGCTGACGGTTGTCTCCGGGATTCATGGACATCATGGGGCGAGTTACGCCGCCGCTCCCGGAGCCAGCAGATTCGACGGGGATCCCGGAATGCCCGTGTTGGGAGGCGCGTTGGTCGGTGCACTGTTGGACGCATTGGTTGTCATGTCGGCCGGACTGTCGAGGACGTCTTCCACGCGGATCATGGCAACGGGGGCGAGCAGCAGGTTGCTGGGGATTTCGGCATAACTGATCACGCCCAGTTCGGGGACGGCGCGGCTGAGAATTTTCGACAGGGCCCGTCGCAGCGAAGGGTCCACGAGGAGAGCCAAAGACAGCTGTCGTCGGCCGGAATCGGCGGCGAACTTGCCGATCTGTTCCAGCAACTTCTCCAGGACCTCGGCCCCCAGCAGAAGCTGTCCCTCTCGCAGCCGCTCACGAAACAAAGTCTCCAACTGCGGGTGCAACGACAGCACCCGCACGCCGCCGCTTTCGTCACGGAAACGCTCGCAGATAATCGGCCCGAGGTCCGCCCGCACCCGCTCGACGAGGTCTTCCGGGTCCTTGATCGTCGGGCCATGATTGCCGACCGATTCCAACACCAGTGCGAGATCGGCCAACGGAACGCGTTCGGCGGCGAGCCGCGTGACGACCTGATGCAACGTGCCCATTTTGACGACGTCTGGTTTCAGTTCCTCGACGATGGTCGGGGCGAATTCCTTCACTTGGTCCAGCATCGCGTGCAGGTCTTCGCGGGTAATCAGTTCGTGGCCATGCCGTTTGAGCAGCTCGCCGAGATGGGTGATCAGCACGCTCACGGGATCGACGACCGTGCAGCCGGCCATCTCCGCCTGCCGTTGATGATTGTTGTGAATCCAACGGGCCGGCAGCCCGAAAGCCGGCTCGGTCGTTGGCTCGCCGGGGATGTCCATCGGCCGCCCCTCGGGAGCGATGGCCAACATGCGATCCGCCCGGATCTCGCCCGACGCCACTTCGCGTCCGGCGACCAGCAGACGATACGCCTCCGGTGCGAGTTCGAGATTGCTGACGACCCGGATGGGCGGAATCCATAAGCCGTTGGTCCGTGCGAAGTCGCGACGGAGCACCGTGATCCGTTCGGCGATGCCCTTCGTCTTGGATGATTTCACAAACGGGATCAGCCGCGAACCAACCTCCACTGACGCGCGCTCGCGGACGAGGAACTCTTCCAACTGCTGCTTATCCCCATCGCCATCCTCCGGCGGCGGAGTCGCTTCGGGTGTCTCCTCGGCTGTCGGTTCGCTGCGTCGTCGGTTCAGGAACAGAAACAGCCCCGCCGACAGCGCGAGAAACGGAATCTTGGGAAGTCCCGGAACCAATGCCAGCAGTCCTAATATGGCAGCACCCGCCCAAAGCGGCCGCTCGTTGCTGAGAATCTGGTCACTGATTTCGCCACCGAGATCCTGGTCCGAGGACGTTTTCGTCACCAGAATACCGGCGGTTGTGGCGATGATCAGAGCCGGGATCTGCGAGACCAGTCCGTCGCCAACGGTGAGGATCGAGTAGGTCTTCAGCGACTGCATAAACCCGAGACCGTCCATGAGGCCGATCACGACGCCGCCGACCAGGTTCACGCCGGTGATCATCAGCCCGGCGATGGCGTCGCCACGGACGAACTTGCCGGCACCGTCCATCGCTCCATAGAACTCCGTCTCACGGGACAGGCTCTCCCGCCGCTCCCGGGCGACCTCCGGCGTGATGACGCCCGCATTCATTTCCCCGTCAATCGCCATCTGCTTGCCGGGCAGGGCATCGAGGGTGAACCGCGCAGCGACTTCCGAGATTCGTCCGGAACCCTTGGTGATCACCACGAATTGAATCACCACGAGAATCAGGAAGATCACCAGTCCCACGACCAGATTGCCGCCGACGACCAGACTGCCAAACGTGGAGACGATCCGTCCCGCGTCCGCTTCCAACAGAATCAAACGCGTCGTCGCCACGTTTAGCGTGAGCCGAAACAGCGTGAGCAACAGCAGCAGCGACGGGAAGACGGATAGTTCAAGCGGATGCCGCGCGTTGAGTGTGATCAGCAGCAACAGCGTCGCCTGCGCCAGGTTGAGCGCGAGCAGCATGTCCAGCAACACGGTCGGCAGCGGGACCAGCATCACGCCCAGAGACGCCAGCAGCCCCGCCGAAAGCAGCAGCTCCCCCTGCCGATACCACGGTTGGCCGGACTTCAACAAGTTGTCGGGAGTGACGGCCATACGGTGGGATGAGGGTCAACTGGTGAGGGTTGAACGTGGGAGGTCGAAGGTTGATGGTCCCAAGCTCACGGGTTGCGCCCCGTGAGGCCGGGCGACGGAGAGATCGGGTTGAGAGTGAAGAGTTGAGAGTGAAGAGTTAAGAGTTGACAGCGTGCCCTCAGGTCGGGGAGACAGCGCTCAGACAGGAGGGTGGATCAGGCTCCGCCAAAAACTGATCGGCCATCAACGTGGAGCCGTCACGCTTCGGCATTGAACCCTTGCCCTCCCTTCAAACCAGTCAGGAAAAACTGAGACTCAGCCCTTGGACGACCAGTTGCCAACCGTCGACGAGGACGAACAACAACAGCTTGAACGGAGTGGACACCACAACCGGCGGCATCATCATCATGCCGAGCGACATGAGCACGATGGAGACCACCAGATCGATCAGTAAAAAGGGCACATAGATGCAAAATCCCATGATGAAGGCCGTCTTCAGTTCGCTTGTCACGAAGGCCGGAATCAGAATCCGCATCGGCGTATCCGCCGGCGTCTGAATCGCCTCGATCCCCGCCAGATCGACGAAAACCCCCAAGTCCTGCTTGCGGGTGTTGTTCAGCATGAAGGCTTTGATCGCCAGGCTGCCTTGTGTGAGCGCCTCGGCACCGGTGATTTCCTCGTCGAGATAAGGCCGCACGGCCTGTTGTTCGATGGTGTCCAGCGTCGGCCCCATCACGAAAAATGTCAGGAACAGGGCGAGTCCGAGGATCACCGGTGTCGGCGGGATCTCCTGCGTCGACAGGGCCCGTCGGACGAACGACAGCACGATCACGATTCGCGTAAAAGCCGTGAGCGTGACCAGCGCCGTCGAAAGCAACGCCAGCGCGCCCATGAACAGGGCGACCTGCAGATGCGGCGCGAGCGACTCGGTCGCCCCCGATTCTGCGATCCGGGATAGTAGGTCGGCCGATTCTGTCATTCGTTTCCATTTCCGTCACGCGGGGCCGTCAAGCTGCGGTGAACAGCCGGCGCGCCGCCTGGGACACAGTGGCGTCGGTCGCGTCATCGCGTTTGGTGGCCTTTGTTTCCTGGCTTGCAGACGATTGCAGCACGGCGTCGAAGGACGTGGGCACAAGCTGCATCTGTTGAAGTCCGCGGGAGTCGACACCGACAAGGACTTCCCGGTCGTCGAGCCGCACAACGTGCAAGTAGCTGCGAGGGGCGACGGATAGCGACGCGACAATTTGCAGGCGCGCATGACGTTTCGGCTTTCCGGCCAGTCCGGATCGCGTCAACCACCGGCGGCCCAACAACAGCGTTCCCAGGCATGTGCCCAGCACGAGCACTGTCATGAACATCAATCGGGGGAGATTTTCGATCGCCAGCGGTGGGGACTCCCCCAGCTTTTCCAGTCCGGCGAAGGGGCGTACCGGGCCAGCGCCGTCGGCGTCGCTCTGCGCGCCCGCTTGCTCAAGGGACAGGGCGGCATCCTCCTCCGCGATCGGGGATTCAATGTTCGCGACCTTCTCGGCAACGCCCGCCTCATTGGACGGGGCCTTGGACGCCGGCTCGCTGTGTGCCGGGATGCCTTGTTCCGTGACAGTTGGTTCCGAGGCAATTGGATTCGAGCTACCTTGTTTTGTGACAATTGGTGTCGCAACACCGTGCTTCGGGACGTTTGGCTTCGCGAGACTGTGATCCACGGCACCGCGTTCCGTGACGTTGTGACCCGTAATGCTTAGATCTTTGGCGCCTGCGTCCGATGCGGGGACCGGAGCTTGCGTCTGCCGGGCGGCAGGAATGCTCAGGAGCGGAAAGGATGACTGTACGATGGCCGGTTTTTGATCCGTGCTGCGAAACGCCCGCTCCGGTGTCAGCCACGGGGACCCTTTGTCGGAGGCCACCTCGTCCATAACAGACGTCTCCGCATCAAACGGCCTGAACGGCGCAGCCGCGTTCACATCGAGAGGCGCAATCGCCAAGCAGCACACCAGGAGAGGCAACACCCGCGTCGCAAGAGACATCCGATGACGCTGCGCGCGTTCAGACGCCACGCAGCATCCCGGCTGCGGCGACGCGACGGTTAGTTGTGTCGAACGGCTCGACATGTGGGGCCTCGATTGTCCGGGTACGCACATCAATTGTGGGAAGGGCCTGCACCGGACGGGTTCACATGGCCCATTCCGCCCGACTCCACTTCCGTAATCCGCACGGCATAGTTGTTGTCGACGATGACGACCTCGCCGCGCGCCAGGCGAACGCCTTGCACCATAATGTCGACCGGCTCGGTCACCTCGCGGTCGAGTTCCAGGACGGCCCCTTCTCCCAATTTGAGCACCTCTCCGATCGGAATCATGGCGCTCCCCAGCTCGACGGTCGCACTGAGCGTCACGTCCAGAAAGCGGGCGAGCGGCAGTTCCGCGTCACTGGGGGCCGATGTCGTCATTTCTGAAAACTGCGCCGGATGCACACCGACCGGTTCACCGACCGACTGATCGGCCGCTTCGTCTTGCCGAGGACTGTCGGCGACGGGCGGATCGGTCGTCTCGGTCGGCTCTGTCGAGTCGGCCGGATCGATCGTCGGTTCGTCAGCGGTGGTGGGAGAAGTGTCAGGCATCGTTGATCATTGTTGCGGCGAAGCGGGCAGCGCGTCGGGCGTGTCCTCCAGGAGTTTCTGGATTTCGAGGCAGCGGTGAATTCCGACCCGCCCCGGCCGGCCGCTGAACTTGAAGGCGTTCCCCACACGAGCGTTCAGCGGATGGTTGACCGATTGTTCGAGAATGACCACATCGCCTGTTCGCAGGGAGGTCAGTTCAGACATCGACAGCCGGGTTCGTCCCAGCTCAACGGTGACGCAGACCGGGACCTCCCGCATGATTTGCGGAATGGCCGGGTTCGGCGTTGTCCGCACCGGCTCCGGGTTCGCGCACTCGATCTCCAGGAGATCCTCAATCTCGACCTGTGGCATGATCCATCTGATTTCACCCATGGCCGAACTCGGGAATTCGGCTTTTTTCGGGGACTGTTCGGTCCCCTGGTCTTCGCTCCCGGTCTTGCTGGCCTCCTCGCCGGACTCGTCGGGCGCGGCGTGAATGCACAGAGTCGTCACCACGAGCGTGGTGCGCGGCGGATACATGCGAGTCCGCTGCGGCTGGATGACCCGGTCCCGGAATCGGCAGTTGAGCGGCTCTGCTCCGGGCCACGCATCGCCGACTGCTCCCAGGAACTCAGAGAACAACAGCTCGGCCATCGATTCTTCGACGGCGGTCAGGAACTGCACGTCGTCGGTCTCGTCCGGCGTGTCTCCCAACAATCCGCTCGCCAAAGCACGCAACAGCCGCGGCTGGCACGCCAGGAGCGTGTCAATCGAGGTAGCTCCCAAGGTGCCTTGCGCACCCCATCCCGGTTCGGGAATGGTCTCCAGCGCACTCCGCAGGGAGAGGACACGCGTGTGGTGGTGGCTCAACGTGACATCCAATCCAAGGTTTTTCCAGCGTTCGGCGACGAGTTCGCACCCTTCGGCGTACCATCGCTGCAACGCCCGCCACGAGGAGGGCATCAACTGCCGTGGCTGGCGGAAGTCATGAACTTCGAGAGTGGCGACCGAACTGGTCATTGAACGTTGAAATCCTCAAACAGCACGTCGTAGATCCGGTCGTAACCGTCCGGGAACAGGACGGTGTTGAACTGGTCCTGAATTTCGCGTCGCATCCGGTTTTGGCCCGCCGCACCGCGGATGTCATCCATGCTTTTGTCCGACAGATGGCTGACCAGCCAGTTGGACAGGATCGCCTGATTCTTCTCGACCAGTTCGGTCACGTCCGCTTCGTCGCTCTTTTCGACCTGCAAGCTGAAACTCACGTGGAGGTATCGGTTCATGCGGCCGTCGTTGAGGTTCACGGTCTTATCGGGAAATGGGACGAAGCCGACCTCATCCGGGATCCGGGCATGGAGACCGGGCCGTTCAGCCGCTTCGTCAGCCGTTGCGGCGCTGTCTTCCGTTGGCAGGAAAAAGGGGACGGCGAAGCCGCCACCGGCCGCGACCACACCCAGCACGGCCCAAACAATCAAACCGGGCCCTTTGCTCGCTGCGGCTTCCTCTTCTGTTGTCGCTTGTTCTTCCTCAGCCATGAGTCGTCAGTTGTCGGGGTCAGAGGTTGGGGGGGGAGCCGCTTACCACGGCACGGAGGGCGCATCAGCACCCTTGCGGGATTCCGTGTATTCATCTCTTCGGACTCCCCGATGGCTGACCTTGAGGGTTAGGTAACTTTTGACGGTATTTCGGGATAATCCGCCTCGGAAACTGGGGATGGCCGCCGCTGAGGCTCGCCTCGCCCACGGTGAATAACCGATGGAACCAGTATCTCCGACAGCATTGGGACAGTTTGACATTTGCGCATAACACCCACTTCTCCTCGTTTGTGCAGTTCCTCCTGCAGCGCTGACGGGGTGGACGCCCAGGGCCATTCAAGGTTTCACTTTGGAGAAGACCGGCCGGGACAAGCTCAATGGTAACCCGAAGCGACAGCGAGGAAGCGAACGTGAGTGAGCGATTCGTCCCTCGCTGACGCTTCGGGTGACGAGGTTGCCCAGCTTCAATCTTTGAACGGTCCTGGGTGGACGCCTTCAAAGCCGGGTGGGCGGATTTCTGCCGGACCGGTCGCACTGTGGGACAGCAGCCGACGCGGCAACAGCCGGCGGGGCAGCCGGCTGCGACGCAAGTTCACTCCGGACGCAGGAATCGGCGCGAGAGGAAATAACGCGAGCGAAGACAGTGAAATAACGCGAGAGAAGACAGCACCGTCAGGGAAGACAATGCTCACGGGACTTTATAGTGCAGCGAGTGCGATGGACACGGCCGCCCAGCGGCACGATGTCATTGCGAACAACCTCGCCCATGCCCAGCACCCCGGATACCGGCGGCGTGTGCCGGTCGACGGCACGTTTGAATCAAAACTGCTCGGTGACGCGGCTGATCCGGAAGCGGAGCCGCCGCTCTCCACGCTCGGCACCTCGTCGGCAGGCGACATCGTCGACTTCACCCCCGGCCCCTTCATCCAGACGGGGCGGTCTCTCGACTTCGCGATCCAGGGGGACGGATTCTTCGTCGTGGAAGGTCCCAGCGGGCCGCTCTATACCCGCAACGGGGCGTTCACGCTTGATTCCGAGGGGCAGTTGGTGACGGCTGACGGGTTAGCGGTCAGCGGAAGCAGCGGACCGATCAAACTCCCCGACGAGACGTCTCTGGAACGGTTGAGAATCACCAAGGACGGGAAGCTCGTCGAAGGAACGCAGGAGTTGGGAGAGTTGAAGATCGTCAGTTTCGAAGACCCGCAGCTTCTCCAGGCGGCGGGAATCAGCCTGTTTCAGGCTCCCGATGACGTCCTGCCCGTCGACAGCGAGGCGTTCGTCGTGCAGGGAACCCGAGAGGGATCCAACGTCAGCCCGGTTTTGGAAATGGTCCGCATGATCGACGGGATGCGGCAGTACGAAGCAGCCGCCAACGCCCTGAAAGCAATTACCGAGGCCGTCCAGCAAAACGTCAGCCCCGCATCCGTTTGATGCCCACTGACTGATACAGCCTGTTTGATGTCAACCGATTGACGCCGTCCACCGGCGCGACGCTGTTCCGGGTTTTCGTTCACCACACTCCATTCGCACACAACTCACCAACAGCCCCCACAGGATCGAAACTCCATGCTCCGCGCGTTGTACACCAGTGCCACTGGGATGAAGGCCCAGGAGTTGCTCATCGATACCACGGCGAACAACCTGGCGAACGTCAACACCAACGGTTTCAAACGGAGTCAGCTCGACTTCGCCGACTTGCTGTATTCCACCCTCAATCCGGCCGGCACGGAAGTCGTATCCGGACAAAAGACGCCGACGGGGCTGCAGGTCGGCAGCGGCGTGCGCGCGGTCGGCACAACCAAAGTCTTCACCACCGGCACCCTCACACAGACCGGCAACCCGCTCGACATGGCGATTGAAGGGGACGGGTTCATCAAGGTGCTGTTGCCTTCGGGAGAAGCCCGTTACACCCGCGACGGCGCGCTGAAACTCGACGCCAACGGCCAACTGGTCAATGGCGACGGGTACCTCGTTGACGGCGGGATCACAATTCAGGACGGCGTGAGCCTGCAGAAGCTCAACATCGGAGCCGATGGCACAATCACCGGCATTCAGTCGGGCGCGAGTAACACGGCTGTCACGCTCGGGCAGCTTCAACTCGCACGGTTCCTCAACCCGGCCGGACTCAGTAGCGAGGGGGGCAATCTCTTCGCCGCAACACCCGCTTCGGGAGTCGAGGTGCTCGGCACGCCCGGCCAGAACGGTTTGGGGACGTTCCTGCAGGGGTTTCTCGAACGGTCGAATGTCGAAGTCGTCACCGAGCTGATCTCGCTGATCACCGCCCAGCGGGCCTACGAGATCAACTCCCGGGCGATCCGGGCCGGCGACGAGATGCTTCAGGCGACCACGGATATCGTGAGATAAGCCATGAACAACAGGTTTCGGCGATCGCAGACTATTCGTCGTCCGCGGCGGCATGCAATGGGCCTTGTCCTGATCGCGTGCTGCTTGGCCGGCTCGACGTTGGACGCCGAGGAGTTTTTCCGTGTCCATCTCCGCGGCGGCACCGTGCCGGTCGGAAATGTCGTGAAAATTCGAGACATCGCGACGGTCACCGGAACGAACGCACAGGCCGTCGCGCGGCTCGAAGAACTGGACGTCGCCGCGCTGACCGCCGACCGGCCGCAAGACCGCATCAACCGGGACCGGCTGACGATCCGCTTGCTGTTGGCCGGTTACGACGGCCAACGCGTCGCGATCACCGGGGCCGATGCGGTCGATGTCCGCTATCAGCCGAATCGTCGAACGGTCCGGCGTTTCGATGCGGCGAGCGTGGAGTCGGCCGCGCGAGTCGCCTTGGCGTCCGTTTTTGACGTGACTCCGGACGACGTTGATGCCCGGCTGGCGTCACCAATCGAAGTGCCACTCGAAGAGTCCGGCCGTCCGCTGACCGTGGATGTGCTCGCCCCGGAGAATCCGCGGCCGGGCCGGATGCGACTTTCCATTCGCGTGTTTTCGGGGAATGCTCTCAAGAAAGTCACGAGCGGCCTGTTCGACGTGCGGCTGCGCCAGCGCGTGGTGCTGGCGTCGGCGTCATTGCCGGTCGGTGCCGCGCTCAGTGCGAGCAGCATTACCTATCAGGACCGTTGGGTCACGAAACGCGCAACGTTTCCTCAACTGGGAACGTCGCCCCAATGGAAAGTCCGCCGCACGATTCAGGCGGGCGAAACAATCACAACGAGCGATCTGATTCCGATCGCTCCCGAAGAAGAGAATCCCGTCGTCATTCATGCCCGCGATGTTGTGCAACTCGTCGCGCGGGGGAAGGGAATTACGGCGACCGTACCGGCTGCCGAGGCGCTGGAGGACGGTCGCGCGGGGGAAACCATCAGGTTCCGCAACATGCAGTCGCGACGAGTGATCGTCGGCAAGGTCATCTCCGCCGAGGAGGTCGAAGTCCGGTTCTGATGGCCTGTCAAACCTCACTCCGACGGTTGGAGTTCCGCCTTCAGGCTGCGGAAGCAAGCTAACGCTTGAGCTCCAGCCGCCGCATCAATGCCTGGCAACGCACTCGTAAGACCCACTCGCAAGGAAGCCCCATGTCAAACACGTCAAAGACAGCAACGCTGGCCGCCACGGCCATGCTGGTCGGCCTGGCCACGCTGTGGTCCCTGGCACGTCCCAGCGCGGGCGAGGATCTGTGGGAGCACCGCAGCCCAGAGCGGGCATTTCTGCTCAATGACACGTTGGCCCGCAATGTGGGGGACCTGCTGACGGTGATCATCAGCGAAGACACCAACGTCAACCAAACGGAAAAGCGGGCGCTGGACAAGTCGTCCGCGAAAAACGGCAAGTTCGACATCGTCGGTTCGGCCGGCGGCGACTTGGGGGCCGGTGCCGGAAACGCGGCTCTGGACACGAGCGCCTCCGTCGGCCGGAAGTTTGACGGAAGTTCCAGTTTCAAAAGCGCGCGGGGCTTCACCGACCGGGTCACCCTGACCGTGATGGACGTGCTGCCCAACGGCAATCTGGTCATCCACGGCCGCCGCATGATCAACGTGGACCGGGACCAACGTGAAATTATCGTCTCCGGCGTCGTCCGGATCAGCGATATCAACCCGGACAACACCGTCAGTTCCCGATTCGTCTCCGAACTCCGCGTCAACTATGTCGGCGAAGGGGTCGACGCGAAGTACGTCCGGCCCGGCTGGCTCGCGCGAATTGCCAATCGATTCTCACCGTTCTGACTGAATGCCTCGCCCTGCGCGGATGCTATCCGTTGGAGTTCATGTTTTCATCTGCCTCCGCAGCCTAAAGGCTGAACTCCAGCATCGAGGACGACTCGTAAGACATCATCGTTGACGCGAATGACAGCCAACACGATTTACCGATCCGGAAACAATTCCTGATGCCCGAGCCGCGTTCGACATCCTTTGCCGCCCTCGCGATCGCGTTATTTCTGATGACGCTGATGACGGCTTTCGCTGATGCGCAAATCCGCATTAAGGACATCACCAACGTCGCCGGTGTGCGGGAGAACCAACTCACGGGGATCGGATTGGTGACCGGTCTGAACAAGACGGGCGGCAAGAATCCGGAAACGCGGCAGATGGCGCTTAACCTGTTACAACGGCACGGGCTTCGTGCCTCCGCTGAGGTGCGGGCGGCACTTCGGAACGACACGCGCTTTCGGACCGAGAACATGTCGGTCGTTCTGGTGACAGCCGATTTGCCGGCGTTCGCCCGCAAAGGGAGCCGCCTGGATGTCACGGTCTCGGCATTCGACGACGCCAGCAGCCTTTACGGGGGTGTGCTTGTCATGACGCCGCTGATGGCGGTCGACGGCGAGGTCTACGCGGTCGCTGCCGGCCCGATGGCGGTGGGCGGTTTCAGTGCGTCGGGACAGTCCGCCTCCGTCCAGAAGAACCACCCGACGGTCGGGCGAATCGCCAATGGGGCCACCGTTGAGCGCGAGACGTGCACGCCAATCGGGCGGGACGGGCACATCAACTTGTTGCTCCAGGACCCGGACTACGAAACGGCATCGCGGATCGGACAGGCGATTAACATTGTCTATTACGGAGCCGCTCGCGTCGCCGACGCGGGAACCGTCGAGGTGCTGATCCCGCCGCCGTTTCAGGTCGACGTGCCGAACTATCTGAGCCTCGTGGGCCGGCTGACGGTCCGCCCGGATGTCAGGGCGAGAGTCGTGATCAACGAACGGACCGGGACGGTGGTCGTCGGGGAACGGGTGAGACTTTCGCCCGCCTTGGTCGCCCACGCCAACTTGACAGTCGTGACTGCTGAGACACCGGAGGTCTCCCAGCCGGCACCGTTCTCGGAAGGCGAAACCACAGAGGTTCCCCGCACCGAATTGGACGTCGCCGAAGAGAAAAAGAAGCTGACCCTGCTGGACCGGTCGGCAACCGTCGGCGATCTCGCCGCCGCCCTCAACGCGCTGGGGGTCACACCCCGTGACTTGAGTTCTATCTTTCAGCAGCTCAAGGCCTCCGGGTCGCTGCATGCGGAGCTTGAATTCCAGTGATCGATCCCAGGACGGCCGCGCCGCCGCGACCGAAGGAAACTCCATGAACATATCCACCTTGCCATTGTCGCCTCTCCCCCAAGCCCCGCTGCCGCTCTCCCCGGCAGCGAACGCCGGCCCGGCTGCGGGTGCCGGCATCTCCGCGCCGCCTGTCGATTCGGTCCTCAAAGAGTTCGAGGGCGTCTTCGTGTCCATGATGCTCAAGGAGATGCGAAAAACGGTCGGGAAGGGGTTCTTCGGCGGTGACAAGGCCGATGCCATCGGCGGCCTGTTCGACATGACGCTCGGCGATGAGATCAGCCGGAATGGCGGACTGGGAATCGCCGCCGCCCTCTCCCGCTATCAGGAGGTCGCAGCGACGACGGATACCAACCGGCTCGCCAACGAAGCCGACGAAACCGGAGAAACGAAATGAGCGAAAATCTCCCCCATTCTCCGTCCACTCGGTTGCGCGTGGTCTCACCCCCCGGCGCCGGCTCGCAGGATCGCCAGGACAAAATGGCGGCTGTCGCCAATCTCTGCCGGAGCCTGCTCGATGCGGAGTTGCAGTTTTACGACCAGTTGGAGCAATTGCTGACCAGCATGGCGACGAGCAACTTGTTTTCGACCGAGGCGGCGACCGCGCTGAGCTCGCAGATCGGCGACCTGCAGCGGCAACGGGACGAAATGAACCGGGCCCGCTCCGGATGCCAACAGGCCCTGATGATGGTCATGCAACGCCGCAATGGCGAAGTCCGCATGTCGGAACTCGAGCCTCATCTGCAAGAGGAGGACCGTGCTTCGCTGCGGAGTCTGCGCTTGCAGGTCGTCAACCGTGTCGAGGGCATGCAACGGCTGTTTCAGCGGACCGACCTGCTCCTCAGCAGCCGCCTGTTTCTGTTCTCGGACCTCATCACAGCGCTGACCGGCCAGTCCCTGGCTTCCAACTGTTACGGCGCAAATGGCCGTCGTGAGCGCCACGTCCCCGCCTCCACTCTCGAAGCAGTTTCCTAGAAGTCGCAGCCGCTCGCGCCGTGCGAAACCGCAAGCGATCCCCAACGCCCACCCGACGACTCCACCAACCGATCAACCGATCAACCGATCAACCAATCAACCAATCAACTAATCAACTAAAAAAACATGTCTGCCCTTCAAGCCGCTGTTTTTGCGATGCGCACCAGTCAGACGGCGCTGCAAACAGTCGGCAACAACCTCGCGAACGTCAACACACCGGGCTACAGCCGTCAGATCGTGGATTTGGCGGACCGTCGTCCGCAGACGATCGACGGGATATCCGTCGGGCAGGGTGTCGAAGTTGCGCAGATCCGCCGCTTGCGGGACGCCTCGGTGGAATCGGTTCTGTTGCAGAGCACTGCCGAGCAGGGACAGACAACCGCCGAACTGGACACGCTGCGGCAGATCGAATCTCTGCTCACGCCCGGACAAGGGACCCTGCATGCCCAGGTCCAGGACTTTTTCAGTCGCTGGGAGCTACTGGCGTCCGAGCCGGCTGAAGGCGTGCGCCGACAGGAAGTTCTGCAGTCGGCCGGGCAGATTGCAAGCGAAATCAACGGTCTTTCGCAGTCGTTGGAAAGCTTGAAGCTCGGTTTGCAGACGGAGATCGAGACCGCCGTCTCCGAGGTGAACTCGCTGTCCCAAACCGTTGCCTCGCTGAACACGGAGATTCAAATCGCCCAGGTCCAGGGGACGACACCCAACGACCTCCTCGACCGGCGGGACCAACTGACGACGAGATTGTCGGAACTGATTGACGCCGAGTTGGTCAAGGCGGGGGCAAGCGACGGGATTCGCCTGGCGAGCGGGGAATCGTTCATTACCACCAGCGCCAAGGAACTGGCTGTCAACTTCGACTTCGTCAACGGGGCCCGGATTTTCGCCCAGGGGTCCGCTGATCCCGTGCAGCTGACCTCCGGCCGACTGGCCGGCCTCGTCGATGGCTTAAACACGCTTGTGACCAATGTGGAAGACCAGTTGGCGGAGTTTACGAGCGGACTGGTCCGCACGGTGAACGCCGTTCACGCGTCCGGACTGGGTGCCGGCGGGGGGGTGACTGAGTTTAAGAGCACGCGGCCCGTCGTTCCCACGAACGTCGCACTCACGTTTGCAAATGCGGATTTCCCCATCACCGACGGCGAGCTGTTCATCGGCGTCACCGACCGGGCAACGGGTGATCGGACGTTGTCTCGTGTGCCGGTGAACCCCGCCGCCGATTCGCTCGACAGCCTGACGGCGACGCTGGATGCGATCAGCGGGATCAATGCCAGCGTGGACGGGACAACCGGCCAATTGCGGATCGATTCCGATCCCGGCTTTGCGTTCGACTTCACCGGCGCCCTGCCGACCGAGGTCACCGTCGTCGCGGCGACCGGGACCAGTCTCCCCGCGCTCTCCGGCCAGTACCTGGGTGCGAACAACGACCAGTGGACGCTGACCGCCGTCGGGTCGGGTGATGTGGGTGTCGACACCGGGATTCTGTTGGAGGTCCGCGACCAGGATGGGCTGCTGCTGGATTCCGTATCGGTCGGCGTGGGTTATGCACCGGGAGACCCGTTGGAGCTTCCCAATGGCGTGATCCTCCGTGTCCCGGCCGGAACTCTCAACAGCGGCGACACGTTCAGCATTCCGCTCGCGGCCGACAGCGACACCTCCGGGCTGTTGGCGGCCATCGGGGCCTTCGACCTGTTCACGGGGAACCGCCCGGGGGCGATCGAAGTCAATCCGTCCTTGCTCAAGGATCCGAAGCAGCTGTCCGTCTCGCAGACCGGACAACCGGGCGACAACCGCGTCGCTTCGAAATTGGCCGCCCTTGGCAAGGAACTGGTCCTCTCCGGAGGAAGCGCGACGTTCACCGAATTCCTATCGTTGGCCAGTGCGCAGTCCGGGTCGCAGGTGGCTCAAGCGACCAACGAACTCGCCGGACTGTCCCAATTGAACGAGTTTTACACCGAGCAACGAGAAGCACTCTCCGGAGTCAACCCGGACGAAGAACTCGTGCGGATGCTGGAGTTTCAGCGAATGTACCAGGCGGCCGCGCAACTGCTAACGACGGTCAATGACACGTTGGATGTCCTGTTCGGGATCTTTCGCTGAGCTCGAGTTGGTGGGCCGATGGGCGGATTCGTTGGCATGGTGATTGGGCGGCTCGGTGAGTGGGTGAATGGGCCGATGCCGGCCTGTAACAAGAGGGGAGACATCACGTGGCGTTTCGAGTCACACCCAGTTTTTCGGTCTCGCAGTTCCTGACGCGGCTGACGCAGCAGAACAGCCGCATCGCGGACCTGAACGAACAGGTGACGTCCGGCCTCCGGATCAACCGGCCCTCCGATGATCCGGCCGGGGTACGCTCGCTGCTGCGGACGGAGGAGGCCATCAACCGGCTGGATACGCGGGTCGAGACCATCTCAGCCGCACGCTATCGGCTCGAACAGGCCAGTATCAACGTGCGGGATGCGCAAACATTGTTCGTCCGTGCGGAGGTCACCGCTTCCCAGGCGGTGCAGGCTTCCGAACCGTCCGAACTGGAAGTCCTCGCCGATGAGATTGATGGGCTGTTGAGACAGTTGGACGGACTGGCCAACGTCGAGATTTCCGGCGAGTTTCTGTTTGCCGGGGCCGCGACGAAATCCTTGCCGTTTGCCGATGCCGCCCTCTCATCCGTCACAACGTATTCCGGCTCAGAGATCCCGCGCACGCTACAACTTCACACCGGCCCGCCGACGACGATTATCTCCTCCGGGGCCGAAGTGTTCCAACCGAAGGCCCGCGAGCAGACCCTGTTCATCGGAGGCACCGGCGCAGCCGCCGGCGTCGGAACCGACAGCGCGGTGGGGCAGGGAACGTTGGAGGTTGCCCATGCGGCCACAACCTACGCGGCCGGATCGGGAGTGGCCGCGGGGACAGACTCCGCCACCGCAGACACGATCATCGGCCCGGCCGGGGCCTATCAGTTGAACATCGTGGACACCAGCGGAACCGGAGCATTCGGGACCGTTTCCCTCAACGGCGGCCCGCCGGTTGCGTTCACGAACGGCGATACCAACTTGCAGGTCTCCGGACCTTTTGACGAAACCGTGTTCATTGATACCACGTCGATCACCGCCGGATTTTCCGGGAACGTCGACGTCACCGCCACTGGTACGCTCTCGACCGACGGTGGGGCGAGCACCGTTGCCATTGACTTCTCAACAAATCAGGCGGTGACCGACAGCGTCACCGGAAAAATCACGAACGTCGATTCGACGGCCATCCGCTTCGCGGGGACCGAGCAGTTGGAATACGCCGGCACGGCGGATGCCTTCCAGGTCCTCCGGGAACTCAGGGACGACATTCGCAACACACGGGGGTTCTCACCGGGAGTCCAGAAGGAAGCGATCGCGCGGCGGTTGGGGGACGTGCAACGGCTTCAGGACCATTTCCTCAATGTCACCGGCGAGCAGTCCGTCACACTCGCGCAGTTAAACGATGTCCAGGACAACGCGGAGCAGTCGCAACTCGATTTCCAGCAGCGCCTCAGTGAAATCGCCTCCGCCGACATCTCCCAGGTCGCCATCGAACTCCAGCAATCCCGCAGCCAACTTCAATACACTCTGGCGACCGCTTCCCGGTTGTTCGATATCAGCCTGCTGGAGTTCCTCCGCTGACAGACGGTCGCGTCTTCAAATATCGCATCAAAGATGCTCCAGCACGGCACAACGAATTCACAAACGGGAAACCCACCGGGGACGGACGAATTGGGAACTGGGTCCCGCGTACTGGGTACGCGGGACTGGCCGACAGATCACACGCTTAGGCCCTTCACGTTTGACGTCCTCCCATTCCGGTCGGAATCGTGGTCTCGAAACGGCCTCTGAATCAACGGGTCACAATCATGGACGAGACGGCTGATCCCTTTGCCCATCACTTGCCGCACGGGCTGCGCGGCCCTCACAATCGGGCCCGCCTCGCGCCGGAACTGCGGGCCGAACTTCTGCGTTGGCTCGACGAAACGGAGGCCGACAGCGACCTCAGTGTGCGCGACATTGCCCGGTTCCTCTCCCGTTTCCCGCCGCTCGAAGAAGCCGTCCGCGGCATGGTCCGTTCGGCGCTGTTCGGCGGGCTGGAGCCTTCGTCAACGACCCACGCCGTCGCCATCCTGGGAATGAGAGCGACTCGTCGGCTGCTCCGCACGCTCGCAGAGACCTCGCCCAACGGCATTGCGTCATCCCCTGCGACCTGAAACGTGCGCGTGAGCCAGCCGATTTTCGCAGTCGGTTGAGACACTCGATTCTGCGTGCCGCTGCAGGTCTTAACAAATAATCCAGCGTGAACACGTCTTCGATCGCACTATCTGACCGATGCCGGGTCTCGATCGTTGGGGGACCGGGCGAAATGGGCGAACCGACGGTTAGGAAATGTCAAGGCGATCGTTTCCCAGAGTGGGCATCTTCCGCGGGTCCAGTCCGGCCTGCGCAGGTTGTGTCATTGGTGACTGTAACACCTCACGGTGCTGAGGGTTATGTGAGTCACACGCTGGCTCCCCAGGCCGGCGTGCCCGCTTTCCCCGAATCGGGCAAACTTGCCCGCTCTGGCAACCGATCCATTGTGATGGATAAGATCGGCCGATAAACTGAAGGATCAGCAACATGGACGCGGTCCCCCGCTCGGAGCCACCGCGCTGTTCGCTTGCCGCGTCGATCTGCCATCACGATCCGCGATCTCCCGATACCAACTCCTGACAGAAATCCCCGATGGAACATCATCTCCTCACTGGAGCGACCGGACTTCTCGGCCGGTATCTCGTCCGCGACTTGATCCTCGAAGATGTCCCGTTGGCCGTGCTCGTCCGTGGCAGCCGCAAACATTCGCCGCAACAGCGCGTGGAAAGCCAGATCAGGACCTGGGAAAACAAGCTGGGCAAAGCACTGGAGCGGCCCCATGTGCTGGAAGGGGATATCTCACAGCCGGGGCTCGGCTTGAGCAAAGAGGACGCCGCCTGGATCGCGGACAATTGTGGCCATCTCATCCACAATGCGGCCAGCTTGCAATTTGTCAGCACGTCGCGCGAAAGTGAGCCCTGGAGGTCGAATGTCCAGGGGATGCGGTATGTGCTCGACTTTTGCGATACCGCCGGCATCGGGCAGTTCCATCACGTCTCCACGTCCTATGTCTGCGGACTCCGGCAGGGGCGGGTGACCGAGTCGGAACTGGACGAAGGCCAGGAATGGGGCAACGACTACGAGCGCAGCAAAGTCGAAGCGGAGAAACTGGTCCGGGAGGCGGGCTTCAGCAATCCTCCCACGATTTTCCGTCCCGCGATCATCGTGGGTGACAGCCGCACCGGCTGGTCGACCACTTTCCACAATTTCTATGTCATCCTGCAAATCGCCGATACGCTGGTCAGGCAACAGGGCGAGAGAGATGCGACGGGGTTGACCAACGTCTCGGAGGTCGAGATCAACGTCGACGGCACCGAACGAAAGAATTTCGTGCCGGTCGACTGGGTCTCAGCGGTGATGTCCCACGTGCTCACGCATCCGGAGCTGCACGGCGAGACGTACCACCTCACCCCGCGTTGCCCGATCACGACCCGGCAGATTCGCGATGCCATCGAAGCGGCGACCAGCGTCTACGGGCTCGGCTTCTACGGGGCTGGTGAGACGCGCGAGACCCCCAGCGAGTTCGAGGAACTCTTCCACGAACACATGCGGGTGTACGACTCGTACTGGCGGGACGATCCGATCTTTGACGCCGCCCACACCCGAAACGCTGCACCGCATCTGCCCTGTCCTCACATCGACCTGGCGATGCTCAACCATCTCTCGCGCGTGGCGATCGACATGCGGTTTCGCTGGAATGACCGCGTGGAAAAGCAACCTGAGCACGTGCTCATGTAACCGGCGAGCGATTTGGCCGATGCCATGTCGCATCTGGCCGAACATCGCTCGCCGAAGCAGGGGCCGGCTCCGTCACCGAAACCAACCGCCGCGGGAAAACTCTCTGAGCCGACTTTGCCCCAGCAGCGTTCTTTACCGGACAAACGCGACGTAGTAGAACGTCAAACCGGTGACAGAGGTGAGCACGAGGTCGGCCGTTGAGGCCCAGCCAAGGAACCTGTGCAGCCGGCTGTGGGCGCAGGGAGCGGGCGGGACCGGCATCCGCCGCAGGGCGAGGGTGATCGTCATCGCCCAAACCAGCGGCGTCGAAACGGCAAAGAGCAAGTGGACGTGCAGCACGGTCCGCACGAATGCGAGATCGTCACCGGCCAGCCGCGGGGCTGACGGGTCCTTGTTGACGATATTCTGCCAGCCGCCGTGGACCCACTGCATGTCGACCTCAAACGCCGCGACGGTCAGCAGCAACACGGCGGCAAGGGACAGTTGCAGCCGCTTGTGAACCGCATACCGGCGGCGAAACTTCACGAGCCAGATGCTTGAGACCAGAACCGGTACGACCAGGACCAGCGCCGTGACCACCACGTCCAGCATCAGCGAGGCGTCGTTGCCCAGAAATCCTTGTTTCCACATGCTTCATGCCCGGGAGAAGCGAGACAGAGTTGAGAGACGTGCGGAGATGGTTCATAGTGAATCGAGACGTTCTTGGCCACATGGGTTCTGGTGCGTCTTCCGTCCGGGTGCCTCCGCCCGATGGTGGGGGAGGCTCGGGCGATCTGATCCCGACGATTGGCCAGCCGCCCGGAAGCCTGGGGCTGTGGACGGTGCACTGACCGCGTCACGGCCCCGGTGTTCGATCTGAGGACACGTTCCCGTCGCCCCAACAGCGCCCCAGCCACCCCGACGCACCGACAACCCTTCGCGATTTCCCACCGCACTTGCCCGGACTTCCATGACTGACTGCCAGCCGACTGCAATCGACGCCGCATTCACGGTCCCCTTCACTCATCGGCTGCGGTTCACCGAGGATGTGCTCGGCAGGGACCAGTCCGCTCTCGCGGAACTGCTCGAACCGTCCGGCGGCGCGGCGGCTCGGGTGCAGTTCTGGCTGGACGAACAGGTCGCCCAGGCCATGCCCCAGTTGAAGGCGCGGATTCGGGGATTCGTGGCCGATCATGCCGATCGCGTCACCATGCCGGGGAACATCCAGGTTGTCCGCGGCGGCGAAGCGGCCAAGAACGACATCCACATCATCGAGCAGATGCTCAAGTGCATGAACGCCGCCGCGCTGGATCGTCGCAGTTATGTGATCGTCGTCGGAGGCGGGGCGGTGCTCGACGCGGTCGGTTTCGCTGCGGCTCTGGCCCATCGGGGGATCCGTCTCGTGCGGCTGCCGACGACCACGCTCGCGCAGGCGGATTCGGGGATCGGCGTTAAGAATGCGGTCAACCTGTTCGAGCAGAAGAACTGGATCGGCACGTTCGCCGTTCCCTGGGGAGTGATCAACGACGCGGCGTTGCTGGAGACGCTCCCGGACCGTGACTTTCGCTGCGGATTCTCCGAGGCGGTCAAGGTGACGTTACTGAAAGACGCGGAGGCCTTCGATGCGATCTGCCGGTCTGCCGGCCGGATTCGCCAACGGGACTGGGACGCCGCCGCACCGGTCATCCGGCGTTCGGCTGAACTGCATCTTGCCCACATCACCGAAGGGGGCGACCCGTTCGAGGCACTGGAAGCACGGCCACTCGACTTCGGGCATTGGTCGGCCCACACGCTGGAAGTGATGTCCGGGTTCCAACTCCGTCACGGCGAGGCGGTCAGCATCGGAGTGGCCATCGACACAGTCTACTCCTCACTGGTTTGCGGCCTGCCAAAAGAAGACGCAGACCGCACGCTCGATTGCCTGGCAAAGCTCGGTTTGCCGCTTACGCATCCGTTGCTGGAGGACACGGACACCCTGTTCGCCGGACTGGAGCAGTTTCGCCAGCATCTCGGCGGACGGCTCACGCTCACCATGCTCCCTGCCGTCGGCCAAAAACTCGACGTGCACGAAGTTGACCGCTCCGCGATGACCGAAGCCATCCGACAGGTCACGAGCTTCGCCGCGCAGCCGAGCGGGCGTTCGTAGTGCTCTGACGAGCTTGGGAGTGGGAGTTCAGCCTTGAGGCTGCGTCGGGTGGCGGGGGCGCATTGGTGCGTTGAACAACGACAACCCATTGGTCGGGGGGCGGTGAACGATCCACCAAACTGACGACGTCGCCCCCGTGATCGACGCGGCAAGACCACCAAATGCTGTTACAGCGCCCCCGCCACCCGGGGCCATTCAAAGTTTCACTTTGGAGAGGACCGACCGGGACAAGCTCAATGGTAACCCGAAGCGTAAGCAAGGAAGCGAACGTGAGTTGGCGATTCGTCCCTCGCTGACGCTTCGGGTTACGAGGTTGCCCATCTGCAATCTTTGAACGGCCCCGCCACCCGACCGGAACATCCGCACTTTGTGATCTTCGGCGTCGGGTGGCGGGGGCGCATTGGTGTATTGAACAACGGCAACCCTTCGATTCGGGGGCGGTGAACGATCCACCAGGCAACGACGTCGCCCCCGTGATCGGCACGGCAAGACCACCGAGTGCTGTTGCAGCGCCCCCGCCACCCGACGGCTTTACGTCATCTTCGGCGGTTCAACCAAACAGGTCCATCACCGGCTTGCCGAGTCCGTCTGTGGTGGCGAAGAACGGGCGGCGTTCGATCTCGAAGCCGGTCTGTGGCCGGATGCCCATGGCGGTGAAGATCGTCGCGTGCAGATCGGTGATCGACACCGGGTTCTTGGTGACGATGCAGGGCCGCTCTTGCGCGGTCTCGCCGTAGAGCAATCCTCGTTGCATGCCGCCGCCGAACATGAGCACCGAAGACGATCCGGTGAAATGTCGGTGCAGGCCGTAGTGCCGCATTTCCTGGAGCACGTCGGTTTTCGCCCGAGACTGGTCGCGGGCCGCGCTTCCCGGCACCCCTTCGATGAGCATGTCGCGGCTGAACTCGCTGGCGAGAACGATCAATGTGCGGTCCAACAGCCCCCGTTGTTCGAGATCAAGCACGAGCTGGGCGATGGGACGGTCGATCTGCTGCTTCATGCGGGCGGCAGTCGTATGGCCGTTTTCGTGGGTGTCCCAATTCAAGAACGGCACGTATTCGGTGGTCACCTCGATGTACCGGGCCCCCGCTTCGACGAGCCGCCGCGCCAGCAGGCAACCCTGGCCGAAGCGTCCGGTGTCGTACTTTTCGAACGACTCTTTCGGCTCCAGCGCGAGATCGAAGGCGTCTTTGTGCTTGGATTCAAGCAGACGATAGGCGTTTTCCATCGACCGGACCATCGACTCCTGGTGGTAGTCGCTGGCGTACTGCGCCTGCGGCGATTGTTCGACCAGTTTCTTGTAGGCACGGTAACGATTCTGAAAACGCCCGATGTCCATCCCTTCTGGCGGGCGAACAGCGGCGGCGGCCTGGGCCGGGTCGGGGATGTTGAACGGACCAAACTCACTGCCGAAGAATCCGGCGGTGGTGAACGCCTTGAGTTCCTCGGACTCTCCGTTGCCCTCGATCCGCTGGCCGATGTTGATAAACGGCGGGATCACCGGGTTGGCCGGACCGAGCGCGCGGGCCATCCAGGCACCGATGTGGGGGGCGGCGACGGTGACAGGCGGCACGTAACCGGTGTGCCAATGGTACTGATGCCGCGAATGCAGGATGTTGCCCAGGTCGGCCAACACATGAGAGCGGACGAGCGTCGCCCGGTCCATCACCTGCGCGATCTGCTCCAATCCTTCGCTAATTTTGATGTTGTCGACAGCCGTGTCGATCGCGGGAAACGTGCTGATGATCGGAGCGACTTCTCGTCCGATCTCAAACGGAAAGTATTGTTTGGGGTCGAAGGTGTCGGGAGCCGCCATGCCGCCGCCCATCCACAACACGATGCAGCAATCCGCCGTTGCCGCCGGAGCACCGATGCGGTCTCCCTCCGTCGCAGCGCGGAGCTGCCGCGGTTCACCCGTCATCATGGCCGCCCCGGCGGAGGCTGCCATCGCCTGGAGGAACCGGCGACGGGTCTGTTGCTCGTCGGTGGTTGTCTGCTCGATGTTCTGCATGTCAGATCGCATGGTCGGGTCTCCCTGGGTGAGGAGAGAAATCGTCAATTAACGAATGAGTTGAAACTCCGGCAGCATCAGCACCGTCCAGAGCAGGTCCTCGATTCCTTCGGTCGTGATCGGCGAACCGAGCAACTCGGCAGCGACCTCAGCCTCCGCCGGGCGGGGCGGTCGCGTGAGGGCCGACCAGTACAACCAGTCCGTCAGTTCGGCGGGCGATTCGGCGTGGGTCGCCAGAATTCTCGTTGCGGCCTCGCTCAACATCCGCGACATCTCTTCACCGTTGGACAGGCTGATCGCTTCGAGCGTGGTCAGTTGCGACGGGCGGCTGCTGACGACCTGCTCGCGGTTCGGCCGTCCCAGCGTTGCCTGCAGCCCGGAGGGAGGAGACAAGGACGCACGTACCGGATGGTCCTTCCAGAGAAGGTTCCAATCCCGTTGCAGGGTGAACTTGCCGTCGTCGAACTTTTCCAACAACGTCCAGGGCTCGGCCTCCGCGCCGCCGATCACCGTTGCTGCCGGCCACGACGAATCGTCGAAGCCAAGCCGTTGCCAGCCGTCCGGTGCCTCGGCGGCAGCGCGCCACGTCTCGTCGGCAGGCCGGGCCCACAACAGGTCTCCTTTGTCCGAAATTCCGAGGACCGTCAGCAGCAGTCCGGCGGGGTTCGGGTCCTGCTCGCCGTCGTTCTCGACATGCACGGCGATGACGTTTTCCTCCGGCTGCAGGCGGCGCGTCACTTCGACGGCCAGCACGCGGTCGAATCCCTCCTGTTTGGCGAGCCGTTTGCCGTTGACGAACAGCGCCGCCGCGTGATCCGCACTCAGCAGGATGAGAACATGATCGGCGTCGTCCACGGAGACCGCCTTGCGAAAGTGGGCGGTTGCCTGCGGAGTTTCGGTGAGGGCGTCGGCGTCGCTCCAGACCCACAATGATTGCTCCAACGCCGTCCGGAGGAGCGATCCGGTCACCAATCGCTCGAGCGGAATGCGCGATGCGGCTTGCTCCTCGGCGCGAACAACGGCGGCGAGTTGCCCTCCCTGCCCGCGGCCATCGCGACGGAAGGCGCGACCGTCCGGACCGGGCCACGTGTCGGCCAAGCTGTGAAGCGCGTCGGTGAATTGTTCGGCGGTCATCCGCTTGGTGAGCGGTCCGCCAAAGACATAGCCCTCAGGAGCGGCGGGAGCGTCAAGGGCTGCCGCCTGTGATTGATAGGCGTGCGACCCAGCGATGAGCGCCATCGTATGCTTCAGGTCGTATCCGTGTTCGCGCAGATCCCAGGCCAGAAAATCGATGAGCTCTTCGCTCCACGGCCGGGTCTGCATGGCGTCGACCGGGTGGACGATGCCGCGGCCCATCAGGCGTTGCCAGAGGCGATTGACGATGGTCCGCGTGAGCCGCCCGTTTTCCGGGGCCGTCATCAATTCGGCCATCTGCCGCAATCGCTCGGGCTGTTCGGCAGCGGGGTCGATCTGTCCCAACTCGGGAAAGAGCCACGCCGGCTCAGCGAAGCGGCCTGTCGGCACATCACAGCGATGGATCTCCAGCGGAGCGGTCGCGTAGATCCCCGCCAGATTGTACGTGTCGGCGAGGGTCCAACGGTCGATGAAGCTATCGTGACAGGATGCGCACTTGAGGTTGATGCCCAGGAACACCTGTCCGATGCTCTGGGCGAACTGAATCTCGGTCGCCTGAGACGAATTGACGTTGCCCCGCCACTTGATCCCGCGAATGAACCCGGCCGCTCCTGGTTCGGGTGCGATCAGTTCCCGCGCGAACTGGTCGTAAGGCTTGTTGGTCAGCAGGGCCCCATATAACCATTCGGTGATCTGCCGGCGGCCGTCGTCAATGAAGCCGGTGCCGGCGTACGTGTTGCGGAGCAGATCGCTCCAGAAGGTGAGCCAGTGTTCGGCGAACGCCCGGTCATCGTCGAGGGTCCGCCGAATCAATCGCTCGCGTTTGTCGCTGCTGCCGTCGGCGAGGAACTGCCGGAGTTCGTCCGGATGCGGGAGCAGTCCGGTGATGTCGAGCGACAGCCGCCGCATGAACGTCTGATCGTCCAGCGGCGGGCCGGGTCGCAGATCGTGTTCGGCGAAGTACGCATCAAGGATGCGGTCGATCGGATTGCTCCGTCCGTCGCGCGCGGGCGGCAATTCGACTTCACGTGGGTGGAGCGGCGATTCGTAGCGATCCTCCGCGAAAGTGAAACCGTCCTCCCACAACGCACCGGCGTCGATCCAGTTCCGCAACGTCGTGATCTCGGCTGCGGTAAGCCGGGCGCGGTCCTTGGGGGGCATCTGCTCGACGGGGTCCGTTGACGTCACCAGCTCGATGAGCGTTGACTGGTCCGCCTGGCCGGGTGTGACCGCCTCCGCGTCCAACAATGTGGAGCGGGTATTCAGCGACATCCCGCCTTCGGCTTCGTCGCCTCCGTGGCACTCGACGCAATGCTGCCGCAGGATGGGGACGACGTCGTGAGCAAAGTCGGTCGCGCTACGGTCATCCGCTGCGCGATCGTCCGCGGACAGACGAAGGATTGGCCCCCACAGAACGCACAGAGCCGCAATGACGAACAATTGTTTCATTGATGAGCCAACTTCCTCTGTTCGGATCGCTCGGGGCCGATAGGCCTTGATACCCGCCGGACAAATCGGACCTCCTAGTCTATTTTAACCTGTTTCGGATCATAGTCGATGGTGGGGTACGTTGGATTCATGTCCTCCAACGTTTTCACCACGATTCGCATGATGGCCAGATTGCGATACCACTTTTGGTTGGACGGGATTGCGTACCAAGGGGCCCAGTCAGTGGTGCAGCGTGTGAGTGCGTCCTCGTAGGCGAATCGGTAGTCGTCCCATTGCTTGCGCTTCTCCAGATCGTCGAGCGAAAACTTGAAGTTCTTCTCCGGGCGGTCGAGGCGGTCCTGAAAGCGCTTCCGCTGCTCGTCCCTGGAGATGTGGAGATAGAACTTGAGGATGCGAGTCCCGGTCTCGGCGAGCAGCCGCTCGAAGTCGTTGATCTGCTGAAAGCGCGGCTCCCAGGCTTCCCGGGGCGCTAGCCGATTCACGCGGACGACGAGAACGTCTTCGTAGTGGGAGCGGTTGAAGACGCCGATCATCCCGGCTGCGGGCACATCCCGGTGCACGCGCCAGAGAAAATCGTGGGCCAGCTCTCGAACGCTGGGGGCTTTGAACGACGCCACGTGCACGCCTTGTGGGTTGACGCCCATGAAAAGCTTGCGGATGGTCCCGTCCTTGCCCCCGGCGTCCATCGCCTGAAGCACGATCAACAGCTGTTGCCGTCCTTCGGCCCACAGCGCACGCTGCCACGTGATGAACTGCTTGCGGAGTTTGCGGAACTCCTTCTCGGCCGCATCGCGGTCGTCATGGAATGGCTTGCTGCTGGTTGGCAGCTCGGAAAGGTTCGCCGGTTCGCCAGGAGCCAATTGGTGCTGCGATTTGTTCATGGGGTGCGACTGGCAGATTCGGGGGATGATGCTGCCGAGGCATCAGCGAGGAAGGTGCCGGCGCGGGGGGCGTCGGCTTCACAACACTGTCTGGCAGGGGAACGGTTCGGCCCGAATCCCGTGCCGCGCGTCAAGCTTGAATGCTGATGCCCGGCGTGAGCGTGTCACCGGAAAACAGGAGTCTATTGTAACCGTACATGACTTGATCTGTCGCGTCCGCACGACAATGGCGAGCCGTTGGAGTGCGACAATCGGCGACCGCACACCCCCGTCTCGGTCGCAGCCCCGGGAAAACGTCTGCCGGAAGTTGGGACGTCTCACCGACGTCGACCGTCGGCGTTGCCACCGGGCTAACGGGTGTCATGGATTGGTGTTTGCCCGGAGCCAACGGCGACGGCAAACCGCCGATACCGGACCCATCGTGAAAAACACATTCATCCTGGGCCACAGCCACAGGGCCATTCAGAGTTTCACCTGGGAGAAGACCGACCGGGACAAGCTCAATGGTCACCCGAAGCGTCAGCGAGGAAGCGAACGTGAGGTGGCGATTCGCCCCTCGCTGACGCTTCGGGTTACGAGGTTCCCCAGCTTCAATCTTTGAATGGCCCTGGCCACAGCCATCCGACCGGAACATCCGCACTTTGTGATCGTCGGCGTCGGGTGGCGGGGGCGCATTGGTGCGTTGAACAACGACAACCGTTCGATCCGGGGGCGGTGAACGATCCACCGGGCAACGACGTCGCCCCCGTGATCGACGCGGCAAGACCACCGAATGGTGTTACAGCGCCCCCGCCACCCGGGGCCATTCAAAGTTTCACTTGGGAGAAGACCGACCGGGACAAGCTCAATGGTAACCCGAAGCGTCAGCGAGGAAGCGAACGTGAGTGAGCGATTCGTCCCTCGCTGACGCTCCGGGTTACGAGGTTCCCCAGCTTCAATCTTTGAATGGCCCTGGCCACAGCCATCCGATCGTTGCGGTTTGTCGATCGGTCCGTGAGAATTGACGCGAGGTCACTTGGGCCGAATTCCACGGAAAGGAACACGTCATGCAAAGAACAGATCGCCGCCGCGGGCCATTCGCCGTCCTGGTGATGATGGTCTGTCTTGCCGGGTGTTCCGGGGAGAAATCAACGCCGCCCCCCCCTCCGCCGTCTGTGACCAAGGCGCCGCCAGCGCCACCGGCTCGTAACCGCGTGGGGCGACAGCAGCCTGCCGGGCGGCAAATCGCCCGACCGACACCGGTTCGGCCCGCGAAGGACTCTCTCCCGAAGGGCGTCGATCCGAACGACGTGTTCCTCGCTCTGCCGGAGGATCACGGCAATTTCACCATCGTTGACGCGTCGGATGCTTCGGACGCGAATGACTGGTTCGTGGCCGTTCGCCCCGCCGCCGGGGCCGATTCGTCGTCCTTTTTCGTGATCCCCCCCGACGGCGTCCGCGCAACGATGCCGCGAGCGAGCACCGTGTCGCTGCCGGAGGGCTTCGCCGCGGTTGAGTCCGCCGGGACGACGCACGCGAAACGTGGGGACGGATGGCCGGAACGGATCCGCTGCAAGGCCGACGACGCCGAGATGGTCTTCGTGCCGGGGGGCCTCTTTCTGCTGGGGGCGGAGGGAGAACCAGAAAACGCCCTTGAGGCTCATCCGGTCGAACTGGATCCCTTCTACATCGACGTGACCGAGGTCACGCTCGGCCAGTACCGCGTGTTCATGGACGATCTGCAGGACGACGGACGACGGGTCCCTCCGCCGGCAAATGCTGGCGCGCCGGCAGAGCATCCGGTCCTCGGAGTGCGATGGGGAGATGCGGTTCGCTATGCCGATTGGGCGGGAAAGTCGCTTCCAACCGAGGCCGAATGGGAACTCGCCGCGCGGGGACCGAAGAGCTTCGATTGCCCGTGGGGCAACGGACGCGCGGTCTGGGACGGAAATCGGGAGGCGGGACAGATCGACGCAGTTGGATCCTTCTCGACCGACCGCAGCGTCTTCGGCGTGCTGGACATGGCCGGCAACGCGCGGGAATGGGTGGCGGACTTCTTCACGGAGCAACCCCACAACTCGTCCGGTGCCGGCGGCGGCGGCGCGGCTCTCAATAACCCGACCGGTCCGCGACGGCCCTCGGTCGCCAATCACCGGGTCGTCAAAGGAGGCGGGCCTCACTGGGAATTGTGGCATCGCTCCAGCGCCAGCATGAGCGCCCCGACAGCCGATCTCGGTTTTCGCTGCGTCCTGCGCGTTACCCTCGACGGCCGCCGAATCGACGTCCGCTCTGCCGATGACGACAAAGCGGACGACCCTAACGAACGTGGGCGTTCCCGTTCGCGCAACCGCCGGAATCCCGCCCCGGGCTTTTGAAGGTTGATCGAAACCGGCTGCCGTGGTCGCATCGTGTAACAGGACGGACATGCCGCCGCGCTCATTCTTGCATGCTCATCCTGCTTCGCGACATGAGCATCGTACCCGCCGAGTTACGTCGACCAAGGTGATAAAAGACCCTGCGAAGGGTTCTGCGGCGTGCATGAACTTTGCTGGCCCGGTTGCAAATCCCGGCGGGTGGCGGGGGCTCGGCAAGGTTGTCCGACCGTCGTGCCGCGTCGATCACGGGGGCGATGAGGCCGTCGTGGAGATCGTTCGTCGCCCCCGGTTCGGATCGGGAATCATGGTCCCGCACCCCAACGAACCCCCGCCACCCGTCGACGAAGGCGATAAACGACCCTGCGAAGGGTTCTGCGGCGTTCCTAAACTTTGTTGGCCCGGTTGCAAATCCCGACAAGCTGGCGAATACTGGTAAAGCTGTCGGCTTGGATCCGGCATGCTGGAAGCGGGCCGATTCATTCGAGTCGCCCTCCTCGCGAAACCCGAATTCCTTGCCACATGATTCTTGATAACCGTGCAGATCGGCTCGCCCGCCTGACGACCATTGGCGATTGCGGCACTCGCTTGCGCGTCCGTCGCAGAAACCCGCTGCGGGTCGAGTTACTGGAAGACCGCACGTTGCTGGCCGCGCCGTTTACGGTCGACACCACCGTGGACTCGGTCGACGCCAATCCGGGCGACGGCAGTGCGGAAGATTCGTTGGGGCGGACCAGCCTCCGCGCCGCCGTAATGGAGGCCAACGCCCTCGCCGGCGATGACACGATCCAGCTCCCCCCGGGTACCTACGTGCTGTCGTTGACGGGAGCGGAGTCGGAAGCAACCAACGACCTGGACATCACCAGTGACGTGACGATCGTCGCCACCGGCGGCGGGCTGACGACGATCAACGCCAACGGGATCGACCGGGTGCTGCATGTCGGCTCCGGAGGGGCGTTGCAGCTCTCCGGCATCGGCATTACCGGCGGGAGCACGGCCGGCTCCGGCGGCGGGATTTTCAACGACGGCGGAACGGCGCAGATGGTCAACACGACTGTCTCCGGAAACAGTGCGGCCACCGGCGGCGGCATCGCCAACACGGGAGATTTCCTCTTCGCGAGCAGCACGATCTCGGGCAACACCGGCGGCGGCATCCACAACGCGAGCGGAGCCACGCTGGCATTGACCCGCAGCACCATCACGAACAACACGGCCGACGCTGCCGCCGGCATCGACAACGCGGGAACGGCGAAGCTCAACAACACGATCATCGCGGGCAACACCGGCACCCTCACCAATACGGATGTCTCCGGGGCCTTTACCTCAG
The DNA here is from genome assembly GCA_029259845.1 of Planctomycetaceae bacterium. Lineage (GTDB taxonomy): Bacteria > Planctomycetota > Planctomycetia > Planctomycetales > Planctomycetaceae > JAHBXU01. The sequence continues at coordinate 33,303 of JAJDEI010000100.1, read as the reverse complement.
GCGGATTCAACCTGATCGGCAAGAGCGGCGCGGGCGTTACCGGGTTCATCGCCGAGGACTTCGTCGGCACCACGAGCAACCCGATCGATCCCCGTCTCGACGTGTTGGCGAACAACGGCGGGACGACGTTGACACACGCGCTGCTCCCCGGCAGCGTGGCGATTGACGGCGGGAAGAACAACGTCGCCGACCTGTCGGGCAACAACAACACCGCTTCGATTATCGGCGATGTGATCTCCGGCGAGGGCATGCTCGGGGCGGGCGCCGACTTCCCCGGCGGCGTGGGCGACGTCGCTGACGATTACCTCACGGTCGACGTCAACCAGATCCCGTCGAGTCAAATCCCCACCAATGCGATCACCATCGCCGCCTGGGCCAGACTCACTTCGACCGGAGAAAGGCACGCCATTTTCGCCAGCCGCACCGGTGACGGCGACTTCATCTCGCATGCGGAGATCTTTGACAACGGCACCGTCCGATTCTTGCTGCGAGATGATTCGGGCAACACCATTATCAACTTTGAGGGGGGCAGCGCCCCGTTCAACACGTGGTTCCATTACGCGGCGACCTACGATCAGACCACCAATCAGGTGGCCGTCTACATCAACGGGGAGTCGATTTTCACCGGCCCGGCCACCTTGAATAACGCCATCGGCAGCGACTGGGATTCGGGAGCGAGAATCGGTTCCACCACGACCAGTAACCGTCCGTTCACCGGTCAGATGGATGAGTTCTACATCTTCAAGCGGGCCTTGAGCAGTACTGAGATCGCTACGCTGGGCACGCTTGCCACGCTGCCGGCCGCGCCGACCGGGTCGCCGCAGGTGACCGGAGATTTGTCGATCTACTACTCGTTCGACGACCTGATCGCCTCCACGACCGACCAGCCGGGCGGGCCGCGCGTGCTGGACGGTGACGGACTCGCTGGTCCCACGATCGACATCGGCTCAGTCGAACGATTCAACGATTTCAATCCCAACGACCCGATCCCGGAAGTTATTCAAACCGGCAGCCTCACGGTCAAAGTCCAGAAAATCGCCGACGGGTTGGTCTCGCCCAGTCTGGTCGTCAATGCGGGGGACGGCAGCGGGCGTGTGTTTGTCAGCGATCAAATCGGATATGTGCGCCTGATCAAAAACGGCCTACTCGAGAGCACGCCGTTCCTCGACGTCACCGACAAAATCACCGATACGCTCAACGGCAACTCGGAAGTGGGCCTCAGCGGCTTTGCCTTCCATCCCGATTTCGCTGTCCCGGGAGCGGACGGATACGGGAAGTTCTACACCTGGGTCGATGAATTGCTCGACCCGCTCGCCACAGTCGACTTCACGCACTATCCATTGCCTATGGGCCAGGTGAGCGCCGCCCAAAGCGTCCTGCGGGAATGGACGATGAACGACATCACCGATGATGTCTTCAGCGGGACGTCGCGGGAGATTCTCCGCATCGACCAACCACATGATGCCCACAGCGCCGGCAACGTCGTTTTCGGACCTGATGGCCTGTTGTATCTTTCGCTGGGAGACGGCGGCACGCACGACGACCAGGGTCCCGGCCACATTCCCGAGACCGGAAACGCCCGCAACCTCACGACCATTTATGGAAAGATTCTTCGCATCGACCCGTTTGGGACCAATAGCGCCAACGGGAAGTATGGCATTCCCGCCACGAACCCGTTTGTGGGCAATCCCAATGCGCTGGACGAGATCTACTTCTACGGCCTGCGGAATCCGTTCCGGTTCAGTTTCGAGACCGATATCAATCGCAACAAGACCACCAAGATCGTCATCGGCGACACCGGCCAGGATGACATTGAAGAAGTCAGCCGGGCCGACATCATCGACGATGCCGGGGGGCATTTCGGCTGGAACCTGAAGGAAGGCACGTTCCTGTTCGATCCCGGTCCGCCGCCGGACCCCGGTGGCGAAGTCCGCATCGGTGCGACGGCCGACAGTCCGGGGGCACCGCTCGGTCTGATCGATCCGATCGTCCAATACGATCACGGTGCCAACGGCGAAGGCACAGCCGTGATCGGCGGTGAAACGTATCGGGGAGACCTAATTCCCGGACTCCGGGGATGGTATGTGTTCGGCGACTTCAACGAGTCACACAGCGGTTCTTTCGTTCCCGACGGACGCGTGTTCTACGCCAACCTCAACGACCCCAACCCGGAGATCTTCGAGCTGAACCTCGTTGGCGAGCAGCTCTCCGGCGGCGGCGGCGTGTCGATCTACATCAAAGGTTTCGGCGTTGATGAAACGGGGGAAATCTACGTGATCGGCAGCACGACGCTCTCCAGCGCTGACAATTCCGGCGTCGTGCTCAAGCTGACTCCGATTACCGAAACGGTCGTCAGTTGGGACGTCAATGGCAGTGGCAACGCGAACCGCTCCGGGATCGATTTCCTGACCGCCACGTTCGGCAACCCGACAACCGTTGCGCTTCCCACGTCGCTCAACCTGTTCAACCACACGACCGGCCAGAGCATCGATCTGAGCACGGCGACGCTGGTGAACAACGGCACTGCCTCAGTGACCTGGGACCTCTCCGCCGTCACCCTCCCGAATGGCCGCTACACGGCTGAACTCCCCGCCGCCGCAACAACGGCGAATCTCACGCGAACCCAAACCTTTGCGTTTCACAAACTCGCGGGCGATGTCGACGGCGACGGGTTCGTTAACTTTAATGACTTTTTCGCAGTCGATGTCAGCTTCAACACATCGGGCAGCAATTACGCGCCGGGTGACGCGGACGGCGACGGGTTCGTTAACTTCAACGACTTCTTCGCGGTCGACGCAAACTTCAACACGACGGTGCTGGCGACGACGCTGGACTTCGGCGACGCGCCGGATTCGGTCGTCTTCCCCACCACGCTGGCCAATGACGGCGCGCGGCACGTCATCACCGGCAACACCCTATTCCTCGGCACGGCCCGCGATGGCGAGGCGGACGGACAGTCGTCCGCCGATGCGACCGGTGACGATGTGGCCAACTTGGCCGATGAAGACGGCATCGTCATCGTCGGCGACGACCTGGTCGTCGGCACCAACGTCGGCGTCACGGTGACGGCCAGTGTACCGGCCACGGCCGTGCTCAACGGCTGGGTCGACTTCAACCAGGACGGTGACTGGGACGACCCCGGCGAGCAGGTCTTCATCAATCAGGCCGTTTCCAATGGCCCCAACAGCCTGAGCATCCCCGTGCCGGCGGAAGCCCTGCTGGGCCCGACGTTCGCCCGCTTCCGCATCACCGAGACGGCCGGCTACTCCTACTTCGGCCTGGCCCCCGATGGCGAAGTCGAAGACTACCAGCTCACCGTCACCGACCCGTTGCCGCTCGCTGCAATCACCATTGACGGCGACTTCAGTGACTGGGCCTCCTCCGCGCCCGCGTTCACGGACCCGGCGAATGACCAGCACGATACCGACCAGAAGCTCCCCGGTGCCACTCCCGCCTTCGTCGATCATCCGGACGTCGACCTGCTGACCTACAAGGTCTCACACGATGCGGACAACTTCTACTTCTACTTCGAGGCGACCGGTCAGATCGGGCGGACGCAAGTCGAAGACCTGGCGAACGGACTGCGTGCCGGCCGTTACTATGTGATCGTGACGATCGACGTCGACAACAACGACACTACCGGCTATCCGTTGTACGAGGGGGGCTACTACACGGGCACGACCAACACCACTGGTTACGACGCCAATGGCGAGATCGAGTTTTTCGACGGCGCGTTCAACACCGGCCATTTCCTGCAGCACGGGGCCACCGACGACACCGAACTCGAGCAGGCCTTCGACGACCAGTCCAACGGCGGCTATGTCTGGGATCCGCCGAACACGGAGAAGACGCAAGGGCCCTTCATGCCGGGCTTCGTCAACGTCCTGCCGGGCAGTTACGACTTTTACACGCAATGGGTTTACAAGGAGAACGATTCCGGCTTCGGGGGCAACGACTCGGTCACCTTCGTGCAGGACAAGGGACCGGTCATCACGGGCAACGTCACCTACGCCCTCTCCGCGGACGGCCATCAACTGGAGATGAAGGTCCCGTTCAAGGGCTTCCTCAAAAACGCTGCCGGCAACCCCATCGTGGGCATCGGCAAGACTGTCGACCTGTCGTTTTCTCTGGAAGCCAGCGGTGAATTGAGCAACGAGGTCTCTGCCGCGGACCCCAACGGTCTGTGGGCATCCGACACCGCCGAGCCCATCAACAACTACTTCCTCAGCCCCGTGCCGCCGGCGCCCGCCCCGCTCGGGACCGGACCCGCACCTGTCCCAATCAGCGCCCCGGCCGGCTTTCCCCAAGCCGCGCCGGCCCCTCCCAGCGCACTCGAAGACGGCCGGCTCACGCCCACCAGTCCGCTGTCTCCCGAATCCGCTTCCCTGGCCGGTCCGGTCGGGCAGACATTCTCCTCACTGTCGTTGAATCGGACGGCACCGGCGAGCATCCTGCCGGAAAATGCGCTGGCGCCGGTGTCACTGTTCACCGCGGCAGGCCCTCCACGAGTGCATCCGTTGTCGTTTCCTGTCCCGGCCCTGATGGGGGAAGCGGTCGTCACGCAAACCGATGTCTTCACCGCCGCCGGGGAGCTGACGGCCGGACCGCAAGCGGCATCGGACCGGCCCGTTGCGAGCGACGCCGGCTTCGGAAACCTGTTCCGGAGTCTCTTCGAGTGATCTCGGTTCAAGCTGTCGTGTGGCGGGAGCGGTCCCAAAACCCACGCGGCTGGACTTCGTCGGTCCAATGATGGCATGCAATCGGGGCGAACGGCTTTGTGCCCTCGTGCGTTTGTGGTAAGAATTGAACCACGAAGACACAACGGCACGAAGGTGGGTCGGTGGGTGACACGTCGCCAACACGCCCCCCAAAGCTGGGGCCCGCTTCGTCTTACTACCTTGCCGGTCTGTTCACGCCCTTCACTCCCTGAATTGAGGAATCGCCATGCTTTACGAAAAGGACGCCCAGGGGACGGTTGATGAAGTGGTCGCCCGAGTCGAGACGGCGGTTGCGGCCAATCAGTTTGGCGTGTTGGGCATTCACGATCTCAAGCAGAAGCTGAACGCGAAGGGGCTCGACTTCGCTCCGGAATGCCGCATTCTGGAAGTGTGCAATCCCGCCAAAGCGAAGACGGTCCTCGAAGCCGACATGTCGATCTCGAACGCGTTGCCGTGTCGCATCTCGGTCTATGAAGATGCGGGAGCGGTCAAGGTCTCCACGTTGAAGCCCACGCAGTTGTTGGCCTTGTTCGGTCGCCCGGAGCTTGATCCGGTCGCCCAGGAGGTCGAAGCGACGTTGGTGCGAATCATCGACGCGGCCTGTGAGTGAAGCCCGCGGTCGCGAGCAGGTTCGCAACCGACTCGTTTTCCATACCTGCGGCTGATTGGAAATCTGCCCCATGGCCCAACTGGCTCACGACTGCATCCCGCCTTCTCTTTCACGTGACCGCATGCCCCTTGCACGGACGTTCCTGGACTGGAATCGGCCGGCGCTGCCGGCGGTGGCGGAGTTTCTGGCCGAACGATATGGCGGCGAGGGCGTGCTCGATTTGAGCGGGGTCGTGGTCGTGCTGACAGGGCGTAGGGCGTGCCGCCGGTTGGTGGAGATTCTCCTGGAGGAAACCGACGGACGATTCCTCCCGCCGCAGACGATCACCGAGGGCGAGTTTCCCGAACGGTTGTACGAGCCGCAGCGTCCGTTTGCCGGGCGGCTGGTGCAGCATCTGGCGTGGGCGGAGGCGGTGCGTCGGATGCCGCGACCACAGGCGGAGCAGGTGTTGCGGGAGGTTCCCGACGACGGCGACGTGGACGGCTGGATGGCGTTGGGGGACTTGTTGTGGCGGCTGCATCGGGAGTTGGCGGCCGAGTTGCTCGATTTCGGTGACGTGCTCCGCGCGGGAGAACTCATCACCGGCTTTAACGAACGGCGGCGCTGGGAAGCCTTGCGAGTCGCGCAGCACGAGTACCTTGGTCTGCTGGACGGACTCGGTCTGTGGGACCGGCAGACAGCGCGGATCGTCGCGGTGAAGGAGGAGGAGTGCCAGACGGACTGCGACGTCATCCTCGTCGGCACGGTCGATCTGAACCAGTCCACACGGGCGATGCTCGATCAGGTCTCGGACCGCGTGACGGCACTCGTTCATGCTCCGGAGTCGCTCAGCGATCGGTTCGATGAGCATGGATGCCTTCGCCCGGAGAAGTGGATGACGGTCCCCGCCGAGACGGTCCCTGCCGGGTCGGCTCCGATTCCGTTATTGCGGGAACAGGTGCGCGTGGTGGACAAGCCGCTCGATCAGGCGGACGAGGTGGTCCGCGTGTTGGCCGGTTTTGAGGGGCGGTATCGGGCCGACGAGATCACGATCGGATTGGCCGACGATGGTTTGGTGCCGCAGGTCGAGCGGCGTTTGCGGCAGTTCGGCGTGCCGACGCGGGCGGCTGTGGGCAAGTCACTGCCTCAAACAGCCGTGGTGCGATTGCTGGACGCGATCGCCTCATTTCTGGAAAACGAGCGTGCGGATCATTTTGCGACCCTCGTTCGTCATCCGGACATGACGGCATGGCTGGACGCCGCGTTGACGCCGGGAGGGCAAGGTGGACAACAGCAATGGTTGCAAGAGCTGGACCAATATCTGAGCGGGCACCTGCAGCAGCGGCTTGGATTCTGGCTCGGATCGTCAGAACACTGCGGACAGATCCAGCGCGTGCATGAATTGGTGAGCGGCTTGTTGGCGGACTTGAGCAGTGCGGCCCGGCCGCTTGCGGGGTGGTCGGCGGTGATGCTCGATCTGCTCGATCGCGTTCTGGGAGAACGGAGTTACGACCCGGCCGTCTCGGTGGAGAAAAGGGAACTCGACGCGGTGGGGACGCTGACGGGCGTGCTCGAAACGCATACGGAGATTCCGGAGCCGATGATGCCCACGGTCACGGGGGCGCAAGCGTTGCGGCTCACCATCGAGGAGCTTTCCGCGGAGACGGTTCCACCGGCACCGGATGCGGACGCGATCGAACTGTCGGGATGGCTCGATCTGCCGCTCGACGATGCGCCGGCACTGGTCGTAACCTCCTTCAACGAAGCGTTCGTGCCGTCCTCGGTGAGTGCGGATTTGTTTCTGCCCAACCGGTTGCGTCAGCGGTTGGGCGTGACCGACAACGACCGCCGTTACGCCCGCGACGCCTATGCCCTCTGCACGCTGCTGGCATCGCGTGAGGAGGTTGTGCTCGTGGCCGGGCGGCGGGACGACCGGGGGGACCCACTGCTTCCGAGCCGGCTGTTTTTCGCTTGCGATGCGGCGGAAGCGGCAGAGCGGGTGAAGACGTTCTTCGCGGCGGAGACGCCGCCGCCGCTACCCCTGTTGAGCCGCACGCCAGACAGCGTCGATGTCGCCGGTATCGAGATCCCGGGTCTTGAGGGCCCGGGTCTTGTCGTGCCCCGTCCGCGACCGCTCGCCGCGCCGGTGACGTCCGTTTCCGTGACGGCCTTTCGGGACTACATTCAATGCCCGTACCGGTTCTATCTGCGGCATGTGCTCAAGTTGGAGTCGGTTCCCCATGAGACCGAGGAAATGGATCCGCGGGCTTTCGGGAATCTCGTCCATGATGCCCTGCGGGACTTCGGTCGCAGCGATGTGCGAAATTCGACGTCGTCGGACGAGATCGCCGAGTTTCTCCGAGCGACGGTTGACGCATTGTCGGAGCAGCAGTACGGGCGGTACCGTTTGCCGTCGGTCAGCGTGCAGGTCGAGCAGGCGCGGCGGCGACTCGAAGCATTCGCCCGCTGGCAGGCGGAGCGGGCCCGCGCCGGTTGGACGATCGCGTTTGTCGAAACTTCAGCGAAAGGCGAGCCGGTCTCCCTGGAGACTGACGACGGTCGGACAATCTTGATCCACGGGCGGATTGATCGCATTGACCAGCATGCGGATCGTAACGAATGGGCGCTGCTCGATTACAAGACCGGCGACTCGGCCGAGGATCCGGACAAGGTTCATCGCAAGCAGGGGGAATGGGTCGACCTGCAATTGCCTTTGTACCTTCATTTGGCTGCGCGGTTGGGAGTCGAAGGAAGCATCGCGTTGGGCTATGTCACCTTGCCCGGAGAGACGGGTGAGGTCCGGGAACGGATGGCCCCCTGGAGCGAAGACGACCTGATCACGGCTGACCAAAAGGCAAGAGAAGTCGCACGCAACATTCTCGACGAACGCTTCTGGCCGCCCAACTCATCGCCGCCGCAATATCCGGATGGCTTCGAGGCGATTTGCCAGGACGGCGTTTTCGAGAGGAGGTTGGCCGAATGACCGTCGAAGCGCGGCATCTTGTCATTCGGGCGTCAGCCGGAGCGGGGAAAACGTTTCAGTTGACGAACCGTTACCTGCGGCGACTGCTGGACGGGACGCCGGCGGAAGAGATTCTGGCGGCGACGTTCACCCGCAAAGCCGCAGGGGAGATTCTCGAACGCGTCCTGTCGCGGCTGGCGAAGGCCGCCACCTGCGAGACCGAAGCGGCTGAACTGACCGCTGTGCTTGATGCGGGTGATTTCACCCCGGCCGATTTTCGCACCGTGCTCGCACGGTTGCTGCGGGAGTTGCACCGCTTGCGCGTGGGAACGCTTGACAGCTTTTTTGCGGGGTTGGCGACCAACTTCACTCTGGAACTGGGGCTCCCGCCCGGATGGCGGATCGTCGATCCGCGCATCGATCAGCAGTTGCGGTCGCAGGCGATCGCAGAGATTTTGCGTGAACAGCGAACGACCGATATCACGCGGCTGACAAACCTGCTTGCCAAGGGCGACGCCGGGCGAAGTGTGAGTGGCCTCATTCACTCGACGGTGGACAGATTCTACGACCTGTACCGCGAGACCGACGCTGCCGCATGGCAACAGTTTCCCGAACTTCACCGGCTCACCGAAGAGCAACTGGAGGAAGCCATTGCTGCCCTGGAGGCCGCGGAACTTCCGGATCTGACGAGTTGGAGGAAGGCCCGGGAGCAAGACGTGCAAAGGGCCCGCGCGGAAGAATGGCTCACTTTCATCAAAACGGGAATCGGTGCCAAAGTCCTCGCTGGCTCGACCAAATTTCAGAGACGGGAAATCCCGGCGAACTTGCTGGAAATCTATCAGCGGCTGCTGGACCATGCGCGGGCCGTGTTTGTTCAGGAACTGTCCCAGCAGACACTCGCAACCCGGCAACTGCTTGAAAGCTTTGATGCTGCGTATCAACATCTGAAACGGGTGCGCCGGAGCCTGCGATTCGACGACGTGACCTTTCGGCTGCGGGGGCTGTCCGCTCACGAAAACGCCCAGGGTCTCGCTTTTCGCCTTGATGGCCATGTCGCGCATATGCTGCTTGATGAATTCCAGGACACTTCGCCCGCCCAGTGGGACGTGCTCAGACCGTTCGCGGAGCGGATCGTGGCTGCGGACCGGAACACGTCTTTCTTTTGTGTGGGGGACGCCAAGCAATCGATCTATGCCTGGCGAGGCGGTGTTGCGGAAATCTTCGATGCCCTGGACGAGCAGTTGCCCCAACTGGCAAGCCTTCCTCTGGCCAAGAGTTTCCGATCCTCTCTGCCGGTCATAACCACCGTCAACCGTCTGTTTGGCGGCTTGACGAACCATGCCGGCATCGGCACCGATGACGCGCAGACGGTTCACGACTGGTGCGACGCGTTTCCCGAACACAGCACCGCCAAAGAAGACCTCCCCGGGTATGCGTGCATCGTTTCGGCGGCGGCGGGGGAATCGGAAGAGGGCAATCCGACGGATGAGATTCTGGCATCGACAGCGGAGCGAGTCGCGGGCATTGTGCGGAACGCTCCCTGGGCGTCGGTCGGCGTACTGGTGCGGAAGAACCAAGAGGTCGCCGAAATCATGAATCTCCTGCGCGGGCTTCATATCCCTGCCAGCGAAGAGGGAGGCAATCCGATCACCGATTCGGCGGCCGTGCTCACGTTGTTGTCGCTGTTCACACTGGCCGACCATCCGGGTGATACGGCGGCGCGGTACCATGTGGCGAGTTCCCCGTTGGGCGAATCGCTGTCGCTCGTCGATCCTGCCGATGATGCGGTCGCGGCAGTTGTTTCGACATCGGTGCGGCAGTCGTTAATGGCGGACGGTTACGGGCCGATGCTGGACCGCTGGTGCCGCGCCCTGCAACCGGTGTGCAGCGACCGGGATTTGATGCGGTTGGGCCAACTCATCGAGTTGGGGTACCGCTTCGACGGCGAGGCAACGCTCCGTCCGACCGATTTCGTCCGCTTTGTAGAGCAGGAACGCTTTCTCGACCCGTCGGCAGACCGGGTGCGGGTGATGACCGTGCATGCGGCGAAGGGATTGCAATTCGATGTTGTCGTTGCTCCTCTCACCGAGAAGCAACTCACCGGCCAGGCGCCCGCCTACGTCGCTGGGCGGAGCGGGCCGACGGCACCGATCGACCGAGTCTGCCTGTACCGCAACAAAGAGATTCAAAGCCTCTTGCCGGACGACCTGCGGCAGGTGTTCGCCACGGCGCGGAGCCGCGAGATTCGCGAGACGCTGTGCCGTTTGTATGTGACGGTCACCCGCCCGATTCATGCGTTGTATGTGATCGTCCCGGCATCGCGCAGCAGCGAGAAAACGCTGCCGCGCAGTCCGGCCGGATTGGTCCGCGCGGCTGTCACCCAGGGAGGGCCGGTTGCGTCCGAGGAGATTCTGTACGAAGACGGCAATCGCAGCTGGCATCAAGTCCCCGCCGCCCGCCCGGATGAGAGTCCCAACGCCGACACCGATTCCGGGCCCGATGTCGCAGAGTCGGAGGCCGATTCACCGGAGACCGCGCCTACTTCGGGAGCTAAACCGTGCATTCGTCTGGCGAGCATGCCGCAGGGACGCCGTCGCGGTCTCGCCCGTGTGGCACCGTCGCGGCACGACTCGAACCAACCGGTGCCAATGAGTCGCCTGTTGCGCCCGCACAATGCGGCAGCCCTCCGGCGGGGCACGCTCATCCATGCGTGGTTCGAACAGATCACGTGGCTGGAATCGGGACGGCCATCCGACAGCCGGCTGCGACAGATTGCCGCCGATCAGGGATTTTCCACCCGACAGACCGAGACGGTGCTCCCACACTTCACGCAAATGCTCCAGCAGCCGCAGTTGAGGCGACTGCTCTCGCAATCGAGCTACACGACGGACGAGGACCTCCCCTTTGTGCCTGCGGTGAACGAGATGCTCCTCGGTGAGAACATCGTCTGTGAGGTGCGACAAGAACTGCCGATTGCGGCACAGTTGGGGGGCGCCGCGACCGCTTCTTCGAGGGCGGATTCCAGTGCGGATGCAAACCCCGGCTCGGACGTGACTACCGGGTCGATCGACCGGCTGGTCCTGCTTCGTCGAGGCAGGACGATCCTTGCCGCCGACATCATTGACTTCAAAACCGACGCCATCGCTCCGGAACACGAACCGGACTGGTCCCAACGGATCGAGCACTACCGGCCTCAACTGGACGCCTATGCGACCGCCATCGCGCGGATCTGCCAGTTGCCGAGGAACCGCATTGCGGCGAGGCTGGCCTTCGTCGAATCCCAAACGGTGGTGACGCTCGATCTGGGCGATGCCACCGATTAATCCGACAGCGCAGGGTCGAGGTGATGAAAAACCGCCAAGACGCCAAGAGCGCCAAGCCAAATCTTTGAAGAGACCCACGGAATACGGTTCCGTCATCGGACCAATCAATCCCTGTCGGGAAGAGGTTGTCCGAATGCTCGTGTCGAATGACGAAACCTGTGGCAGACACAGGTGAACGATGTGTTTCTTGGCGGACTTGGCGTCTTGGCGGTTCAACCCCGCGCAGTCGTATGAATGACAACACTCCGGTCAATCACCATCTGGAACTCGGACACCGTTGGAGACATCGGACGCGGCCCGCTTCACCATGCGAACCTCATTGCCAGCGTCGTTGTACTGCACGTCGTCCATGAACGTTCGCATCAAGAGCAGGCCGCGGCCACACGGACGCTCGAGATTGACCGGGTCCGTCGGGTCGGGCAGAGCATTGGGATCAAAACCGGGACCTTCGTCCCGGATCGTATAGACGACCTCGTCGCGGTTCAGGAACGCATTCACAAAGATCGACCGGCCGGCATAGGGGGCGGTGCCCATCCGTTCGCGGGCCAGTCGGTAATACTCGGCGTGATCGGCTTCGCGGAGTTCCGAGCTGACTTCGAGGTTGCCGTGATACGAGGCGTTCAGCAGAGCTTCTTCGAGCGCGACTCCCACCCGCAGGCGGTCCGCCTCTGCGAGCAGGTCCATGTCATTCAGCAATGTCTGGAGGTACGAAACCAGCGTCGTCAGAATGTCTGGGGTGTTGTTCAGTTCAAAATTGCAGTCCAGCGTCTGGATTCGCTGCATCAGCGACCGCTGCGTGCGGCGGTCACCGGCAGCGCAGACCACACGCTCCAGTGTCTCACAAAGGTCATTCGCCAGTTCGGCTTTCGGCACATAACTGGCGGCCCCCTGCTCAAGCGCCTGGACCGCGATCTGCTCGCTCCCCTGAGCGGTCATCAACACGACCGGGATGAGCGGGAAACGCCTCTTCACCTGCTTGACCAGTTCGAGCCCGTCCATCTCGGGCATCTGCAGGTCGGTCAGAATCAAATCGGGGAGGTCCTTCTCCGCCTGCTCGAACCCCTGCTTGCCGTCGGACGCATACGCCACTTCCCAGCCGAGGTTTTTCTCAAGCAACCCCCCGGCGATGCGGCGGTCTTTGGCAGAATCGTCTACGACCAGTACCGTCGTCATTTCCACGTTCCCCTCTGAGGACGAGACCGAATCCCACCACGATCGCAACCAAAGCGCACACGCTTTGGCAGAGACCACCGCGAGGACCGCGAACCTTGATCATTGGCGCTCGCCCACAGAATAGTCTCTCGCGGCATGCACGCCAACCAGACGGCATTATCCTGCGCGGAGACGGGAGCAAGTACCGATTGACGGGGGCCGTTTACCTGCTGATCCGGCACGAGATGACGCGGAACGAACCGATCGCCGCGGGACAGACACACGTCTCGCGTCGATTTAGCAGCGGAGCTTGCTCTGCTCGCGTCGAAGGCACCTTCCCGGCATCGCGGCAAGCAAGCGAGGCGGCGGACGTAGGCCGTGAATCCCCACGTCCGAACAACCCGCAAGACGAGGCGTCATCGGAACGGTCAGACCAACTCGGGCATCGGGTGGTACTTGGCATGGTCGACGAGGAACTGAGGACGGCCCTGCAGGTCCGGCAGCGTGGTCGCGTCGGTCCCCATGCCGAGCGACTTGTACAGCGTGGCGAAGACTTCCTGAAAATGCACCGGCCGCTGCTTGGCGTACTCACCGAGCCGGTTCGTTTCGCCGATCGCCTGTCCATGCCGCATTCCGCCACCGGCCAACAGCGCACAGGAGACGCGCGGCCAGTGGTCCCGGCCCGCGTTGCCGTTGATTTTCGGCGTCCGGCCGAACTCACCCCAGACGACAACCGGAATGTCGTCCAGCATGCCGCGGCTTTCGAGATCTTCGACCAGCGCGCTGACTGCCTGGTCGAGCATGGGCATGTCCTGACGCGCCCGGTTGAAGTTGCCGCCATGCCAATCCCAACGGCTGAACGACAGTGACACAGTCCGCACCCCGGCTTCAATCAGCCGGCGGGCGATCAGGAAGTTCGTCAGCAGCCGCGTGCTGCCATCGGACTGCAGCTTGTCTTCGCCACGCCCGTAGCGTTCGATCAACGCCGGGTCTTCTTTTTCGACATCAAGTGCATCGGCCAGTTTGCTGGACGTCAGAATGCCGAACGCCTGTTGGCTGAAGGCGTCCAATCCGTCCATCATCCCGCTTTGATCGGTCTCGCTGCGAAACCGGTCCAAGGCCTTCAGCACGCCCTTGCGGTCGCTCAGGCGGTCGAGCGTGATGCCGTTGAGGACCATGTCGGCCTTGCCTTCACCGTGCGGCTCGAACGGGGCATGTGCGACGCCGAGGAATCCCGGCGGGCCGTTGTCGCCCCATGGACGATGGCCGCATTGGGGCGACAACCCCACGTAGGCCGGCATTGCCGGATTGCGCGGACCATGCAGTTTGGACAGCACCGACCCCAGTGCGGGCCACCCACCGAGCGGCTGATTGCGAGGGCTTCTGCCGGTCAAACATTGGAACGATGCGTGCCCCGCGCTCGACCCCACGATTGTCCGGATGAACGTCAGCTTGTCCGCCATCGACGCCAATCGCGGGAACAGCTCACAGATCTCAATGCCGGGCACTTTGGTTGCAATCGGATGGAACTCGCCCCGGATCTCACTGGGGGCGTCCATCTTGAGATCCCACATGTCCTGGTGCGGCGGCCCTCCCGGCAGGAACACCATGATGATGCCCTTGTTGTTCGGTCCGACGCCGCTTGCCTGCTCAGCTTGCAGCAGTTGAGGGAGCGAAAGACCACCGAGGGCCAGTCCTCCGATCTGCAGGAACGAACGACGCGACAGCCTGTCGCACATCGGGAGTCGATCACCGAGAATCGTTAACATGGGTGGGTCTCCGGCATGGAGATGTTTTTGGGGGGGGCATCGACAGGCTGTCGGGGGAACCCATCGCACAAGGGGAAAACCGAAGCGCGATGACGTGTCCCGAGACAAACCGCCGACTTCAAGTAAAGATATCGTCGTTTGTTACGGATTGTCAACAGGCTTACCCGTCGGTTCGTGCGCGGGAAGGCGGTGGGGAGTCTCCTCTGCGGAGGCAACCGCGGGCGCAAACACGGAGATTCAGGCCGGTTGCGGACCGGCACGCCGATGTCACCGGCGAAATCGCTGCCCCGCACGGCTCACCGTACAAGGGGCACAATCCCTGCGACCGTGGCATTCATGCCGAAGAGTCGCCGTTGATTATGGCGCGTGACGCCGCCGTCTGGTACAATCGAATTGCGACGTGATGCCCCCGCCCCGATCAGACCTTCCGAAATCGTCCTCCGTCAGTCACGACTCCCCGCTGGATCTGCCTTCTCGAATCAGGACCAAGCGATGTTGCAGTTCACCGGACCGTCCCGCCGCTTCTGTGATGGCGTCTCTCGCCGGTCGTTCCTTCAGATCGGTTCGCTGGCCGTCGGAGGCCTGTCTCTGCCGCAGATTCTCCGGGCGGAGCAACAGCAGCGTGCCGGGCAGCCGCAAGGCGCGTCGCAACAAGGCGCGTCGCACAAATCGGTGATCATGGTGTACCTCTCCGGAGGCATCTCACATCAGGACACGTTCGACGTCAAGCCGGACGCTCCCGCCGAAGTCCGCGGCGAGTTCTCTCCCATCGCTTCCGCCGTACCGGGCATCGATGTCTCCGAGTATCTCCCGCAGATTGCAACCGTGACCGACAAGTGCAGCATCATTCGGTCAGTCGTCGGCCAACGGGACGAACACACCAGCTTCCAAAACCTGACCGGTTATCCGAAAAACGTCGTGGAACGAGACGGGTGTCCCAACTTCGGATCGGTCGTCTCGAAGGTTCAGGGGCCGACCGATCCGGTGATCCCGCCGTTTGTGGACCTGTTTCCGACGATGCAGCACCGTCCGTACAACAGCACGGGGGCCGGTTACCTGGGAAGCGCGTTCCACCAAGTGCGTGCGGATGGCGAGGACATCGCCAGTATGAGCCTGCGGTTCGTCGAACGGCCTCAGTTCGAGTCGCGGCAGCATCTGTTGCAGCAGATCGACCGCTTCCGCCGCACACTCGACCAACAAGGCGTGCTCGACAACGTGGACGAGAATTACCGCCGCGCCTTCGAGGTGCTCGCGTCATCCAAACTGGTCGACGCCATGAACATCGAAAAGGCGGACCCCAAGGTTCGCGAACGGTACGGCAAGGGATCCTCCACACACCTCGGTGACGGAGCACCGCTGTGGAACGATCAGCTTCTTATCGCGCGGCGGCTTGTTGAGGCGGGCGTGCGTGTCGTGACCGTCGCCTACGGATTCTGGGATACGCACGGCAACAACTTTGGTCACCTGAAAACCCATCTGCCCACGTTCGACACCGGCATCTCCGCCCTCGTGCAGGACATTTACGACCGCTGTCTCGACAAAGACGTCACAATCGTTGTCTGGGGTGAGTTCGGGCGGACGCCGAAGATCAACGACAAGGCCGGTCGCGACCACTGGGCCCCGGTGCAGGCGGCTCTGCTCGCGGGCGGCGGGATGCGCGTCGGTCAGGTCATCGGCTCCACCGACAAAACCGCCGCCTACGCCGACGACCGTCCGGTCGACTACCGCGACATCCTGGCGACGGTGTACCACAACCTGGGCATCGACCCCCACGCGGTCATCCGCGACATCAATGAACGCCCGGTGCACATCATGCCGGACACGGCCCGCCCGATCCGCGAGCTGATCGGCTAGGAGCGGATCGGCGACAACATCCGGGATGAGGGAAGAGCGGAAAGGTGTTCGCAGGACGTCCCCGCATGAGGGTGGCTGGGGCGATCTGAGGCATCGATGTCGCGCACGCTCATTTTCTGGGGCCGCGTGCGGTCCAGGGAACGCATTCATCGCCCCAGAGGCGAAACACCTTCGACAGTCGCGCGGTCGGAATCTCGCCCCAGCCGTCCGGAGAGCGGTAAGTGAATTCGGGCGCGTTCCTCATCGAGACACCCACGTGGGGACCGTAATCGTCGTGGTTCCTCTGTGGTGCCGCCGGGCTTGGTCCACGTCGTCAATACCCCCGTTTCATGTTGACGCTGACCAGTCGTGGGGCGATGCGGGTGAGTTCGGCTCCGGTCTTGTCGTAGACAATCGCGGTGACGTGATGTCCGCCGGGCGGCGCGAGGTCGCTCGGCCAGTGGGCCATCGCCCGGGCAAAGTTCCCCTCAGCTTGGAATGTCTCCGGTGTCGCTTCAAATTCTCCCAGTTTTTGTCCGTCCAAATCGGTCAGACGAAACCCGACCTTGCCAACCTGATCGGAGTGGTTCGGCGGAAGCGCGATCCATCCCTGAGCGTGAGCTTTCAGTTTCTGGCCCCACGGCGTGTCGCAACGAACGGGCATCATCACCGGTCCGCATTGCCGCCAATGGGAACGCTCCAGCTTGTCGACCAGCTGGACCCTCGCCTGGCTCGCCGGCTGCGACACCGACAACGGGCTTCCATAGACAAACGAACGAAACACGCGCATCTCGCCGTCGCTGTAACAAAGCTCCGCGTCAACGCCGATGATTTCTCCCGCTTGCGGCTTGAACTTCGGGAAGTTGGCCCACGGCAGCTTGAACTCGGTTTCGGCTCCGTACTCCGTGCGACGACCGGCAACTTCGACCCCAATCTTCTTGATGGCGTCAAGATAGCCGGGACGCAGGCAGAACCGCCCCCGGATGTCTTCCTTCGTATAGGCCGTCCAGTAGCAGTGGACCGCACCGCTTCCCCATTCAAGGTCGCGGAAATCGTCCCCCCGCCGCGTGTCGAAGTACCATTCCACGCCATCGCCCTGCCACAAGCGGTCGTCGGGGGCGAGATTGGCCTGTTTCTCATCAAGCGTGCGCAGCCCGGCATAAAACGCCTCGTCGTCCCACATGTAGAAGAACTGCGCGGCACGGTTGTTGAGGTCGTCGTGAAAGTATTCGACCGGCGTCGCGAACGCATCGGCAAACTCCTCAAGGTTGCCGTCGATGGCCATCATTTGCGGTGCCCGCGTGGCAACGCCCCGAACACCGGGTTCCAGTTCACCGGCCGCAATCGAAGGCGGAGTCCGGCTGAGCGTGAACAGAACCATCGCGACGCTGACGAACAGGGTGGGGGATCGCAACATGTTCATTCCTTATTCTTGACAATCACGGGAGCCTGCAATGCGACGGTGCCTGTGCAATTCGACGGAATCGATTCCAAGAAACGAGTACCATCTCAGCCGCCTGAAGTCGAGCATTGCCAAAGAAGACGGCGAAGCAATCGGGGCGAAGCATCGGAAGGAATCACAGCGGAGGTCGCGGAGACGCATCGAGAAGAACGGTGCGCCGCAAGACCCTCTGCGATCCTCCGTGACCCCCGCAGTGAGTGTCTTGTGGTGAAAACTCCCATGATTGGGCGATTCAGGCGTCGTCGTTCGCTTTTTCGGACCGACATCTCAAATGGAGGAGGTTTGTACTTTCTGAAATCTGATCCCGGTTACGTGGCCGGTGCAATGAGGCTTTGGGGCCGTGGGATGTTTTTGGGGAGGGGATTGGCCATGTGTCTGTGATCGTTGGGGATTCGTCGTGGAGAATCTGGCGGCGCCAGGCTTTGCGGCGGCTGGCGTGGGAATGCCGGCGCCGGCTTTTTCGACCGGATCGGCTGCGCGGTTTTTGGCTCGCCGATCACCAATCTCCGGCACTGCCGTCGCGGTAGAAGACTTGTTGGGGAAGTTCCTGCTCGAAGGGGTGTTTGCGGACTTCGTCTTCGTTGATCGAGATGCCGAGGCCGGGGCGGGTGTTGGGACGGACAATGCGGCCCTCGGGTTCGGTGATGTATCCTTCCTCGACGACGTCTGCTCGCCAGGGCACGTCCTGATGGACCGTTTCGCAGATGATGTAGGAGGGCTGCGAGAAGCCAAACTCGAGTGACGCTGCCGTGCTGACCGGTCCCTGGGGGTTGTGCGGTGCGAGGGAGATGCGGTACGCCTCGGCGAGGGCAGCGATCCGCCGCGCATTGGTGAGCCCGCCGCAATGCGTGATGTCGAGCTGGCAGATCTCGCAGCCGCGGCGGGCGAAGATGTCGCGAAAGGCGGCGATATCCGTCACCCGCTCCCCTGTCGCCACCGGTGTGGTGAGCGCGTCGTTGATCATCGCCAGTCCGTCGATGCATTCGGGCCAACAGGGTTCTTCGAAAAAGTACAGGCCGTACGGATCGAGCGCTTGGCCGAAGCGAAGGCCCATCGCGGGGGACGGTCGCGCGTGACAGTCGACCATGATGTCGATCTCGTCGCCGACCGCATCCCGCATGGCGGCGACGGCGGCTTCCGCCAGGCGGACCGGCTTGAGCCCTTCGAGCGGCATGGTGGGGGGGACCGCCATGCTCTTGAAGGCCGTGTATCCGTCGGCGACGGCAGCACTCGCCAGGTCGCCGAACTTGCGGGCGTCTTCGACGGAGGTTTCGTAGAAGTCTTCCATCTTGCCTCCGCCCAGATGGCAGTAGGTGCGGACCCAGTCCCGGACCGGTCCGCCCCACAACTGCGAACAGGGAACGCCGGCGATTTTGCCGGCGATGTCCCACAGGGCGATGTCGATGCCGGAGATGGCGGTCGAACGAACAACGCCGCTGCCGTGCCAGAAGTGCTGGCGAAACATCATCTGCCACAGGTGCTCGATGCGGCGGGGATCTTCGCCGACGACCAACTCGGCGACGTCCGCGATGGCACCGACGACCGACCGCGTGTGCCATTCGAGCGTCGCTTCACCCCAGCCGAACAAGCCCGGTTGGTCGGTGACAACTTTGACGAACACCCAGTTCCGCATCCGGGCGTGACAGACGAGCGTTTCGATACCGGTGATTTTCATAGAAGGCTCTTCGTTGATTGTTGGATACACTTTGGTCGGAACACCCGGTGTCTCATAATCCTTTGGAATGTCACGGAGAAGCGACGCCACGATATCACTCTCCGCGTTCCGGCTGTTGCGAGACACCGGGAGTTTGGGGTGCGGCGAGTCTGGTCGAAACACCCGGTGTCTCATCCTCACAAAAAGCGTCCACGAGACGTGACGCCGCGGTTTCGCTCTTCTCGGACATGTTGTATCGCGACACCGGCTGTTTGACGAATGGCGGTTTTCATGAGTTGTCCATGAGCCTTTCGATTTCGACCGCGACCGCTTCGGTGAGCGTTTCCAGACTGCCCTGTGCCAGTAGCGAGGCGTCTTCCTGGTACAGACCTTTTCCGTACGAAGCCTCGTCGGGGAGATACCAGACATTGGACCCGTTCGCCAGCGTGCCGACGATGATGGGGGTGTCGGGAAACCGTTCCCGCAACTGCCGCTGCAGCACGTTGTAGGGTTCACCGTCGATCGCCACCCAAACGGCGTCGCCCAGTCGCCAGAGCCGCAGCGGATAGGGGTACGTGTCCCCTTCCGGGAGATGCCCGATGCGCGCCAGCCGCCGGGTGATGCGTTCCCGCATGGCCCGCGCATCGCTTGCCTGCTGTGTGTTGCCGGCTGCGCGGGCGGCTTCTTCTTCACTCTCCCAGCGCGCCTGCTCGGCGAGAAGAACGTCTTTTCGCGGCCGGTCTTCGCGGAACGGCAACGGCAGCGTCGATTCATGAACTCTCCAGACGGTCTGGGACTCCTCTCGTTCTGGGCTGACCGGTTCGTGCGTCCAGGTGCCGATGGTCGCACCGGAGACGACGGCTCCGGTGTACTGATAGGCCGTCGCCGGTGGCGGCAGCGCCTCCAGTGCCTCCAGCGCGGCATATCCCAGTTGACGCCCATTGCGCTCGGCGACTTGTGTGTCGCCAACGAACCCGATCCGCGGGCCGATGTCGCCGGACGCTCCCTGCACAAAAAAGCAGGGACCGTCGATTGCCTCTTCGACCAGTTCCCGCATTGCTCCCGGGTAGTCCGGACTAATGAGCGTGTTTTCCCAAGCGAGCGTCGTCGGATGGCACGCATAGTTGACGAGCGTGGCGAGCGACCGGCCAGTTTTCTGGGAATGGACGCGGGCCACGAGAACGGTCGTATCGGCCCGTCCGCCCGGGTTGTATCCGCACACATATTGGCCGGCCGCTTCGTCGAAGTAGTCGCGATTGGCCGCCAGTTGGCAGTGCCCGGTCCCGTAAACAATCGTCGCTGGCTCGGCGGAGCCGACGGCCTCGCGAACACCCTCGGCCAGTTTGTGCGCCATGTCGGCGAAGTAGCCGGGGATGAGGTCGCCTCCCGGCATCGAAAACCGTTCGCGCCCCAGCAGACCGGCGGCGTGCGTGTGCGAGAAGAAGACGGTGATCCGGTCTCGCGTGACGCCGCTCTCTTGGGCGACCTGCTCCAGGATGTCCGTCAAATCCGGCTCCGCCAGCAAACAGTGATCGAGGGCGATCAAGACCATGCCCTCCGTCTGCACGTCCCGGCATCGCTGGGGCGCGACGACAAGCACCGTGAACGTGAGTGAATCATGCACGCCGGTCGCCCGGTCGTGAGCCGCCGCTCCCCACATGCGATGGTAGATGCCGGCCGGCGGGGTCACGTCCCCCCGCGCGACACCGACTCGGCAGCCGCTCTGAGGAAACTCGATACGATCAGCCATCAGCCGGTCCTCCGTCTGGGGAATCATCTTTGAATACCGATTCTTCAGTGCGAAGCATCAGCCAGCACGCGGCTGCGAGCAGGTACATCACGCCAAACAGCACCAACACCGCGTTCCAACTGTTGCCGCCGGACAGTCGCAACAGCTGGGGACTTTCATCCACCAAACGGCGGAACTGAGGCACGACCGTGGCAAGCAGGGCGGCTCCCAGATTGCCGGCCATGTTCATGATGGCGAAGACGGAGGCGACGTGCCGCCCGCCCATGTCAATCGTCATCGCATAGGCAGCGGGGCCGGCGCAGGCTGCAAAGAACGCCCCCGCGCCAATCGAGAGCGTCGCCAGATTCGCATCAGCAATGAAATACGCTTGCAACACCAGGATGCTGCAGATGGCCAAACTGGCGAACGCGAGCCATTTGCGGGCCAGCGTGCGGTTGCCCGTCCGCAGCAGCACCCAATCGGAAAGCCCGCCGCTGGCGAGCGAACCGGCCATCGAAGTCAGGAGCGGGAGGGCCGTCAGCCAACCGGATGCTTCCCGCGAGACGCCGCGCGTTTCCTGTAGATAGGTGGCGAACCAACTGGCGAACCAGACGTAGGCGGCGGCACGGAAAAACTGCTGGCCGCAGATCATCCACATCGGCCAACTCATGGCCAACCGCGACCACGGGACCGGCTCGTCCGCGGCTGTGCCCGGCGTGGGCGGTGTTTCCCGGCCCTGTTGAACCAACGCGACTTCGGCGTCATTCGCGGCGGGATGCTCCTCGATGCGGTCACGAAACCACCAATGGAACCCGACCGCCCACAGGAGTCCGGGAACCGCGTAGGCGGCAAACACGATCCGCCAACTGACGACCTCCAGCAGCATCACCGTGAGGGGTGCCGCAATGATGGCTCCTACCTGCATGGCTGCGGCGAGCATGCCGCTGGCCATCGCGCGTTCCGTCATGGCGTTCCAGCGGGAGATGGTGTCTGCCGCGCAGGGAAACAAACCGGCCTGTGCGACCCCGGAGGCCACCCGTCCGACGAGCAACAGCGCAGTCCCGGTCGCCAATGCAAAAACAGCTGTGGCGACGGACCAGAGCACCGCGAATGCCGGAAGGCAGCGGCGTGAGCCGAATCGCTCGCCCAGCCGTCCGCCCGGTATCTGGGCAAACGCGTAACTCCAGAAGAACAGACCCAGGACCCATCCCATTTGCTCTTCGGAGAGCCCCAGATCGAGGCGGATGGTCTTCTCGGCGACGACAATGCAACTGCGGCTGAGGTAGGCAATCGCTGCCGACCCCGCCAGCCAGGCGGACAACGTGAACCGCGCCCGCGTTGGAACGGTGCTCGATGACGCTGCTGGCAACTCCGGCGAATTCATGATCGGACGAGTATACCGCTGCGGGCATCGGGTTGCGATCAGACGGCGGAGGGTGTCAGGGCCGTTCAAAGATTGAAGCTGGGCAACCTCGTCACCCGAAGCGTCAGCGAGGGACGAATCGCTCACTCACGTTCGCTTCCTCGCCGACGCTTCGGGTTACCATTGAGCTTGTCCCGGTCGGTCCTCTCCAAAGTGAAACTTTGAATGGCTCTGCGGATGGTGTTTCAGCGTTGCGGGGACACCCGGCAGTCGGTCAGAATCGGAATTCATACGTCGCCTCGATCCCGCGAGAATGAAACGATGCCTGAAAAACCGCTCGACAGACGGACCGCATTGGTCACCGGCTCTTCGCGGGGGTTGGGGCGGGTGATGGCGGAGGAGCTGTGTCGGCTCGGGGCACGGGTCGCCGTGCATGGGTCAAGGGAGAACAGTCCCAAGACGTTCGGCGAAGGGGAGTCGATGCAACAGGTCGCCGACGACATCGCGCGGTCCTGTGGGGGCGAATCGATGCCCGTGTGGGGCGATGTCACCCGTGAAGACGAGGTGCGGCGATTCATCGGCGAAGTGCAGGAGCGTTGGGAGCAGATCGACATCCTCGTCTGCTGCGCCGGCGGCGACATCGGCTCGGCGGGGACGTCGGCCGGTCGCGGCGGCCGGCCGGACAACGATGATTGCCTTTCCATTTCTCTCGACGACTTCAACAGCGTGATGGACCGCAATCTGCTGGGAACCGTGCTGTGCTGCCGGGAAGTCGCTCCGATGATGGTAGCGCAGCGGTCCGGGCGGATCATCACCATTGGCAGCATCGCCGGTTGCTCCGGTCGCGAGAGCGGAGCGATCTACTCGGTCGCCAAAGCGGCGGTGCACGAATACACGCGCTGCCTGGCAGCTCAACTGCGTCCGTCGAACATTCCGGTCAACTGTGTGGCTCCCGGGCCGACGGTGACGGAACGTTTCCTGAGAATTCACGAGATCGACGACACGCAGTTGGTGACGGAGGATACCCTGGAGCGATACGGACGCCCGCATGAAGTGGCGGCTTTGGTCGGGTTTCTGTGCACGCCGGGCGCCGGGTTCATCAGCGGACAGGTGCTGCGCGTCGACGGCGGCGGACAGCTTTTCCCGGCGTGACCACCGCCTGTTAGGGCCGCAACCAAGACATGGGAACAAAAACCACGGAAGTCACGGAAGTCACGGAAGTCACGGAAGGAAGGTGGAGTTGATGACAAGGGCGAGGAGTTTCATTCGCCGCATTCACATGATTCGCGGTTGAATCCAGGGAACCACGAATCATGCGAATACGACGAATGCCTCTGTCCGGTGATCTCCGATGCAACAACCGCTGTGATCGGCCGACCGGCTTTGTTTCCGTCTCTTCCGTGGTTCTTTCAACGTCAGAACATTCCCAGGGGGTGGCCCAGCCGTCCTTGTCCTCCCCTAACGTTTGGCGATTCCCAAACATCCCCCCGAGCACCTTCATCTGTCCATCCAAATGAGGTCTTCCCATGCGATTGTCCCTGTGTTCAGCTGCCGGCGTGATGTTGTTGATGATGTGCGCCCTGTATGCCGTGCAGGCGGCGACGCAACCGGAAGCGGAAACGGGAATGGCGACAGAAGCCGAAGCGGGGACGTGCGAGGTCCGGCTGCTGTTGGTCGACGGGGTGACCGGTGAGAAACGACCCGGGTTGATTCGTATTCGTACGGACGACGGGGAGATTGTGCCGGTGGACGGTTTGCTCCCGCGCGGCCAGGGATTGCGCGAGGGGGAGGCCATTCATCAATGGTGGGCGATTGTCGAGCCGACGTCGGTCCGGCTGCCGCAAGCCGAACTGGAGATCGCCGCGTTCTCAGGACTGGAAACCGAAGTGTCATCGCAAACAGTCGATCTGCGGAAGCGCACGCAGGCGGAGGTCACGCTCAAGCTCAACCGGTTCCACAACGCGCGGCGGGCCGGCTATCAGAATGCGAACACGCATGTGCATGTCATGAAGATCACGCGGGCCGAGTCGGACCGGTATCTGATCGAGTCGGCGACCGCCGACGGTCTTGATTTAGTGTTCGTGTCGTATCTGGAGCGAGCCAATGACGATGTCAATTATACGTCGAATGGATACACACGTTCCGATCTCAACGCTCTCAACACGGATCACGTCCATTTTGACAACGGCGAGGAGCACCGCCACAACTTTACCGGACAGGGACAGGGATACGGCCACGTGATGTTGTTGAGCATACCGGAGTTGGTGTACCCGGTGAGCATCGGGCCGGGGATCTCCAAGACGGGGACCGACGGCATCCCGCTGCGGCGCGGGATCGAGCGGGCTCACGAAATGGGCGGGACGGTCATCTGGTGTCACAACGACTGGGGCCTCGAAGACGTTCCGGACTGGGTATCGGGCCGTCTGCACGCCAACAACATCTTCGACGGCGGGTCGCACGGCAGTTACGCCCACAGTTTTTACCGCTACTGGAGCACAGGCATCAAAGTCCCCGTGTCGACCGGCACGGACTGGTTCATTTATGACTTTTCTCGCGTCTATGTGCCGGCTCCGGGTCGGATCACGCCGGAGCAATGGCTCCACCAACTCGAAGCGGGGCGATCTTACATCACCAACGGGCCGCTCCTGACATTCGCGGCCGACGGGCATGGACTGGGTGAGGACATCACGTTGGAGTCGCCCGGCGTGGTTGCAGTGAAGGGAAGCGCCGTTGGACGTGTCGACTTTGAGCGGTTGGAACTCGTTCGCAACGGTGAAGTCGTCGCCTCTGCGGCCTCACGTCCGCAGGGAGGGCACTTCGTTGCCGAGCTTGACATCAGCCTGGACATCGACGGGCCGTGCTGGATCGCCCTGCGCACGCCCCCGCCGTTCGCTCCTGACGATCCCCGGTTTGTGTCGCACACACCGGAAAATGAGTACGGGCAGGAGTTGTTCAGCCATACGTCGGCAACGTTTATTGACGTTGGGGGACGGCGTCTCTTCGACACGGACGCCGGGAAGCTGCTCCTGGAGGACATGCAGCAGAGCCGTCCCTTCATCACCGAGAAAGGCCTGTTCGACGACGAAGCCGAACAGCGGGCCGTGCTGTCCGTTTACGATGAGGGGATCGCGGTGATGCAACGCCGCATCGCCGATGCCTCCTCGGAAGAATGAATCGTCCTCGTTCTCCGGCTTCCGACTGGCGACGTGGGGGAAGACACCCGGTGTCTCGTCTCAAAAACATGCCTGGTATGGATTAAAAGGCCGGCTCTAACGAGGATGGTCGTTCCTGATTCGAGACACCGGGTGTCTGGCCGCGTTTCGATGTCCCACACTCCGAAGGTTTTGCTCGTCGCCGGGTCATTTCCTTCACCCGCGATTCCTGGAAATTGACGCGTGATATCCCGCCTGCGGTATCGCCTTCATTTGAGGTCGCCGCAGAAAGCAAGACCCCGTGAGGGTTGGGGCGGAGGCTGAACTGTCGTCTGTGTGAGCATTCCCGATGGAAGAACTCCTTGCCTTGACGGCTTTCTGTGCGATCGTGGCGATGCTGGTCCTGCCGATCGCAACGGTCGTGTTGCTCGTCAACTTGCGGCGAGAGCATGACTCGGGATTGCTGGCGCTCAAGGCCGAACTCCGCAATCTGCGGCGGGAAGTCGACAAGCTGCTGGGGACAGCCTCTTCGCTGCCGGAGACTCCGCCCGAACCACAAGCGGCAGCATCTCCGGCGTTCGAGCGACCGACGGAGTTCGAGCCGGAAGTGACTGAAGAGCCACTCGCACATCCGCAGGTCGAGGCTCCCGCCGGTTCTGAGCCGTTCGACGAGGAACCTTCCAAGGAGCCCGCAGAACCGACGCTCGCCTCTCTGATGGCGCGGAAGCAAGCCGGCGCCGCGTTTTCGGAGGAGTTTCGCAAGATCACACCATCCCCGCCCCGCGAGCCGCATCCGTGGGAGACGGCGGCGAAAGAGACGTTGCACAGGATCTGGAACTGGATCATTGTCGGCGAGGAGCACGTGCCGCAGGGCGTCTCGATGGAGTTCGCCGTCGCCAGCCAGTGGCTGCTGCGAATCGGCATCCTGATTCTCGTGGTCGGCATCGGGTTCTTTCTCAAGTATTCCGTCGAGCACGGGCTGATCAACGAAGTGGGCCGCGTGGCGCTGTCGACGATCACCGGACTGGGGATGCTGATCGCCGGCACGCGGCTGCTGGGTCGCCGCTATCACGTGCTCGGTCAGGGGTTGCTGGGCGGCGGGTTGGCGGTCCTCTATTTCGCAGTCTTCGCTGCCGCCAATTTCTATCATCTCATCGAACAGCCGCCTGCCTTCGTACTGATGGGCGTCGTCACGGTGCTTGCTGGCGGGATCGCGGTCCGCTTCAACTCGATCCTGGTGGCCGTGCTGGGGATCATCGGCGGGTACGGCACGCCGATCATGCTTCCGACGGACGTCGTGAACTTCCCCGGGCTGTACGGGTACATGCTTGTGCTGGGGATCGGTGTGCTCGGCATCTGCTACTGGAAGAGCTGGAGGCTGGTCAATTACCTGAGCTTTGTGGCGACGTACGGCCTGTTCTTCAGGGCGATGGCGGACTACGACAAGGCCACGCATTTCTGGCAGGTCTTCCCGTTTGTGGCGGCGTTCTTCGCGCTGTTCTCGACGATGACGTTCCTCTTCCAATTGGTGAACCGGGAGAAGTCGAATCTGTTGGACCTGCTGGCGTTGCTGGCGAATGCGGGCATCTTCTATGCCGTCTCGTACGGGCTGATCGAGCCGTTGTACGGACAACGATGGGTTGCCGCGGTGACGTTGGCGCTCGCCGCGTTTTACACGGGGCATGTGCTCTTCTTCCTCAACCGGCGGATCATCGACCGGGAATTGCTGGTCAGTTTCATCGGACTGGCGGCGTTCTTCCTGGCGGTGACCATGCCGCTCGTGCTCTCGAACCAGTGGATCACAGTGAGTTGGGCCCTGCAGGCGTTGGTCATGTTGTGGATGGCCGGCAAATTGGGGAGCCGGTTTTTGCAGCAGGTTTCGTATCTGCTCTACGGCATCGTGCTGTTTCGGTTCGGACTGATCGACTTGCGCAATCAGTTTCTGCAGGCACCCCCGGCGGCTGAGATGGCTCTGGGCGAGTATCTGCGGCAACTGGCCGAGCGGCTGGTGATGTTCGGCGTGCCGATCGCGAGCCTGGGAGGGGCCTATCGGCTGTTAAGCCGACCGGAAACCGAAGGCGGGCGGTTGGTCGATCGCGATAACGATGTGCCGGAATGGCTCCGAGGAACGTGGGCCGTGCGATTGGCCGTCGGCATCCCACTGGCCATGCTGTTCGTCTATCTGCACCTGGAGCTCAATCGGACGGTCGGCTTCCTGTACGAGCCGGTGAAGCTGCCGTTGCTGACGTTGCTTTGGCTGGCGATGTGCGGCCTGCTGTTGTGGGAGGCACTGGTCCGTGAGAGCCGACCGCTGCTGGTCGTATTGCTGCTGTTTGTCGGTGGTGTGTTGATCAAGCTGTTTGTGTTCGACCTGCCCGGTTGGGGGGTGACCGACGGATTCCTGTATGCGGGAGCGTATTCCTTCCGGGATGCCGGGCTGCGATTGATCGATTTTGGCGCGGTCGTGGGGTTCCTCGCCGCCGCTTATGCCTGGCTGGGCGGACGAGAGCACGCACGGAAGGCGGGCGTCTTTCTGGGGGCGTGCAGTCTGGGGTTGCTGTTCATCTATCTGACGCTGGAAACGAACGCGTTTCTGCACGGGTACCTGGACGGTCTGCGGTACGGCGGCATCTCGATTCTGTGGTCGCTGTTCGCCCTCGGGCTGATTCTGCGGGGCATCGGCAAACGGGTCCCGGAGCTGAGGTATCTGGGACTGGCGCTGTTTGCGATCGTCGCCTGGAAGGTGTTCTTCGTGGACCTGTCCGAGCTGGATCAGTTCTTCCGCATCATCGCCTTCATTGTGCTCGGCATTCTGACCCTCTGTGGATCGTTCATCTATCTCAAGTATCAGGATCGATTCACGCTGTTGTCGATGGACGAGGAGGAACTGGATGCGTTGGACGGGGAAGAACGGGAAGTCGACGAACCGGAAGAGGGGGAGGAGGACTCATGAGCACGCGGTCACTGTGGATGGTCGTATTGATGTGCCTGCCGGCGACTCGTGTGAGCGCTGCCGATCCGGTGTTTCAGTTCTCCAAAGACGTGCAGTCGCCCGCGCTCGCCCAGGAAGAGCTGCTATCGGTCACGTTGGACGCCGATGTCTATGCCGCGACGCAGGACGCGCTGCTCGACCTGCGGCTACTGGACGCGGACGATCATCCGGTGGCGTATGTGCGGCGCAAGGTGCAGACGTCAAAACGGCGAAAGGTCCGCAAGACGTGGGTGGCGCGGCAGCCGTCGGTCCGACCGCTGGATGACGGCGGGCTGGAGATCATCGTTCCGCTCGGCCCCAAAGACCCGCATCCCAACGGGCTAACGCTCGTCTCACCGCTGCGCAATTTTGAAAAACGTGTGCATGTCGAGACGTCCGCCGACGGCAGCCGGTGGGAGCCGGTCGGGCAAGAGACCCTCATCTTCGACTACTCCCGGTACATGGATGTGCGGCGGGACAGCGTCGTCTATCCGGAAACGGAGCGGCGGCGCTTTCGCATTGTGATCGACGACGTGACCGCGCAGCAGGAATCAGAACTCCTCGAACTGACGCGCCGCCTGCGAGGCGGGGAGGAGACGGAACGGGTGGAACGCTTCTCCATCGAGCGGCGGCCGTTTCGGATTGACCGCGTTGATTTCTGGCGCGAGGTCGAACGAGAAACCCCGGACGAGGACGTCAAGCGGGCCTATCCGCCGGTCCGGTTCCAAGTCGAGCAGGATGAAGACAAACAGCAGTCGGTCATCTTGATCGACAGCCGGCGTGAACCGCTGACGTCACTGACATTGGAAACGCCCAGCCGCAATTTCAGCAGAAGCGCAGCGGTCGAGATTGAAGACGTCGACGGCGTGCGGCGAACCTGGCACTCCATCGGACAGGCGACCGTGTCACGCATCGACTTCAAAGATTTGCAGCGCGAGCAACTCTCGATCACGTTCCCGGAGTCGCGGCACGAACGATACCGCATCGTGATTGAGAATCGTGACAGCCCTCCGTTGGAGATTGCCGGCGTCGCTGCCGAGGGGAACCAATACGAGCTGGCGTTTCTCGCTGCTCCCGATGAGCGCTATCGCCTTGTCTATGGGGATGCCGACGCCAAGCCTGTCGATCAGGACACGGCCGCCATGCAGTCGTTGTTGCGGTCCGGGTTCGACGTCACGTCGGCCGAACTGGGCGAACAGCAGCCGAACCCCGGCGCCGGTCAGCGGCGCAGATTGCCGTTGAGGGATCTGCTTCTTCACCCGGCGGTCCTGGGAAGTGTGATCGCCCTGCTGGTCATCGCGCTGGGCTTCGGCCTGTACCAAGCCGTCAAACGGATGGATGCCGAGGCGTGAACTGACGGCGGCCGGGGTGGCGGGGCGCAACAAGGGCGTGCGTGTGTCCTGCCGCGTCGATCACGGGGGCCGTGCCGCTGCCTGTCAATTGCTCACGGCCCCCGAAACAGAGGCCTCTGCGACTTCCCAAGCACTGACGCGCCCCCGCCACCCGTCGCTATTCGTGGTCAAACGGCGAACCGTTACTTCATCGCCAAATCCTCGGGGAGCGGCAGGTCGTCGAGGCTGCGCAGGCCGAACAGTTCCAGAAATCGCGGAGTCGTTTCATAGGTGACGCCATCCGACCCGGCATCACTTCGGCACAGGCTGACGAGTTGCCGACGCAGAAGCTGTCGGATCACCGCAGCGGCGTTCGCCTTGCCGGCTTCTTCAAGCTGCCGCACGTGGACGGGCTGCTGATAGGCGACGAAAGCGAGCACCTCCAGTGCGTCCTGTGAGAGCTTCACATTCTTCGGATTCCGCCCGTAGACCCGGTCCCGGACGCGCTCGAACTCTGACATGAGCGCCAGTCGATAGCCTCCCTCACCGAGACGAATTTCGTACGGCCGCGCCTCGTCTCGATATCGTGCGTTGAGGCCGCCGATCAGCTGTTCGACCGCTTCACCGTTCGAATCGCCGCCGAGCAGTTTGGCGAGACGCTTCGTGGTGAGCGGCTCGCCACCGACGAACAGGGCCGCTTCAATGACCTGTTGCGGTTGCAGGATGTGCTCCACAGAGTGGGCGGGAAACTCCGGCTCGTACGATTCCGCTCCCTGCGACAGCTGTGACACGGCGGACTCAGATGATGACGGAGCGTCCGGCCCGTTGGCAGGCAGCGATTTGGTTTCCGTCCCCGCCTCTGCGGCTGCCCTCGTCTCTGCCGAAGCCGCGTCCGGATCTTCCACGTCCGGATCGAACAGCTCGGGGACCGCCTGCTCGACGGCATCCACGGCCTCCAGCGCACGCGCATACGCAGCCTCGATGTCGTCTGCGGAAAGCTCCCTCGCGCCGTCGTCCGGGACGCCGCCGCCGCCCGAATCGTTCGGCAGATTGTCGACAGGCGAGTCGGCCGTCATGCGGACCGGTCCAGGAAAAGAGAAGACGGTGAGCGCGGGCGCGCATCCCCACCATGAGGCGGGCGGCGAAATATATCGCTCCCGCCCCAACGTGGGCAAGAGCGAACGCCGGTCGCCCGTGAGAAAGGGTGCATCCACTCCATGATGAGGCTGGCTGGGGCGTTCATGGCTGTTGAGGAACGAGTTCGGCCATGTTTTGCCGCAAGCTGACGCCAATCAGAAAGTCTCCTTGGCCCCCGTCGTGAGGCTCACCGATCAGGGGCTGTGACAACGACCGGTCGTGCGACCCGCCGAGGCAAAACCATGCCTGCGGTCGGCTCCACGCACGAAAGATGCCCCAGCCACCCGTCGAATCAAGAGTTTCTGCGGGATGCGAGGGCCGCAGGCGTCAGTTCCTGGGGATTCGTGTAGCCGCTCATGGCCATCGTTAGGTCGAAATCGGCCAGCAGGCGGTTGAGCACCTCGGCCACTCCCTCGTCGCCTGCCATCGCCAAGCCCCACATGTACGGGCGGCCCAGGAGCACCGCTTTGGCACCGAGTGCCAGCGCCTTGAAGATGTCCGAGCCGCGACGGATGCCGCTGTCGAACAGAATGGGGATTGCACCGTTCACGGCCTCGACAATGCCCGGCAGCGCATCGAGGGCCGCCATGCCGCCGTCGACCTGACGTCCGCCGTGGTTCGAGACGACGATCCCATCAATCCCCAGCTTGGCCGCCCGCAGCGCGTCGCCGGGATGCATGATCCCTTTGAGAACGATCGGCATCGATGTGCAGTCGCGCAGATACGCCAAATCGTCCCAGTTATGGCTCAGGTCGGAAAAGAGTTCCAGCCATGCCTTGGTCGCTGCAGCCGGATCCTCCTCGGGCGGCTTTTCGAGCCGGCTGCGGAACACCGGATCGGTGAAGAAGATGCCCAATCCTTCCCCCTCGAAGAAGGGGAGATAGGCGGATCCCAGATCGCGCTCCCGCCACGCCAACAGACGCGTATCGAGCGTCACCACGAGAGCCGTGTACCCTGCCGCTTCGGCCCGCTGGATGAAGCTCCGGGTGATGTCGCGGTCACTGGGCCAGTAAAGTTGGTACCAACGGGGACAATCGCCGGCGGCCTGGGCGACCTCTTCGGGTGTTTTCGTGGCGGCGGTCGAATGGATGAGCGGTACGTTCAGGTTTCGGGCTGCCCGGGCGACGGCGACTTCGCCATCAGGATGGGCGATTGTCTGCACGCCGATCGGTGCCAGCATCACCGGAGCGGGCAGCGTCGTGCCCAGCACCTCGACGCTCAAATCCCGTTGGGAGACGTCCCGCAACATCCGCGGCACGATCCGCCACTGTTCGAACGCCTGCAAGTTGAACCGCATGGTCGACTCCGACCCGGCCCCTCCGGCGATGTAGTCGTACGCCTCCTTGAGGAGGCGCTCGCGCGCCAGCGATTCGAGTTCCTCGATCGGAATCGGCAGCGACGGCAATTCCCCCCGCGTCCCCCGCTCATAGATATCGTTCTGATAGTGGGCGAAGGTTCCCGTGCGGTTCATGGTGGCTGTCTGGTCGGGTTGTGAAGGCTGCCGGGTTTCGTGAGAGGAATGGCCAGCAGAGACTGTGCCAAGATACCACCAGAACGGCGAGATTTCACGGACACGGTCCATCGTCAAGGCCAACGGGTGTATCCGTTGGATGGTGGTGTTCGCTCATTTCAGGGTGGCTGGGGCGCTGTTGAGGCAGCGGAAACGTTTCCTGAGACCGAACACTGGGACCGTCACGTGGCTCATTCACTGTCCACAGCCCCAGAGTTCCGAGCGGCTGACTCGGTCGTGTTGACATACGAAACGGTCCGTTTTGCAGGGCATTTCGGGTAGCACGGGTTGTCCCAACCCGTGTCGCAACGCGACAAGAAGCCTCTGGGGAAATCGTCCGGCCAAGCACAGGCTTCCTGCCGCTGCGCGGCACGGGTTGGGACAACCGGTGCGACCCCATTTCCTGCGGACAAACCGACGGATTGAATGTCAACACGGCCTAATCATCGGTGTCAGATCGCCCCACCCCCCCACCAGTGAGCGGATCCACCCGCGGTCATTCAGAGTTTCACTTGGGAGAAGACCGACCGGGACAAGCTCAATGGTCACCCGAAGCGTCAGCGAGGAAGCGAACGTGAGTGAGCGATTCGTCCCTCGCTGACGCTTCGGGTGACGAGGTTGCCCAGCTTCCATCTTTGAACGGCCCTG
>JAJDEI010000099.1 GCA_029259845.1 Planctomycetaceae bacterium | reverse complement strand
CGAAATTGACTCCAAAGTCTGACCTCGTCACTTGGGGTGATGTGACGATTTCCAATCAACGAAGTAACATCCAACGCGTTTCACTTCCAAACGACGGTTTGAGCGTCGTTTTATCACGTTTCGACGTGCGATTGCCGTGGGCAATTACGAGCTTTGGTTTCGGTTGCGAACGAGGCTTGCGTTTCCCGGCATTGGCGATCGACGCCACCACTACGATCCCGATAATTGCAACCGGGATAAGTTGAAGTAACTCAGAAAGAGTCATACCAGCACCACGAATCGAAGTGGGAAATTCTCAACAACCACCTTGGAGGGTTGCGCGACACAATTATTCCACCACTGGTCAATCGTGTCAACTTCGACGCCTGCTGGTCCGGCTACGAGTGCAGCCATTGCGCGACCTGTAGGTCATGCTGGCGTCTGAGCCGATACGCTTGCATAGAAGGCGGTCGCTACGAGCCTACACATCCCTCCACGTCAGGCACGCGACCGCGAAACACTTCACGCCCCTTGAGATCAATGACACGAGCGACTGAAATACTGATCATCACGTGTCATTGCATTCACCCAAAGGCGGGACTGATGACTTGTCAACTCCGAATTCTGACAACCCTGTGGGCCGGGATGGCGATCGCCGCCTGCCCACAGGGAACCACCGCCACCGCCGCCGCCGGTCGGCCGCCCAACGTCATCCTGTTCTATATTGATGACCTGGGCTGGAAGGATGTCGGCTTTATGGGGAGTACGTACTATGAAACGCCCCATATCGACCGGCTCGCCGGAGATGGCATGGTCTTCACAGCGGCCTATAGCAACGGCCCGAACTGCGCGCCGAGCCGCGCATCGCTGATGTCCGGACAGTACACCCCGCGCCACGGTGTCTTCACCGTCGGCAACCCGGCTCGTGGCGATGATCGGTTTCGCAAGCTGATCCCCATCGCGAATCGGACCGTTCTCCCCGACGATTCTGTCACGCTCGCCGAAGCCATGCGCTCAGCGGGATACGTCACCGCCACGATGGGGAAGTGGCATCTCGGCCCCGACCCCGCCACGCAAGGCTTCGATGTCAACATCGCTGGCGGCTCCTGGGGGAGTCCCGGTCGCCGCGGGTATCACAGTCCTTACGATTATCCCCGCTGCAAGCAAACCGAGCCGGGTGAGTACCTCACCGACCGGCTGACTTCCGAAGCCATTCGTTTCATCGAACAGCATGAAGACGAACCATTTTTCCTTTACCTGACCCACTATGCCGTGCACACGCCGATCCAGGCGAAGGCAGATCTCACCGCCAAGTACGAAGCGAAACCGAAAACGTCCGCGCATTTCAACCCTCAGTATGCCGCGATGATCGAAAGCGTCGACGACAGCGTGGGAGCCGTCATGTCGCAGTTGGAACAACGCGGACTTACAGAACAGACCGTCATCCTGTTCACTTCCGATAACGGCGGGCACGGAGTCGTCACCCGCATGACGCCGCTGCGCGGTTCCAAGGGCATGCTCTACGAAGGGGGGATCCGAGTCCCGCTGGTCGTCAAATGGCCCGGGCAAATCGGAGCCGGCAGCCGCTGCGACACACCGGTCATCGGTATCGACCTCTATCCAACTCTGCTGGAGATCACGCGGTCGCCGATCCCCGACGGATGCTCACTCGACGGACAGAGTTTCGTTTCGTTGCTCACCCGTAGCGGTGAACTCAAGCGGGACGCCCTTTTCTGGCATTTTCCCGCGTACCTGCAGGCGAATCCGGGAATGGATGTTCCTTTTCGGACCACGCCCGCCGGTGCCGTGCGGATGGGCGACTACAAGCTGATCGAGTTCTTCGAGGACGGTCGCCGCGAGTTGTACAATTTGGCCGACGACATCGCCGAGCAGCACGACCTCAGCAAGCGGGAACCGAAGACAGCCGAGCGTCTGTGGACCCGGCTGCAGTCGTGGCGGAAAGCTGTCAACGCCCCGGTACCGACCGAGCGGAACCCCAAGTACGATCCGACTGCGGTCTGGTCGGCGCCCCAGGATCGCACGACACGGAGTCCTTAACGGCGCAGAGATTGGCAATCGACGGTAGTTCGCAGCATACGGAAACGTGCCCCGGCACCTGTGCACAGACACCCGGTGTTTCGACTCAGAAACGCGCGCCCTTGATGTAACGGACTTCCGACTCGGTTCCCGGCATGCGTCATCAGGGGAGACACCGGGTGTCCTCCGTCTTCAAGCGGGTGGCTGGGACGATCTGAAATCAATGATCCGCCGGCCACTCGGAACTCTGGGGCCGACGGACAGGAAACGAACCGCGTCACGGCCCCAGTGTTCGGTTAGTGAACAAGTCTCTGCCGCCTCAACAGTGCCCCAGCCACCCGGGAATGAGCGAACACCACCACCGAACGGATGCTCACCCCGCGACACGCCACCCGTTTCAGGCTTGTGTGTTTCGTGCGGAGTGCTATGAGTAACGGGAGAGATCGGCGGTTGATCGCTGATCGAGAACTCGATCCCACCCCGGCAGAAACATGCGGACCTTGATCCGAAACGCTCAGTGCACGCTTCCCGATGGAACGCGGCAGACCGATGTACTGATCGAGAACAGCAGCATCCTCGACGTCGCCGCCTCGACAGCCACGCAGGCCGACGAGGTGATTGACGCGGCAGGTCTGACGTTGCTGCCCGGCGTCATCGACGATCAGGTGCACTTCCGCGACCCGGGCCTCACCCACAAGGAAGACCTGCACACCGGCTCACTCGCCTGTGCCAAGGGAGGGGTGACCACGTTTCTGGAGATGCCCAACACCAACCCGGCAACCATTTCACGAGCCGCGCTCATCGACAAGCTCAAACTGGCGGCGGGCAAATGCGTCGTCAACTACGGCTTCTACATGGGGGCAACGCCGGACAACATCGGCGAACTCCAACAGCAGGATCGCACGCCGGGGATCAAGATTTTCATCGGGTCCAGCACCGGAAATCTGCTCGTCGATGAACAGGCGGCTCTCGAACGCATCTTCGCCGAAACGACGCTCCCCATCTGTGCCCACTGCGAAGACGAAGCAACCGTCCGGGCCAACAGCGAGCAGCTCGGCGGCGGGCATTCGTACGCAGACCATTCCCGCATCCGCGACCATCGGGCCGCGGTCATCGCCACGCAGCGGGCCGTCGACTTGGCCCTTCGGCATGCGCACCGCTTCCATGTGCTGCACGTCTCCACGGCCGATGAGTTGCCGATCCTCACCGACCACGGCGGACTCCTCACCGCCGAGGCCTGCCCGCATCACCTGCTGTTCAACATCGAAGACTACGACAAACTCGGCTCGCTGGTGCAGATGAATCCGTCGATCAAGACCGCCGTCGACAACGCGGCGTTGTGGAGGGCGCTGACCGACGGACGGATTCAGGTCATCGCCACCGATCACGCTCCCCACACGCTCGAAGAGAAACAGCGGCCTTACCCGCAGTCGCCCTCCGGGCTGCCGGCGGTCGAAAACTCACTCGCTTTGATGCTCAACGCCGTCCACCAGGATCGCTGCACGCTCGAACAGGTGGTCCGCTGGATGTGCGACGCCCCCGCCCGCGTGTGGGACATCGTCAACAAAGGCCGCATCGCCCCCGGCTACGATGCCGACCTCGTGCTGGTCGATCTCCGCCGCCGTCACACGATTCGCAACCGGGATCAGGTCACCAAGTGCGGCTGGAGCCCCTGGGACGGCGTGGCCCTCACGGGACTGCCGGTCCGCACGTGGGTGATGGGACAGACCGTTTTTGTCGACGGCAAGCTCGACTCGGCCATTCGAGGGCAAGAGGCCCAATTCGATCACGCCCGCG
Organism: Planctomycetaceae bacterium; assembly: GCA_029259845.1. Classification (GTDB taxonomy): domain Bacteria; phylum Planctomycetota; class Planctomycetia; order Planctomycetales; family Planctomycetaceae; genus JAHBXU01. The sequence continues at coordinate 15,086 of JAJDEI010000099.1, read as the reverse complement.
GCGGCTATTGGGCCACGGAATGCCGATCATGAACGAGGAAACTCTTCATCGCGCAGCCGAAGAACTCTCCAATCGACTGCGCCAAGACGGGCTCCGTATTGTCTTCGCGGAGAGTTGCACTGCCGGACTCATCGCAGCCACGCTGGCCCGTATCCCCGGGGTTTCGGAGCATCTGTGCGGATCGGCAGTCGTCTATCGCAACGCCACCAAGACCGCATGGCTCGGCGTCTCGGCTCAAGATTTGGCGGACGAATCGATCGGGCCGGTCAGTGAAGCCGTCGCAGCCGCGATGGCGACCGGCGTGCTCGAACGGACTTCCGAAGCCGACCTCGCCGCGTCCGTCACCGGACATCTCGGTCCCGACGCGCCCCCCCAACTCGACGGCGTAATCTACGTGGGCATCGCTCGCCGCAACCCGGCCAATCAACAGGTCTGTGTCGAACGCGTCATCCGTCACACACTCGCATCCGACGACAAAACCTCCCCGACAACGCTCTCACTGCGACACCACCGGCAACAGCAGGCGGCAGCGTTTGTTCTCCAATCCGTCGCCGCATCAATCACCTTGCCCTCCCCCCGTGTTCGTTGACCGCCCGGGTCTCGCGAATCGTGAAACTTCACGCAATGCGGACCCACGCCGCGATCGCTGCTTCGACCCCGACCGACACACGTCGGTCGGAGGTGCGCAAACATGTCGTGCCGAGGAACGATCGCATTTGACGCTCGCGACGGAGGGTGTAGTGTTTCTGGCCGGAACTCCCCGTCCTCCCTCACTTCCCTTCCAAGGATCTCGACAATGCACAAGATGTTCGCTGTCGCCGCCGCCCTCGTGATCGCCTTCGCCGTTTCGTCGTCAGCGCAAGCCGGCTCCGGCAGCCAGCAGAACGGCAGAGCCTACTCCAACGGCAATCGCTCGGGAACGCCCGCCCGCAGCTACCGCAACTATCGCGGCGGGACGTTCGACCGCCTTCTTGAACTGGAACGCCGCAAAAACGCGTGGCTCTTCGGCCGATTTCGTCGATAGGCCCCTCCCGCTGACATTGGTGACATCACGTCACACCCCTGGGGATCAGCAGCCGTCGGTGTCTCGCCGACGGCTGCTTCTTTGCGCGCAGTCGTCAATGGTGGGCGCAGCAGCTCAAAGGAGGGGGTGGCTGGGGTGATCTGAAGCCAATGATCAGTCAGCCGCTCGGAATTCTGGGGCTGTGGACGGTGAACGAACCGCGTCACGGCCCCAGGATTCGGTCTGTAAATACGTTTCCGTGGCCTCAACAACGCCCCAGCCTCCCGGAAATGAGCGATCACCACCGTTTAGCGGATGCTCCCCTCAGCCTCAGTCGTCGTGTCAGGCGCCAGCGTTGACGCCGTGCTGAGATTTACTGATCCTGGGCGATGTGCGCGGTCGGGCATCTCGCCCGCCGGCATCGTTCGGACGGCTTTCATGGGGAGTCGCGACAGATGGCGATCGAATTCACTGTGGGTGCCGTGATTCCGACGTCGCCGCAAACGCTCTACGAGACTTGGCTCGACAGCGACGGGCACTCGCGAATGACCGGCAGTCCGGCCCATGTGTCAGCCGTCGTCGGAGAAACCTTCGATGCCTGGGATGGTTACATCAGCGGCCGGAATCTGGAGCTGGATCCCGGTCGACGCATTTTGCAATCCTGGCGCGGTGCCGACTATGCGGCGTCCGCCGAGGACTCCCGCGTCGAAATCATTCTGGAGCCAGCCGCAGGCGGCACCCGCGTGACGCTTCACCACAGTAACATCCCCGATGGCCACACGACTCACGAAGCCGGGTGGGGCACGCACTACTTCGAGCCGATGAAGAAACACTTCGCGCAGCAATAGCCTCTCGTTGATGCCGCCCCCGCCGATGGTGGCGATGCGGTCGCGAGACCACAGTGCCATGCCGACCGGTTTGTTTCCAGGAAAACCTGTGACGAAAGCGTTCCTCATGAAGCGGCTTGTCATCGGCGTGTTGATCGCATCGGTCGCGCTTTACCTGTACGGTTTTCTGTACTGGGGCGGGGTGATCCCGTACGGGGAGCAAGTCTTAAAACAGACGGCCGACGATTCCGCCGCCGGCAAGGCCCTCGTCGAGCACTTTCCGGAAAAGGGGACCTACGTCGTCCCCGCCTCGACCAACGCCCCGGAAGCACGAACGGCCCTCTACGAAACGGGCCCGGTCGCAATGGTGCACATGCTCACGCCGGCCGGTCGTCCGGAAATGGACATGTCCATCATGCTGCAAGGCTTTGTGGTGAATCTCGCGTTCATCCTGGCCGTGGGCTTGCTGCTGAGGCAGGTTGCCGCCGCGCTGCCGACATTCCGCAGCCGCGTGATGTTCAGCGTCCTGGCCGGCCTCGCGGGCACGCTGCTCACCGACGTTGGCGACATTGCCTGGTGGACGATCGATTGGCAATGGAAAGCCTACACCGGCTTTTACCACTTGACCGCCTGGGTTCTGGTCGGATGCGTTTTCGCGGCGCTCATCAGACCGGGTGAATCCGCACGGAATTCTTCAGTGGCTGGCTAATCATTTTCGAACCAGCCGGGAGGAACCTCCAGCAACCAGACTTCGCTGCTCAGGGGCCGGGCGTGGCCACCGGCGATCCACAGCTTGTCCTGGAAGACGAACGTCGAGTGCTCGTGGCGGGCCTTCCAGATCACGTCGGATTTGAGTTCCTTCCAGGCCTTGCCGTCTCGCGAATACCAGACGTCGCCCCAATTCTTCGACGGGTCGTTTGACCATCCGCCCAGAACCCACATGCGGTCTCGGTAAACGGCGGATGAGAACCACAGGCGGGAATGCCAGGGGGCCGCATCGGTTTCCTGCCGCCAGTGCACACCGTCCCCGGAACTCCAGACGTCGTTGGCCGCGTGATACTCGGGTACGTAGTTGCCGCCGCCGAAGACGTAGATGCGGTCGTTCAGCACGACGGCCTGATGGTAAGCGCGCGGCGACCATCCGGCGTTGGCCGTGGCCTGCTCCCAATTCTTGCCGTCGGAAGAAGACCAGACATCATTCTTCAAACTCGCCTTGTCGCCGAAGTAATAGTTCTCGGTCCCGCCCATTAACCACATTTTCCCCTTGAAAACAACGATGGCGGCAGCGATCCGCGGCGTCCAGCCTGCGTTGGAAGTTGCCTGTTCCCAATTCGCGCCGTCGGTGGACCACCACACCTGGTTGCTGGCCGAATGGCCTTTCAGCCGGCCGTTGTACCAGCCTCCCATGAACCACATCCGATCGTCGAAAACAACGGACATCGACAGGTCGCTGTGCTTCCACGGCGCGGTCTCCTGCACGAGCGTCCACGCTTTTCCATCCGGCGAACTCCAAACATCGCGCGGCGGGGCGGCGAACGAGTTGAGCCAGCCACCGAATATCCACAGCTTGTCTTGATAGGCCACTTCGCCTTGCGAATCCCGCGGCTGCCAACCCGCCCGATCCGTTATTTTGACCCAGTTGGGAACTTGCTGCGCGTGCAGCGAGGCGGTCAGGAGGGCATACGCAGCGAAGGCCGGGATGAGTCGTTTCATGCTGTTTTCTCCAGAGGCATCGTCCGGTGCACCGCAACGCTTGGAGGCACCGCTTAAGTTGCGACAACCTCCCTGCACTGTCAGCAAGGCTGTGCTGGTTAGTGAGATGATATTGAGTGTAGCAACGACTGAGTTGCGAGTAGCCGGACGCACTCGCGGCTCGAACTTCATTCTCCGCTTCGCGGCCCTGCGAACGACAATCGGCCCGCTCAGCGAATCCATCCCCCGCCCAGCACACGGTCGCCGTCATAGAAGACCACCGCCTGTCCGGGGGCGACACCGTCTTGAGGGGAGTCGAAGGCAACGTTCAGACGGTCGTCGCCGGTGAGGTGAACGTCACATGTCGCCGGGGCATGCTGATAGCGGATTTGGGCTTCGCAGCGGAAGCGGTCCGGAACGTCGTCGATCAGCCAGTTGAGGCGGTCGGCTTCGAGGCGGTCGCGACCGAGGTCGGTTTTGGTGCCAAGGACGACACGCCGCGTGTCCGGTTCGATGCGGATGACGAATCGCGGCTCGCCGAAAGTGACGCCCAACCCGCGGCGTTGGCCGATGGTAAAGTGTTGATAGCCGGGGTGCTGCCCGACGACGTTGCCCGCCGTGTCGACGAACTCGCCCGCCGTCGCCTGCGGCCCCCGATAGCGTTCGAGGAACGCCGCGTAGTCGTTGTCCGGGATGAAGCAGATTTCCTGGCTGTCGGGCTTGTCAGCCGTCCGCATTCCTGCCCGCCGCGCGATCTCCCGAATCTCGGGCTTCGTGTAGCCACCGACCGGATAGAGGATGTGCTCCAACAACTCGCGACGGACGCCGAACAGCACGTACGATTGGTCTTTGGACCGGTCGCGTCCCCGGAATAGGCCGAGGGGTCGGTGCTCCGTGGTCCGCGGTCCGTGGTCCGTCGAAGGAGAGTGAATCCCACCGTCACCGGCGTTGACCGTGCCTTCACAACTGACGGCTGACAAGTGACAACTGACATCCTCCTCGACCGACAGCACTTGCGCGTAGTGGCCACTCGCGATGAACTCCGCGCCCACCTGTTGGGCGAAGTCCCATAACTGGCCGAACTTCAGCCAGTTGTTGCACATCACACACGGGTTGGGCGTGCGACCGGCGAGGTATTCGTCGGCGAAGTAGTCCTTGATGCGTCCAAAGGCGTCGGCGAAGTTGAGGGCGTGAAACGGGATGTCGAGAGTGTCGGCAACCCGGCGGGCATCGGAGGCGTCGGACGCACTGCAGCAGCCCTGCTTACGAGCCGGTGCGTTGACGATCGGCAGGGAGCCTGCGTCCGTCGCACAGGACGTCTCGTCGGCAGCCCCGGAGCGCATGAACAGGCCGATGACCTCATGCCCCTGCTCCTGGAGCAACAGCGCCGCAGCCGAACTATCGACCCCGCCGCTCATCGCCAGAACAACACGTGCCATCGAGTCACCGCGCTTAAGGAGCGTTTGCCTTCAGCGAACCTGGCCGATTGGCTGCGTTCGACTGATTCGTTGCGTCGAGTCTACGGACACATCGCCCGTGTGGGAAGTTCGAGTGCTGGGTGGATGGGTGGTTGTGAGTAAATGGCGAAGAGCGAGAAGTAAGCTTCGTTCCCAAACGCTGTTGTTCCCAGTTCAAACAACGACGATGGACAACGATGATGGATTTCCAAAACGCGAATACGCCGAAGGCGTTCCACATCTCAGCCCAGGGTCGCGAACAAAGTGAGCGCACCCTGGGGGGACCAACGAAAAAAGTTGCAACCCTGAAAGGGTTGGACAATCGTCCATTTGCCGGGAGACCCCGAGCGTTCGTGTTGTGGAACCCTTGCAGGGTTCAATTCGTTGTCGTCCCCAGTTTTCCAGGGTGGCGCGGCTACGCCGCTGACCCTGGGCTGTGATGTGGAACGCCTTCGGCGTTAAGAACTTGCGTCACACATACTCGCAAGGCAAGTCGGGGGCGTACAGCACCGCGTCCGGGAACAGACTTTCGCGAAACGCTGCTGTGAACCTCGTTCCCAAACTCTGTTCGGGAACGCACTTTCGCGAAACTCTGTTTCGCGTCCCGCCACACGGCATTGTGCGGGACGAACAACTCTCTGCACCGCAGCCGAGATCACTCCAGCGTCTCGCCGAGAATCGTCTCTGCCTGCTGACGCCGGAATGTTTTGAGCTTCTCCCGCAGTTCGGGCCGCTTGCCGGCGAGGATGCTGACGGCCAGCAAAGCGGCGTTGACGGCGCCCGCTTTGCCGATTGCCAGTGTGCCGACCGGAATCCCACGCGGCATTTGCACCGTCGCCAGCAGCGAGTCCAACCCGTCCAACGACCATGCCTGCATCGGCACGCCGAGCACCGGCAGCAGGGTGTGCGCGGCCATCACGCCAGCGAGATGAGCCGCCCCGCCCGCGGCCGCGATGACCACTTCGACGCCCCGTTCTTCGGCTGTCGTCGCGAATTCGGTCGCCTGCTGCGGCGTGCGATGGGCCGACAGCACGCGGCACTCCGACGCAACACCGAACTCCGCGAGCATGTCCCGGCAGTGTTTCATCGTATCCCAGTCGGATTTACTCCCCATCACGATGCCCACCAGCGCGGTCTTGTCGTCACTCACCGTTCGCTCCTTGTTTGAAGTCCGGACGCCTGATGTTGCGGCCCGGCGGAGTTTATCGGATGTCGGACCGAATTCCACCGTCAGGGCGACGGTGCCGTCCTCAGCGACGAATCCGACGGGAGCCTCGTCCCCCTGAAGGTCGGCCCGTCGCTTGCGCTCTGAGTCCGGGAGAGGGCATCATCGGTCGAGAGCAAACGCGGCCATCGGGACCGCCGGTGTCTCGCCGGTGATCAACTGACTCATCACGCGGGCGGTGATCGGGGACAGGTTGAGCCCTCCCCGAAAGTGGCCGGCGGCGACGTAAAGATTGCGGCTGTCGGGAACACGTCCCATGTACGGCAGCCCGTCCGGCACATGAGGCCGCAACCCGGACCAGGCGCGTTCAAAACGAGCGTCAGCCAACGCGGGCATCAGTGACTCGGCGAATTCCAACAGACCCCTCAGTGCGGAGACCGTGTTCCGTTTGTCAAAGCCGGCCCATTCCTCGGTCGAACCGATCAGCAGCCGCCCGTCAGGACGCGGCACCAGATAACGCGGGCCGCTTTCGATGATATGACGGGTCAACAGTTGCGGCAGATTGAGCAGGACGATTTGCCCTCGCACCGGAACGATTTCCACGCTGCCTGCGATGCCTTTCAGCAGTTGCTGCGTCCACGCCCCGGCCGTCACCAGAAACGCCTCCGCCTCGAAATGCTCGGTCGGAGTCCTCACCGCCCTGACCCGTCCGCCGGAGCGCTCGAACTCTACAACCGGCTGCCCGGCACGAATATCGACACCTCGGCGCGTACAGCCGATCGCAACGGCCTTCAGGTGCCGCGGGTTTCGGACTTGGCACAGATCGGGCAGCCGGTACCCTTGCACTCCTTCCCGCTGCGCGCCCGGCAACAGCAATGGTTCATGCTCGTGCAATTCCGCAGCCGAGAGCGGCTCGACGCGGACGTTGGCCGTTCGCCAGGTCTCGATCTCAGCCGGGAGAAGCGTGTCGCCCTCGCCAGTGGGACACACGCCAATCCCGCCGCAGCGGCGAAAACCGTTGTCGATGCCCGTGAACTCCCGCAACTCCGCACTCAGCTCCGGCCACAGTTCACGTGTCGCAAGGCACAGGGGGACAAGCGGATGTCCAGGGTCGCCCGGATGGCCTGGAGGCAAGATACCCGCTCCCGCCCACGAAGCCTCACGTCCCGGCTGTCCCGCATCGAGGACCGTCACTTTCAGGCCGCGCCCCGCCAACTCGTAGGCGGCGCTGAGTCCGATCGCTCCCCCACCGATCACCACGACGTCCTGCATGATTACTCGACTCGTCCGAACTTCTGACCGGTGTCCGATCAGCGGCCTCTTTTTGTCGAGGCCAGGAAAACTTGCGTGAATGTCTCCAGATCGCTTCCGCTTGCCGCGGAAAACGCCTCGGCCAATGGAGTTCCCCGCTGCAGCGAGCGGACCAGCCCCGCGAACTTCACGATGTTCGTCTGTTCGACCAGAAACCGCACGGCCAGATAACCGACCGGACCAACTTCCGCCGGCGAGAACATCCCGTCGGACAACACATCCGCCGGCATGTCGATCGCCTGCAACGTCTTTTCGGCTCGCTGAGGCAATCCCTTGAAATACGGATTCGCACGGTCCGCCTGATACGCCACAAACAGCCCCGTCCCCCGCACCAGCCAGTCCGGCAAATCGACGCCACGACTGACAAACACACCGCTCAGCTGATCCCGCAAGACCGACCGCAATCCGGGTTGTGTGCCGCTCGGTTCATCCCCCACATCCAGCAGCACGATGTACGCATCCTCAAACGTCGGCGTCACGACGGAATCCCCGAACAGGCCGCCCAATTCAGCACGGTCGCGCACCGACAGGGAATACTCTGTGAAGCCGAAGCGTTTCTGAAAGACCATGATTGTCAGCTTTCCCTTCCAAACGGGGCTCGCCGTGTCCTCGGATTTGGCGTCGAACATCCGCTGAAGGGTTTGCAAATGCTCCTCCGCCCATTCGCCAATCTCCTGCAGCCGCTCCGCGGAAACGTCGCCGACGATCAGGAACTCCCCGGTTTCCACCGTTTCGTGGCTCTCGCTGGGCAGCGACCGCTTCCAAATCGCGTCGGTTCGCTCCTTGCGATGGGCCAGCCATTCGTCGGCCGACATCTTCGCGAACCGTTCGGCAGCCAGTTGCTCAGTCGAGGGGACATAACTCGTCAACGGGGCGTTCGCATCGTCGCCGTCAAATACATTGCCCTCGTCGAACCACGTGACAAGATCCTCGTAGTTCTTGCGGGTGATGCGGGCCCGCCCCTGGGGCATGCGGGGATTTTCGAGTCCTCCGACCAGCCGGAACAGGCGGCTCTCTTCCCGCTTGCCGGGGATAATCACTGGGCCGCTCTCCCCGCCGGCCATCATGTTGGCGAAGCTGACCAGTGACAGCCCGCTCCGCGGCGTATCGCCCGAATGACATCGCACACACAGCCGCACCATCATGGGAGCGATGTCCTTCGTGAACGAAACCGTCTCCGTTCCCTGCGGCTTGGGAATCTCGACCATCGGCCGCGGCTTCGAGAGTTCCGTGAGCGGCGTTTTCTCGTCGCCGCCGTCGTACCGGGCCCCCTGATTGATCCACCCGACGATGGTCTCAAGGCTTTGGCTCGGCAACGGGTCTCGCCCGCGCGGCATGCGGACCTTGGCGTCGTTGGCCGCCAACCGGGCGATGACCCGGCTGTTCAGCGCAGCTCCCGGCACCAGCAACGGGCCGTTCACCCCACCCCGTTTCCAACCGACAAACGTGCTCAGGTTCAACCCGGCTCTCGGGTTGTTCGGTCCGTGGCACTCCAGACAATGTTCGGTAATCACCGGCACCACGTCTGTCTTGAAGCTGACTCCCTTCGGGACCGGTCGTCCCTCGGCCTTTTGTCGCTGAAGTTCCAGCGCCTTGCGACGGCTCGCGATGAGCTGCGGGATGCCCAACAGGCGCCGGCTCTTCTCGCCAACGTCCGCCGCGGCCATGATCGCCTGCACCCTGGCTTCGGCATCGTCGAGCAGGGTCTCGACTTCGTCGAATTCCTTCTTCCGCAATCGCGAGGTGACTTTGGCCAAATCACGCTTGAGCTGCCGGAGCTCCTTCGACTGCGCCGGCGTCACCTCCGCCCGCACCGCTCCCCCGCAAGCCAGGACAGCCATGAGCACGAGCAGTGATCGCAAGAATGGGGATCTAGAACGCATGGCTGATTGTAGGCTCTCCCGCCAGACATCTCGACTCCGCCTTCCGCCAGCTCCGACGACGATCACATCAGCCTTGATCATCGCTCGAACCGGCTTCTGCTGTGAGGCGTTTGAGTTCGATGGGTGAATGGCAGTCGCGGGCGCGGCAGGCCGATTGCGAAGAGGGAGCCCTGCCGTCGTGGCGCGTTAAAACCCCTGGATCAGTAATCAGCTCCGGTCAGGCTATTGAGCACAGATGCCTGCCATTTACGAAGCTCCCTCTTCATCCCGTCGGCAACTTCGGAGCGGGATTCGATCAGGTTGTTCTTCTCTACGGAATCATTCTTGAGATCGAAGAGTTCTGCCTGGGCCTTGCCGACGACCAACTTGTCGCGACCCGCGAGCATGACCCGCGAGCCACCGAAGTCCTCTTCGGTGATTTTAGGATGGTGGAAGTTGGTAAAGTTTCTCGTATATCGTCCCGCCATCATCTTGACCAGCGGAGTCGTCCCCTCCTGCAGCTTGGGGTCGATGTACGGTCGACGCGCCCGTCCCTGGCCGCCACGAGGGTAACTCCAGAAGAAGATTGGACTCGGGCGTTCCGTCATTTCCCCATCGAGGAGCGGCTTCAGGCTGATGCCATCCAGGGGACGGTCGGGCACAGGCTGCCCCGTGAGATCACAGAGCGTTGGCAGCATATCGCTGGTCACCGTGTTGACGGATGACACACGGGGCTGGGAGATTCGCGCAGGCCACTCGATCAATCCGGGCACCCGAATCCCTCCCTCGTACATCGTGCCTTTCTGACCTCGAAACGGCGATGTCACAATCCCGCCGCTGGGAGTCCCATTGTCGCCGCAGTACCACAACAGAGTGTTGTGGCGGAGATTCGCCCGACCGAGCCATTCCCGGAGTCGTCCGATCGAGCGGTCCATCGCTGTGATCTCTGCGTATCGTTCCTGCAAAACCTCGCCGAGCGGACGCTGTGTCGGGCGGCCCGTTTGATTGGACGTGAGCCGGACCGTCTTGTCCGGGTACTTGGACGGCAGATCGGAGTAGAGTGCCAGGTCATCTTCCAATCCGCTGTAGGGCTCGTGTGGTGAGCCGAACCACACGACCGCAAAGAACGGCCGGTTACGACCCGCCGCCTGCTTGATGAAACGCACGGTCTCGTCGATGAGAATCTCCGAGCTTTCGCCTGGGAACAGTTCCGGAGGCCCGCCGTTTCGGGAGAAGTGCGGGTTCAGTTCGAAAAAATTGTCGTGCGACAGCCATTCATCGAAGCCCATTGCTCCCGGATTGGTCGGCGACTCAGCCTTCACCGGTCCGAGGTGCCACTTCCCAAAATGGCCGCAGGCGTAGCCCGCCTGATTGAGCAACTGAGCCACGCTGATTTCTTCGGGTCTGATCGAACAATTCGGGGCAAACGTCCCATACCGGTTGGGATGCCGACCGGTGATCACACTTCCTCGTGTCGGAGAACAGGACGGGTGCGCGGAGTAGAAGTTGTCGAGTCGGAGTCCCGACGCGGCCATGTCATCCAGCACCGGTGTCTTCAGGTGGGGATGCCCGTTGTAGCCGGTCTCGTCCCAACCATGGTCATCCCCCATGAGCAGCACGATATTCGGCGGATTCTCCGCACCGACTGCGTCAGCACTCATCAAGGAGAAGAAAAGGCAGCCCGTCACAAATCCAAACCGATGCCAGGCATTCATGGGTTGTCTCGGTAAGTTCTAAATGAGAAGAAGATTGAGGATGGCTGTTGCCAGCGAACAAATCCAGTCAATTGGAGAGCATTGCCCGACTCGATTTCTGTAGAATGGATATCGTCGAGACCAACAGATTCACCGGAGGCCGCCACCGATGGCTGATTTTGACCGGCGGGAATTCAACAAACTGATCGCCGACTGCAAGGAGAGCGGCGGCCGCGAGTTAGACCTCATCGACCTCAACGAAGCAGCTCTTGATATCGGCGATGACGCGATGCTGTTCGACGAGGTCCTCCATGTGATTGTCCAGCAACTCCCCGACTTGGAATGCCTCACGCTGGAATCCTTATTCGAGGGGACAACGCTGGAGGTGCTGGCCAAGCACGCGGAGCACCTGCCGGATCTGCTGGCAATCGACTTGTTTGCCGGTGATGGCGGACTTCAGGCACTGGCCGCGCATGCGAAGCTTCTCCCGATGATCCGGTCTCTCTCCCTCGATGTTGGAGACGACGGCCTCAAAACGCTGGCTGCGAACGCGGAGCATTTCAGCGGGCTCCGAGTGATTGAGTCTAGCAGTTGCACCTTCGGAGACGAGGGCCTCTGTGCGCTGGCTGCGCAAGCGAAGCATTTCGTCAATCTTGAGCGGTTCGTCGAGACTGATGCATCGGAACTGCAGGTCACTGCGAAGGGCTGCGCGGCCCTGTTGAGAAACCTCACCGGACTCAAGGTGCTCGCACTCAATGGATGGCCGATCGGCAACGTCGGACTCAAGGCGCTGGCAAGCCAAGGCAAGGGTCTCGCGAGCCTCGAAGCGCTCGATCTCTCGTCGACGAACGTGGGCGACTCCGGAGTCAAGGCTCTGGCTGCCCAGGCAAAATATCTCGACAATCTCCAGACTCTGAACTTCGGACATACGAAGTTGGGGGACGATGGTCTCAAGGCCCTGGCACTTGAGTGGCAGGCAGGACATCTCCGCTGTCTTGAAGGACTGAACGTCACGAATACGCCTGTGACATCCGTCGCCCCGGAAGTCCTGAAAACTGAGAGTGCCGAGCAAATCTTCGAGGCGGTCCTTGATGGCCTGGCCAGTCCTGAGGCGAAAATTGTCGTTCTGGGGGAGCCAGGAGCCGGCAAGACATCGCTTTGTGACTGGTTCTTTCGCTTCCGCCTTGCCGATTCGTCCCAGCGCAGGGAAACGGATGACTTCGAGTTGATCACTCCGAGTTGGCGGACGCAGGTGCGAGATCTCTATGTGCAATTGAAGGTCTGGGATTTTGGAGGACAGCACGTCCTGCACGGCACGCATGAGATGTTTCTCACATCGCGGTCGCTGTGCCTCCTGGTCCTGGACGCGACGCAGGTCGAAGAGCACGGCCCGGAGATGGACGAACCCGAACGGGACGGCAATCGACTGTCGTATTGGCTGAAGATGATCCGGCACTTTGTCGGCGCGGATGCCCACGTGATTCTCGTCAACACCAAGTGTGATGACGAGGAATCAGATCGACTGAGAAGCATCGATGATGACTATGCTGATCGTTTGCGGATTAAACATAGATTCAATCGTCCAATTCGCGTCGTCGAGGGATTCTCGGCGACGGACGAAACAACGGCCAGGGCAAACGAGGAGCTTCTCGACCTCATCAAAGATGAACTCGCCCTTATGGACGAGCCGCACAGCAAAGTGATGGACGAGCTGCACCGCAAAGTGCCGAGGGAGTTTGTCGCATTGAAGCAGCATGTCCAAAGCAGAGTGGCTGGCCGCGCTCTCGTCAACTTGCAGGTCTATCGCCAATGGTGCCGGGACTTTGGCATCAAGAAACAAAGTAAGCAGGACGTATACCTGCGGACTCTGCACCATTTCGGCAGCGTGTTTTACTTCGGACTGCTCGATTGCGACAGACGGCAGCTCGAGAAGCTGCGGCGACAGAAACGTTCACAGCAGGCCGATGAGTTCCCGGAAGGACAAAGTCGCCTGCTCAAGGCCGAGCGGGACACCGTCTTACAACACTGGCTGATCAACCCCCATTGGCTGAAGCATCCGGTGTACGAGTTGATCCGCGAATCAGAACGGCTCAAACCGGAACCGTGGTTGGCGGAGGACGAAATCCGCAAAGCCGCCCAGCGAACCAGGGGCGAAATCACCATCACCGATCCGGCTGCCGCCGGGGATGTCGTGCAGGCTGTCCTGAAGTTGACGGAGCTCTGTTTCTACGACGCCGAGCGGGGTACTTTTTTCTTTCCGCGAGGATTGCAGAGCAAGAGCTTCTTGACGGGCTGGGACGAATCCAGCCGGCACGAAGTCACCTGGCAGTCGGACTTCTTTCCCGAAGCGGTGATCCACCGTTTCATCGTCCAGGCTCATCGACACAAGGAGGTTCACAAAAACGCTCAGTGGCGTACCGGCGCGGTGCTAAAACGCGGCGGTGCAATGGCCGCGATTCAAAGTGAACCGGAGAATGGCAAAGTCAAGGTCTGGCTGAAAAGCATCCGCACGACGAATCGGAACCGACACGTGTATCGCAGAAGTTTGTCGATTGGCTCTATCACCGCCTCTGTGAGCTGATCGGTCGCGAGCCGACGAGACAATCCCGATCGTGGAACACCGATGTAGAGAACAAATCCCGTCGCCCGCCGCCGAAGCAATTCAAAAAAGAGCCTCGTCAGTAGAATCTATGGGTTCGTTGGGGCTTGGGGAGTTTTTCGAGCTGGTGACACAGGGCGATTTCGATGGTTTCGTAGGATTTGAAACCGTCGGCCTTTTTCATCGCGAGCTGGGCTTTGTTGTTCAGGCCCTCGACAGAACCGCTGCTGAGTTCCCCTTTGGCTCGAAACCAGTTCCGCAACAGTTCGCGATGGCGGCGAAGCGTGTTGGCCATCTGTTTTATCGGATCGATCTGCGATCGCATTGCTCGCGTGCACCATTCATCCAGAAATGTCCCCGCCCCCGTCGGACTGCGATACTGCCAAAATCGCGGGAAGTCTTCTCGCATCCGATACGCACGCACACGGCGAAGGTTGTATGGCAGCAATTCCTTCCGCTTCACCGTCTGTTTGTCGGTCAGCTTCTCACGACGCTTCAGCAGGCACCACCGCGAATGCTTCCACACCGGTTCGTCGCCATCCGCCGTCATCTGCCGCGCCTCGGTGGCTCGCACCTGGTCCAGTTGCTCGCCGAACTTTTTCATCACCTGAAAACGGTCCGGAATTTGAACCGCGTGACCGCAGCATTCGGCAACCACGTTCAGGGACGGCTTCCACAGATCGGTGCCAACAAACGGAATGCTCTGCAAGGTGGCCTTCGGCAGAATCTCCAAGAACGGGCGCCGACTGTCTTCGGTGCGATCGCGTGCCACAGGCAGCAGACGCCGCGAACCGGCGTCACTCTGATCGGCCAGAGTCAGATACCGATGACCGCGGCGGTACTGAATCTCATCGATTCCGATCGCTTCAACCTCGCCGCGTTCCTGATTTTCACGTCCCCAGCCCACCACCCACGGTACGGCTCGAAACACCGTGTCCCCGCTCGTGCCGAACACCGTCGCCGTTTCCTTCCAGCTCAAACGTTTGGCCCATCGGGACAAAAACAGACGATCGCTGAACGTGGTTCGGTGCTTGCCGTCGCTCCACGGAACACGTTCCACTTTGACACCGCAACGATCACCGTTGACTTGCCGCATCGCATCCACAAAGAACACCGGGATCGCCCACAGCGGGACGAATTCAAACCGCCGCTCAGGCTGCGTGTCATAGCACGATCCCTTGCGACCGCAGACGCGACACACCGGCCGCGACCGAGCATGCGGTTGCAGTCGGATTAGCAGCGACTCATGGTTTTCGCCCCAGCCGATGTTCTGATACACAACTCCCTTTTGCTTTTCGACGTGATTGAGGATAGTTTTCAGCGGCATTCTGTTCGGTGGGTGTCGTTGTTGATGATGTTTGTTACACCACCACCAATAACGCCTCTACTGACAGAATGCATTTTCGTCTTACCACTTTTTCAACACATCACCCGAGCCCCGTTTGCTGAGCCCCAACTGAAGCTGTCAGCTCCAAC
>JAJDEI010000098.1 GCA_029259845.1 Planctomycetaceae bacterium | reverse complement strand
GAACCAAGTTCCTCCTCGGTGTCTTTCCGGAAACCGAACCCCACGTCATCACCGCCCGGCGGCTGGTCACGATTGCGGTTTTTTGAACGTTCAGGACACATAAGTCCCGCAAAAGCAAGGGCTAAGTGTGCGCTGGCCCTGGGTTACCATCGAGCTTGTCCCGGTCGGTCTTCTCCCAAGTGAAACTTTGAATGGCCCTGCCTTGTGACCCCGTTTACTTGTGACTCTGCCGGCTGACGTTACAATGCGGGTCAGGCAAATTGCGGAAGGTGACGTGTTTGGCGGGCCGACTGGTATGGCACCTTTCAAATGGGGTGCGACCGTTGACGGCTCGCGTGCCGCTGCTGCAATCGCATCTTGCTCACGCCACTCACGACACTTGCAACCTCACGACACTTGCAACTTGGGGAGGTGACGGCTGATGGCAGGTCATGACAAGACATCCCGTGGCGGCCCTCTGCCGGGTCCCTTCTCTGCGGCCGGTTCCTCCAGTTCAGCCGGTTCACATCATCCGCCTAATTCTCCGGGAGCAACGACTTCCCGGTCCGGTTACAGCCGTCGGTCGTTTCTGAAAGGCTCCGGAGCCGCGATGGCGGCGACAGCGGTCGCCACGCGGGGCGAGCCGGCGGTCGCCGCCCAGGACGGCAACACCAACGTCGTGAGCGGGGCGAAGGAGATCACGCTCAACGTCAACGGCGAGGACCGTAAGGTCACCGTTGAGCCGCGCACGTCGCTGCTCGAAGTCCTCCGCGATCAACTCGGCCTCACCGGTTGCAAGGACTTGCAGGACATCTACGTCGACGGAGCCGACACCGTCATGATTGACGGCAAGGCGACGTACGCCGGCACGACCTTCGCTCTGCAGGCGGAGGGCAAGAAAATCCGGACGGTGGAGTCGCTCCGCGACGGTCGCAGCATCGACCCGGTCATCGCCGGCTTCGTCAAGCACGACGGTTTGCAGTGCGGGTACTGCACGCCCGGTTTCGTTGTCGCCACACGGGCGTTTCTCGAACAGAACCCGACCGCCAGTCTCGAAGAGATCCGCAAGGGCCTCGGCGGCAACGTCTGCCGATGCGGAACGTATGACGGCATCACCAAGTGTGCCCTCGAACTGGCCAAAGGAGGTGCGTGATGGTCGAACTCAAAGTTGACTGGAAGCCACGTGACGAAAACACCGTCTTCCACCATCCCATCGAGCGGATCGACGGAGTGGAAAAAGCGTCCGGATTCGCCAAGTATTCGACGGACTACGCCGGGCTGCACACGCGGCTGCTCACTTCTCCCCACGCCCATGCGAAGATCACGAGCATCGACCTTTCGCCCCTCAAGGATGTCGCGGGGGTGAAGGCGGCCTACGTCTTTCCGCAGCGGGCTCCGGACGGGGACACGCTGTTCGAGATCAACTGGGAGGGGACGCCGATCGCCGCGGTCGCCGCGGAGACGCCGGCTCAGGCGGCCCAGGGGGCCAAGGCGATCAAGATCGAATACGAAGTGCTCGATCACTTCGTTGACGAGGACGATCTGGAGGCCGCCGCAGCCCGCGGCCTCTCTAAACCGGGACGTCGGGAGAGCGTCGACGGCGATCCGGACGCAGCCATCAAGAACGCCGACGTCGTCCATAAAGGGCACTACGGGATCCATTCCATCACGCACTGTTGCCTGGAACCGCACGGCTCCACCTGCGCGTGGAATGGGGACGACAAGTTGGACGTCCAGCTTTCCACGCAGAACGTCTCCGGCACCGGCGGACAGTTTGCCGGTGCTCCGGAGATTGGCATCGACGCCGCCAATGTGACCGTCAACTGCGAGTACATCGGCGGCGGGTTTGGCTCCAAGTTCGCTGCCGACGAATGGGGCATCGCCTGTGCAGCTCTCGCCAAACAGGCGGGCCGCCCAGTCCAACTGCATCTCGGCCGACGTGCCGAATTGGGCGTCGCCGGCTCGCGGCCTTCCGGCTTTGCTGATGTGACCATCGCCGCCAAGAGTGACGGCACGATTGTCGCCTGGGACAGTCACCATTGGGGGACGAACGGCATTAAGGGAGGCACCGTCTCGCAGGTGCCGTATGTCATTCAACCGGAACACCGCCGCGTGCGGACGACCGGCATTGTGACCAATACCGGCCCCGCCCGTGCCTGGCGGGCGCCGAATCATCCGCAGGCGTGTGCGCTCACCTGCACAGTCATCGACGACCTCGCCGCCGCGCTGGGAATGGACCCGCTCGACGTGTTCCTGAAAAACGTCGGCATCTCGACCGGCTCCCAGTTGTCGAACCCGGCGGAGGTCTATCAGGCGGAGATGGAAACGGCCGCCGAGCTGATGGACTGGCGGGGCAAGTGGAAAGGCCGCGGCCAATGGGATGACAGTGGTTGGAAACGCGGCCTCGGTATGGCGTTGCACACCTGGGGCGGTCGCGCGGGGGGCGGTTCGTGCACCATCAAAGTCCATCCGGACGGCACGGTCGAGACCTTCGCCGGCACGCAAGACATTGGGACCGGCACGCGGACCTGTATCGCCCAAGTCGTCGCGGAGACCTTCGGACTGCCGCTGTCCGCCGTTCAGGTGAACATCGGCTCCAACAAGTATCCGCCGTCCGGTCCCTCCGGGGGCAGCACGACCATCGGAGGCGTCAGCGGTCCCCACCGACGGGCCGCCATCGACGCCCTGGGCAGGATCTTTGACAAAGTCGCCGCCAAGTACGATGTCGACGCTGCACAACTCTCTGCCGACGGGGAGAATGTTGTCGCCGGCGGCAAGACGGTCTGCACGTGGCGTCAGGCGGCAGGCCTGCTCGGTCCGATGGGACTGGAAGTCATGGGCGAAGGCCCCAAGAACGACGGGCTGACCTCCGCCGGAGTCGGCGGCGTGCAGATGGTGGACCTGTCGGTCGATCCGGAGACCGGGCGGGTCCGCATTAACAAGTACGTCGCCGTGCAGGACATCGGCACCATCGTCAACCATCAGCTCGCCAAAAGCCAGGTGCTTGGTGCGATGATCCAGTGCATCGCCTACGGACTCTCGGAAGAGCGGATCATGGACAACGCGTCCGGCCGGTTTATCAATGCCAACCTGCGCGATTACAAACTGCCGCGGATCGGCGACATCGGCGAACTGGTCGTCGAGTTCTACGAGCCTGACGAGCAGTACAACAAAGGTGTCGTCGGTCTCGGCGAGCCGCCGGTGATTTCCGGCGGCGCGGCGATCGCCAACGCGGTCGCCAACGCGATCGGCGTCCGTGTTCCCGTCATCCCCCTCACCCCCAAACGCATCCTCGATGCCTTGGCCAGCGCCTGAAAGGAGGCCGACCGATGAACCCCTTCGAGTATGCCCATCCTCAGACCGAAAACGAGGCGGTTGCCCTGCTCGGCGAGCATCCCGGCGACAGCACGATTCTGGCTGCCGGCATGGACCTCATGCCGCTGCTGCAGCAAAGCGTCCTGGAGACTAAGCGGGTCGTTGACATCACACGCGTCGACTCCCTGCGGGGGATCGACACGGTCGACGGCGGCGTGACGATCGGCGTGCTGACGACGCTGGAGGAGATCGCCTACAGCCCCCTGTTGGCGGAGTACCCGTCGCTGCGGGATGTTGTTGACGGTGTGCGGGCGATCCAGGTTCAGCAGAACGGCACGCTGGGCGGCGACCTGTGCCATCTGCCCAACTGCTGGTACTTCCGCAGCGGGTACGGACTGTTGGCCCGCGACGGGGGCCGGTCGTTGCCGGAAGTGGGCGACAACCGCTATCACGCGGTCTTCGGCAATAGCGGTCCGGCCAAGTTCGTCAGTGCGTCCCGGTTCGCCCCCGCATTCATTGCCTGGGGAGCACAGGTTCGCATCACCGGACCGGAGCCCGATCAGGAGCAATGGCTCCCGCTCGACCAATTCTTTGTCACTCCCCAAACCGACCGGCAGGGTGTCACGCTGCTCAAGCCGGGCCAGTTGCTCACGCATGTCTGGCTGCCGGGGGCGGGTCAGAAACTCAGCGCGACCTACGAAGTGCTGGAGATGGAGGGGCTCGACTGGCCGCTCACGGCTGCTGCGGCAACGTTGGACGTCGACGCCGGTCGCGTGCGGCGGGCTTCAATTGTTCTGGGACATGTGGCACCAACGCCCTGGGTCAGCCACCCGGCAGCGGATGTACTCATCGGCCAAACGGTGACGCCGGAGACTGCGCGGCTCGCAGGAGAGGCGGCGGTGAGCGAGGCGACGCCGTTGTCTGCGAATGCCTACAAGGTCCGTCTGGCCCAAACGTCCGTCACCCGGGCGATCCTCAAAGCGACCGGTCAACTGGAAGGAGGGTTGTGAGATGCCCCGCGAACTTCACGTCTTGAATCACCCGGACCGTTGCCGCTGCCTGTTGTCCAAGGGCCTGTACATCAATGCGGGCCTCCCACCGGGCGAAGAAGCGACCGGCGACGGCAACTACTGGTGCGAAAAAACACAAACCATCTACGGTCCCGACCGCAAACTGTGCGACGGCGAATTCTGTCTCGACCAGACGCGCAGTTGTTACGTGTCGCCTTCATGAGGATTGGGGACTCACTCAGCCGTTTCGGGATGACGACCGGTCACCGAAGAACGCTTGCGGATGAGCACGATGTGTGACGTCCGTGGGTCTTCATTGCGGTGCTAATCCACAAGCGGGATCGAAGGCTCACATCACGATGTCGATGAGCCCGTGGCGAGGTCACGAAAAGCCGCTTGACGCCCCCTGTCTCTGGCGTGAGAATCGGGAGTGTGGCGGAGGTCATCCTGGCAAACTCGGTTCCCACGCGGAGGTCGGACCCATGCGAGCAATCGGCGCGTTCACACTTCTGACGGTACTGTTTGTGGCAGCGCAGTCCACTTACGCTGTCAAGATTCGCGGCCAGTATCTGGAATCCCGCACGTGTGATGTCTACACCGGCCCCTGTTTCGCCAACGGCGAGATGGGCCTTGTCGGCAAGGAAGCGGTGATGGCATGGAAGGTCGATGAAGGCGGCTGGAACGGCACCGATCTCGAAGGGCTGAGCGTGGCTCTCGTGCTGAAAGCCGAGAAAACGCTGGGGAATGACGGCATCTTCCCCATGCAGGACGGATGGATCGACTCGGTCATCCTGGTCGATGAAAACGCGTCAGATGAACAGCAGCGGGCGCTGGTTGCTTTTGTGAGACAGTCGGCAGCCGACTACACGAAGAATGTCAAACAGATCGAGCGAGCCTCCCTGACGCTCCAGAACGATCACAGCACAATGGAAGGGGTGTTTGAGGCGGGTGATGTGGCGGAGATTCGCACCCGCAAGCTGGGCGATCAGGACTGCATCTGCACCAACGAAATGGTCTACTACCAACCGCTGGCCGACGTGCACTATGCCGTTCCCGCCTACTCCCTAAAACAGTCCTATGCGGGCGACGGGCTTAACTGCCGCTGGAGCACGGAAGGTTCCCGGAGCGCGTTTCTCGCCATCTTCAAAAAGTGAGTCCTCCCGGCATGGTCCGGAAGCTTGTTCCCAGTTCAACCCTGACGTTTTCCATTCGTATGAAGCAACTGATTCTGAGTGTTGTCCTTTTCGTCGCGCTGAGCCTGCTTGCGACCCAGGCCCCTGCTGACGAATACCATCTCGGTGCGGCGGGGCCGGTTCCCCAAGCGCTTGCAGCGGACGTCCAAGCCTTGTTGGCCGAGGACGGATATCGTGTCACCGGCGAGGATGGAACGCGATGCGAATTCTGGCTGGTGAAGTCTCCGGCGCAGAAGACAGGCTTCAAGCCGGGCCTGCGGGTGAAATACCCGTTTGAGCCGGGCGTTCTGGTGGGCGTCCTCCGGGTGGGCGAGCCGGGGGAGTTCGCCGATTTCCGGGACCAGGTGATTCTCCCCGGCCTGTACACGCTGCGGTACGGCCAACAGCCGCAGGACGGCAATCATGTGGGAACGAGCCAACAGGCGGACTTCCTCCTCGCCCTGCCGGCGCAGGAGGACAAGTCGACAGACAAACTGACGGATACCGACGAGTTGAATGCCATCAGTGCCGATGCCGCTGGGTCGTCGCATCCGGCGATCTTCTCACTGCTGCCGCCCGAGGCGGAGAAACCTGATCAGCCGAAACTGACCCACGACCCGGACCACGACTTCTGGATCCTGCAAACGACCGCCGACGACAAGCGGCCGGCACTGCGGCTCGTGGTGGCCGGCATCGGCGAAGAATGACGTCCGTGATGCGGGAGTTAACGTGACCGGCCCACAGTTTGCGCGTCATTGGCGAGTTGGCTTGTCCGGCCTCTTGATGGGATTGTTTGTCTGCTGTTCTCCCGATGTCGCCGGTCCGCCGCTCGATGATCGGCCCGCGGCATCTCCTCCACAAACGGACGACTCCCATGCGGCACCGGCCGTCACACAACGGCAATTGTACACGGGACGGGTCGTGCTCCTGAAGGATGCCCTCAAGCGTCGGGGGATGACCGTTGCCGAGGAAATGGCGGGGCAGGCGGTCCTGGAAACGGACACTGGGGAACTCCTTCCGATCCTCGCTGACTGGCGTGGCCGCGCGTTTTTTCAGGATGCGCAACTACGCGACCGCAAAGTCGAACTCGTCTGCTACCGGCGTCCGGGACTCCCATACCTGCAGGTGCTGATGGTGTTTACCTTCGACGGGACAGGCACGCGGCAATTCACCGATTACTGGTGCGATGTCTGCTCGATCCCGATGTACGAGATCAAGCCGTGCGAATGTTGTCAGGGCAAGATCCGGCTCCGCTTCCGGAAACAGGACTTGCCGGGGTACTTGCGTGGGGAGGAACCGGATGCGCCACCGGCGGCTCCTGCTGCAGAGTGATGTCGGCGGCGTTCGTTCTCCGGGTGTCGGCATGAGTGCAAAACCGCAAGCGGAGTCGGCGCGGCGGAAAGCTCACAGTGCGGAGAGGTTCCGTGCTCTGTGGTTGTGAGACGATCGGATTCAAACCTTGCCGTAGATCGTGTGGCCGGTGGAATGCAGGTCGTCGCAGGCGGTGGCGAGCCGTTCGGTAACGCCGGTCTCGGCTTTCTTGAGATAGCTGCGGGGATCGTAGGCTTTCTTGTTTCCGATCTCGCCGTCGAGTTTGAGGACGCCGTCGTAGTTCTTGAAGATGTGGTCGGCGACCGGCCGGCTGAAGGCGTATTGGGTGTCGGTGTCGATGTTCATTTTGACGACGCCGTAGGCGAGGGTTTCTTCGAGTTCGTGTCGCGGCGTGCCGGACCCGCCGTGGAAGACAAGGTCGAACTCCGCCTCCGGGCCGTTCTTGGCGATGACCGCTTCCTGGCCCTGCTTGAGGATATCGGGACGCAGTTTGACGGAGCCCGGCTTGTAGTGTCCGTGCACATTGCCAAAGGTCGCGGCGAACATGTATCGCCCGAGACCGTGCAATGAGTCGTAAACCTCGAGCATGTCCTCAGGTGAGGTGTACAGTTTGTCATCCGGCAGATCGGTATTGTCCATGCCGTCCTCTTCGCCGCCGACGACGCCCGCTTCGACCTCAAGAATGATTTCACACTGCGCACATTCCTTGAGGAGCTCCCGGCTGAGTGCCATGTTCTCTTTGAGGGGCAGTTCGGAGGCGTCGAGCATGTGTGATTGAAACAGATTGCCGTGTCCGGCTTCGCGTCGTCGTCGGGTTTCTGCGATCAGGGGCTTGAGAAAGCCGTCGACTTTTCCCGGCTGGCAGTGGTCGGTGTGCAGGGCGACAAACACGTTGTAGCGTTCGGCGAGCCGATGGGCGGCTTCCGCCAGAACGACCGATCCCAGGACCGCATCGTTGACCCCAAGTCCGGAGGCGAACTGTCCGCCGCCGGTCGAGACCTGGATGATGCCGTCGGATTTCTTGTCTGCGAAAGCCTTCAGGGCGGCGTTGATGGTAACCAGTGAGGTGACGTTGATCGCCGGATAGGCGTAGCTCCCTTCCTGAGCCGCATCGAGCATGGCTGCGTACTGCTGAGGGGTGGCAATGGGCATCGCGTTGTTCCTGCTGGCTCGTGGTCGTTGTGACGGGTGAGTGGTCAGTGGTCAGTTGTCAGTGGTGAACTCTGTCGGGCCGGGCGGACCCGGCTTGCCGCAACGTTGCCTTCCATCGGGCGAAACGCATGAGAGCGTCGGGGACTGCCTGAGTCGGGCGAATCCGCAAGCGTCTTCAACGACGACTCGGAATTCCCGGACAGGAATGGTTGCCCGCGGGGCCGCGCGGGCCTTTCACTCCGGAGCAGACCCGATCCCGCGACCGAACCACTGCGGGACTTTAGGGAATCCCGGCGCAAAATCCAAGAGCTTGCGACGAGGCCGGTCGGGCCGGGTTGCGGATCCGCCGGCCGTCTGCAGCGGGCTGAGTGCCACGACCCGGACATCGTCCAGACGCACATCGCCATCGCCGTTGAGTTCGAAGTAGATTTGCAGATCGCGGCTGCGGGCGACCTCGCGAATCAAACGGAACTGCTGCCACTCCCCCTGGGGAGGCTGCCCATGCCAACGGAGCGCTCCAACGGTGCCTTTGATGTTGTCGTAGATCATCAGGCCGTCCGGATGGCCATTGATCGGTTCCTGCACCCGCCCCCGTCCGCTGATGACGACGATTTGACGGCCCTGGACGGGGATTCGGGGAGAGAAGACGACGATATTCGGCGACGAAGGGATGGGACGGACGCCCTCCGTCGCCGCCGACCGTGAGAGAAGCCGGAGTGCGTACTTGCCCTCGTAGGCGTCCGTCTGTAATTCAACACTCCGCGTCTCTCCTTCATGGGGCGGAGTGATGTGAGGAACGTCCCAGCCATCGGCGACGACCGTGTCGAAATCTTCAAAGTTGCCGGAACGCAACAGAGCTTCGTTGGATTCTCCGGCGCTTCGGCCAATGGATGCGACCATCCGCCAATGGTCGGGCAGGGTGTTGAAGCAGAGGGTGTGCGGACTGGAAACGGGTGACGACAGCCCGGCGACAGCGTTGTCCCAGTGCGCCCGCTGGAGCCGCCGCAGCAGTCGCAGCGACAGACGGCTGAGCCGGCGGGCCTCATTGAAATGTTGTTCGTGAAGTTGGACTTCCGCTTCGTCGAGCCGCTGCGTCGCCGACTGCAGATACGCCGTTCCGTCCTTGACCCTGGAACGCGCTGTTTGCTGCAGAATTTCGTGCGTGGGACGGACACGGTCCAGCCGCGCCTGTGCCAATTCAACCCACAGCCGGGCACAGCGCTGCTGGTTTTCCCGCATACGCCGCGTGAGCATCTTTTCCCATTCGAGATCGTTGCTGATCACCACGAAAGCGAACTGATCCATCACGGGGAGCCGGAACTCGGTGCCTCCGGGGAGTGGTTGGTTGATATCGAGCGGCCTCACGTTCGTGGTGCTGACCTCCCAGGCTCGGGCGTGCTCAACGCCGCGCACGACAAAACTGACCTCACGGGCGGACATGTCCCCCGGCTGAAACTGGGCACCGGCCTGATACCAGTTCGGAATCACCAGCAGCCCGTACTTGCTCTCGATGACAGCCGCCCGGATTTCCGAATGTTCAACCCGCCCCGGCTGCCGCGGGCGCCGCAGGGAAGGAATGAGCCGCGACCCGGTTTGGGGGGCCCTCGCTTGTTTGTCGGACCGAATACTGACCGGAATGTCGTCGACGACCTTGCCGGTCGCCAGCAACGGCTCCAACAGGTCGATCTGAGCGTTCAACAGGGCGATGGCCACTCGCCTCTCCCGGGCAGCGGGCGAGCCGTCGTCGAAAGGCGTGGATTTCCAGAAACCGATGGCCCGATGGCCGACTGCGATCGCCGCCCACGCCTGCATCCAGATTTGTTCGGCCTCGACAAAGATCGGACGGTCCCGTGACGGATGCCGAGTGACGACATTGGGAGGTGCCGGCTCCGTTTGGATCCAGGTGAACGGGAAGCGGTCCGGCAATGCGAGCAGCTTCTTGTAGTTGAGATAATCGCGGTATTCGAGCGGCGAGAAGGTCGTATGCAGGGAATGGCGGCTGCTGCCGATCAGGGAAACGTGCCGCGAGAAGGCGCGTTCCTCGCTGACGACATCCGCCATGATGGGCCGCGGGCGGGTGAAGGCTCGGTCGGCATCGCGAATCTGGTCGATCCAGCGCTCCACATTTCGGAGTTCGGCGGCGGGAATGCGCGTGCCGAGCATCCAAAACAGAATCCGCTCCGTCGAGGCGGGAATCGGCATCAATCCTGCGTCTGCGGACCCCTCGAGATCAGCGTCGGCCATGGCCGGCTGTGGCGGGGCTGACATCGCCCAGATATCGCGTCGCTCGAGTTCGTCGATCAGGATCTGCTCGTCATACCGCTCGATCAGAGCCACGTTGATGCCCATCTCACGCAACGTGTCAAGATTCTCCCCCTGATACGCAGCGAATCTTGGAAAAAACGGCTTGCCCCGAACAAGCAACTGCTTGGGGCCGAGGCGAATCGGGCTCTCCTGACGTTCGCGGGGACGAGTCTCCTGAAGCAAGGCGTTCGAAGGCCCATTCGGCCTCACGATTGTGCCGAAGGCCAGGTCGTCTGTCAGCAACTCGGTCACGCCGCGGCTCACGGGGACGATCAGGGAGAGCCTTTCGACAGTGGCGTCGTGACTGTCGAGGGTCTTGCCTTCTCCCGTGTTCGCCAGCCGGCGACGCCACAGCACAAGTTGCCTTTCAACCGCCTCCTCCGTGGAACCGACGCTCAACTGTTCCCACCGCTCCGTCTTGGTGTACGGCTCTCCCCGCAGTTCGAACTCCAGCGGTTTGCCGGTCCGAGGATCGATTTGGTGCGGCAGCCGCACGTGCATCGCGAGCACGGCCCCCGACCGGCTTCCCATGACCCACACCGAAGCCCGCAGTTCGCCGTGGACCCGCGAGGCATCGACCGGATGTTCCAGGCGAACGACGGTGTCGTCGTCGTCGGCAATCAGCCGGAGATGCTCCGACGCCTCACCCGCGTGGGCCACATCGAAATTACGTTGGTGGTGCCCCACCTGCACGCGAGTCTCATCGCTGTGCACCTCCCAACTGGTCCGTGATGACTCGAACGCATCGGAATACTCCGCACAGAAGCCGTCCCGGCTGCCGCCGGCGATGCTGAAAACAGCGCACACGCAGACCAGCGCGGCAAACCATCGGCGGCTGCGCGGAATCGTGTGTCGATGATGAAGCGGCCCCTCCATGGGCTGGCGTTTCGTCAAATTGGCCCGGACCAAATGCGGTCGTGGATCGTGTTGCCGAGACGTGCTGCTGAGACTCCGTCTCGTTTCAGTCGGTCATGGCTCGGTCAACCTCGTTTCAAAACAGGGCGTCAGGGTTCGGAGCCGGCTGGTCTCAAGTTATGCCACTCGTGCTCCGCGAGACGGAGAATTCCGCGTTGGAGTTCGGCCTTGAAGTGACCAAAGCAAGCGAAAGCCCGATCGCCAAGCTCCCAATTCAATCCAATCCTGATCAAACAAATGGGGCCCGAGCCTGCCGGTCAGGCATTCGCTGGCTTTGAGAAGTGATGCACCGAACTCCCCACAAGCCGACGGGTTGTACCGAAAACGACCGTTCACCACTAGGTGTGTGTAACCTGTGTCTTTACAGTCGGTTACGTTGCCCGCTTTGTCTTCCGTCGATCGAGTCTTGCCGTTGCCGCGAGCGACTGGCCGCTTTCAAGTGACACAACTAACCGGACAGACGAGTGTTGCGATGAGAGTTGCTTTCGGTCAACACGCGCGGCACAATCTGTTTAATCGGTTTCCGGGGAGCGTGCCGGTCAGGAGAATGCGGGCCGAAGGAAGCATCGTGGCCGGAAACTGAGATTCGTCCCGTGCGGTGGGCGTTCGGGCTCAATTCGACGAAAGTTCAACCAGCATGTCCCATGAATCCCGACTGCCCGATAGCTACGGAGACGACCAACCGCGCGAACTCCTCGAGTTGGGACGGTTGATCTCAGAACTCCCCGAAGCGCAGTTCAAAAAGTTTGAAACCGCGTTCAATCAGGTTGCCGACTCGGTGACCCGCCGCCGCCGCATCCTGACACTGGTCCAGGAGGCACTGTCCCAGCTGCGTCTGGACATCAAGTATCTCATGTTCGACCTCGAAGTGACGCGCAGCGAACGGGATGAGTTGAAAGAACAACTCGATCAAACCGAACGGGACGACTACGAGCGTTTTTGACGACGAACGCTCCCAGCAACCCCCATTCTTGACGGCCCCCATTCTTGACGACCCCTATTCTTGACGACGTCACATGGGCTTGACGACACTAGGGCCGTTCAAAATCTCACATTGGAAAAGGCTGACCCGGACGCACCCAAAGGTAACCCGAAGCGTAAGCGAGGAAGTGGCCGTGAGTTAACCACTCATCCCTCGCTCACGCTTCGGGTTACGATGTTGCCCGGATTCGATCTTTGAATGGCCCTGCTTGGCGACGTCACACGGGTGATACGCAGCCGGGCCGTCCACGCTTTGAGAGTCGCTTCGGTAACTGATACCGTGTTTTTTGGGGAGGGCGAGGCTCCCGCCGAGCCGCGTCGTGACGAAACGGCGACTATTGTGGCAACTCGCTCTCCCGCGGGGGCGGATCCCCGCGATCCCATCGGGCAAACCGGACCCATCCGTTCCGCTTGTGGCTCGGCGGGAGCCTCGCCCTCCCATCCGGTGCCGCGATTCAGGAATGCGAGCCAGCCTCCGTCTCGTCCCCCACGGGGCGTCGGGCGAACCAGTGAGCGAGGATCGTGCCGGTCAGCATGCAGCCGAACGTGTAGACCGCTGTGGGAATGGCCGACGTTGGTTGGTCCTCGAACCACTTCAAGGCCAATGCAGTGCCGACCCCCGCGTTCTGCATCCCGACCTCCAGCGTCAACGCCCGTCGCATGCGGCGCGGCAGCCCAAGGAGGTTCGCGCCGGCGTGGCCGGCGAGGTATCCGCCCAGATTAAGGAACAGCAGAGCCGCCAGGACCGCCACCGGAGTCTGCTCAAGACGATCGCGGTTCAGCGCGACAACGGTCGCGATGATCCATAAGATTGCCAGATTGGCCACCGGACCGGCCGCACGCCGCAGTACAGCAGCCATGCCCTCCGAACAGCGGCAGAGCAAGTGTCCGGCGATCACTGGCCCCACGACCTCTCGCAACAGTTGGACGCTGATGGCGAGTGAGTCGATGGAAGTCTGCGTCCGCAGCGCCAGCCGTAGTGCCAAGGGGACCACAAGGGGGGACACCAGGGTCGCCGCAGTCGTCAGACTCACGGAATAACTGACGTTCCCGCGGGCAGCCATCGTCAACACGTTGGAGGCCATCGCACCCGGCACACAGCCGACGAGGACCACACCGATGAACAGGTCTCGCGGGAGTCGAAAGAATGTTGCCAGGGCGACCGCCAGCAGCGGCATGGCCGTGTATTGTACCAACGTGCCCCCCAGCACCTTCGGCCAACGACGGAGCACCTGGGCTACCTCGTCGCGCGGCAGCAGCGTGCCGATTGAGAACATGGTCACCGCAACGACCAGTCCGATCGAAAACCGGGGCCTGCTGCTGCCTGTTTTCGGCGACGGGACCAGAAAGGGATCAAACTGCGGCTGTGCGGACTCGACGTGTGCCCCGGATGCGGACGGGTGAACCGCATCGGAGAGTGCCGGCCAGATCCAGGCGACCGTCGAGGAGAGAAGCAACCAAAAGAGCAAATGCCGCTGCAACATGGACGGTTTCCGGCAACGTGAATCTGGATACGCACCGTATCGGTTGCATGACGAACAATCAAACGAGACTGGTCTTTCAGGCGATGTAGGTGCCATGCTCATGTCGCGAAGCAGCATGAGCATGCGGGATGAGCGCAACAGTCAATCCGACCTGCTTCGCGATTCGGACATGGCACCCGTCACACCGCGGCCAACGCGTGTGATCGGTCGCTTCCTCACAGTTGCTTCCTCACAGTCGCGGCTCTGATTCGCTTGCGGGTGCTGACTGGCGAGTGGCCCAACCGGTGCGGCTTGGGGCGGTTTGCCTGGTCCCGGTGTGCCGGGCCAGACTTTCATCGCTGTTGCCGATTCCCTAGGATCAACCCGCGAATTCACGGTCACGTTCGTTGATTCCCGGACGTGACGTCGGCCAGCATCTGCGTCGGGCTCGGCTCGGCAAATCTCCCTCCGCAGGCAGTCTTGGCAACATGGTCTCTCAGCAGCCTCCGTCATCGCCAGTGGTCCGGCGCAACGGCGACAGCGTCGTTGTGCGTGAGACGCCTTCGCCTGATCCGCCGCTTGCCGTTTCCCCGGCCGCCGCCCCCCCATCAACGGAGACAGGCGGATGCCCGACGCCGCTTGCCTGGCAGCAGGTCGTGAAGGCGTTTTGTGAGAAGCGCCAGCGTCACCAATGTTCGATCGAGGGCCGGACGGCCTCCGTGTGGACGCTCGGACAGGGGCCGCCGGTGTATTTGATGGGCGGCTTCGTCGGCGATGCGAGCTTGTTTGCCTTGTTCGTTTGGCTGTTGCAGGAGGAGCATACGTGTGTGCTGTGCGACTGGACCTGCGTCAACGACGACCGGTCCGGGGACGCCCCGCAACAGTTGCAGACCCTCTCGCAAAGCGTGCTGCGGATGGCCGACTCGTTGGGGCACGATGAAATCGCGTTGCACGCCACGTCGTTCGGTTGTCTGGTGGGCCTGCAGATGATGCTCGATGCCCCCGATCGGATCGCGTGGGCCTCTCTCCAGGGAGGCTTCGCCGCGCGGCGATTCTCCTGGACCGAAAAGGGGCTTGTTGCGCTGGCGCGGCGGAGCGGGCAACCGATGGGTGAATTCCGGCCAGTAACGGTGGTCCAGGAGCAGAACCACCGCCGCTGGTTCCCTCCGTTCGACATCACGCGGTGGAATTTCTACGAGCGACAGATGGGCAGCACGCCGGTCCGTGATGTTGCCCGTTTGGCTTCGATCGCCGGACGGGCCGACCTGCGACCGCGTCTTGCGGAAATCACCACGCCCGTGATGATCGTCGAGACGGAGGGAGACGGGTCCGTGGCGACACAGGCGCAGCAGGAGCTCGCGGGACGGCTCGCCCGATGTACGGTCGAAAATATCGACAACTGTGGTACGCTCCCTCACCTCACGCATCCGCATCGGTTGGCCAAACTGCTCCGCAGGTTTCGTAACGATGTGACCGGTGACAGTGCACCCGACGACCATGCACCCGACGACGATGCACCCGACGACCATGCGCGCGGCGACTGCGCACGCGGCGACCATGCGACCTGTGCCAATGCGATCGGCGACGGTGTGTCGAGCTGACTCTGGCCTTGGCCGCGCACGGTTGTGGCGGTCGTGGAAACTCAACTTCCTTTAACCTCGGTAACCCAACACAATGAACAACCCGCCGCTGCCAGAACCTCTCGACGTCATCGCCGTGGGGGCCCATCCGGATGATGTGGAGATCGGCGTTGGCGGATTGCTCGCCCAGCTTGTCAAGCAGGGCCACCGCGTGGGGATCGTCGACCTCACCGATGGCGAGCCGACGCCGTTGAGTCCCGGTCCGGAAGTGCGGCTCGAAGAAGCCCGCGTGGCGGGGGAGACACTGGGCGTGCACGTTCGGGAGCTGCTCGAATTCCCCAACCGGCGGCTGTTCGACACGTTTGAGGTGCGTGTCGCGCTGGCGAAGGTCTTTCGGCGCTACCGTCCGCAGGTGGTGCTGAGCCTGTTCGCCAAGACGCCGGGGGCGTCGCCGGACCATTGGCAGGCGGTGCAGATTTGCGATGCGGCCGTGTTCTACTCCCGTCTCACCAAATGGGATGCCGAATTCGACCATCTGCCGCCGCACACAGTCCGCAAGCAGTTGTGGTATTCGCTCGGATTCGGGTCGCTCACTGCGATGGATTCGCCGGGAGCATTCGTGGTGGACATCACAGACACACTGGAGACCAAACTGCAATCCGTGCGGGCTTATTCGACTCAATTTCCTCCGTCGAAGCAACGGGTGTTTCACTTGGTCGAAAGCCAGGCGCGCCTCTATGGGACGAGTGCCGGTTTCGGAGCCGGGGAACTCCTGATCCCCGCGACAACGTTCGGGGTCCGCGACCTGATGGCGGTGCTTGGTTGCGATTGAAGAGCTTGGTTGCGATTGAAGAGTTGATCGGGCAGGGCCAAAGCCGTTAAACATCCTGTGTCGGGACAGCCATTGACGATTCGGGGTGTGCGGGAGCGGATTGTTGCACTCGATTCCTGGGAGGGAGCAATGGGCACTAGCCGGGACGCGACGAGCCTGTTATTGTTCTGCCGAATGGCCTCGATCCGTGCTATGATCGGCTCATTCCGACGGGTGATTGCAAACTTCCCAATAGGCACATCGATGGCAGGTCAGCTCCAACTGAAGTGGGGCTCGGTGAGCATCACCGGCAACTATCGTGAGAACAACGAAGACAAGTGCTTCGTCGATCCGGACGCCCGGTTCTTTCTCGTCGCCGACGGCATGGGCGGGCAGAGCGCGGGTGAGAAAGCGAGCGAACTGGCGATTGAGCTGGTCTCCGAACGGCTGGGAAAGTCGGTCGATTTTTCGATCGCCGACCCGGCTGCGATCGTCGCCGCCATTGACGCTGCGGTGAGCCATGCCAACGGCGAAATTATGGTCCTTGGCGAACTGGACCCCAACTATCACAACATGGGGACCACGATCGCGTTCTTGGCCTCGGCTGCCGGAACCTTGTTTGCGGGCGGGGTCGGCGACAGCCGCGTGTATTTGCTGCGCGACGGCGGATTGGAGCAGTTGACGAAAGACCATTCGCTCACGCAGGCATTGGTCGAGGCCGGCACGATCTCCGAGGATGAGGCGGCCAACCATCGCTACAAAAACGTCCTCTACCGTTATCTGGGCACCAAAGAGGGCAGCGTCGGCACAGAACCTCGCCGCATCACACCAAAGGCGGGAGACCGCCTGATGCTCTGTTCGGACGGTGTGACCGACGGCATCGACGACGGGACAATCTGCCGCATCCTCGGCGAACAGGACGACCCACAGACGGCTGCTCAGGCGCTCGTTGATGCAGCGCTGGAGGGCGGGTCTCGCGACAACATCACCTGCGTGGTCATTCACGTCTGCTGATTGTTGGGCAAGGGGGATCGCACCCGCCCGAATGGTATTCCCCGGGAGCCGTTGATGGTTGTCGTGGTGGGGCAGGTTGTCAGCGGGCCGGGTTTTCTGAACCTGCGGTCGCTTGGGGTGATGCCCCAAGGCATCCGGCGGGACCGTGAGGAAACGGACACATTCTGGACGCCGAGCAAGATTCTCTGCGAGTGACCCATGTTCAATCTCGACGCCACACAAGCCGCGCTGAAGGAGTTTGGCTGGGACGGTTGGCT
This sequence comes from Planctomycetaceae bacterium, assembly GCA_029259845.1. Lineage (GTDB taxonomy): Bacteria > Planctomycetota > Planctomycetia > Planctomycetales > Planctomycetaceae > JAHBXU01. Next base: position 23,583 of record JAJDEI010000098.1, on the reverse strand, counting down.
GCTGTACGATTTTCGCGGCAACAATCTGCTCGCCTGCCGCCTGTTGTCGATCGCGGAAGAGGCGGTCGGCTCGCGGCGGTGGTTCTATGTCGTTCCGGCAGAGGGACAGCCGCACAAGCTGGTGCATCGGATCGAATCCGGCGTGCTGGACCATCTGCCCGGCGAAAAAACCGTGTATCTGCATTGGCGGGAGTTGGAAGCGGGCGTCGCCGCGCTGGTCGAAGGGTTCTCCACGGTGGCGATGGAGTATTCCCCGCGAGCCGGCAACCCCTATGTGGCCCGTGTGGATGCCGGGACCGTCGACCTGGTTCGCGAACAGGATGCCGAGGTCGTCTCCTCGGGCGATCTGATCCAACAGTTCGAGGCGACGTGGGACGACGAGCAGTGGCAAATGCACCAGGAGGTGAGCGTCCACACCAACGCGGCCTTTGATGTTGCCTGGCGGGCGATTGCTGCGGGCGTTCGCGAGCAGGGCGGGATCGAGGAGTTGGCGGTCCGGGCGGCGATCATGGAACACTTCGCCGCCCACAACATGACGACGTATCACCCGCCCATCGTCGCGCGGGGACCGCACAGCGGACAGCCGCACTATGAAACGGGAATGGGGGAGACCGGAACCGGCGACGACACGCTCATTCGTGAACACGACTTTGTGCTGATCGACCTATGGGCCAAATTCGACCGTCCGCGAGCGGTCTACAGCGATCTGACCCGCGTCGGGTACGTCGGGAAAACGGTGCCGGAGGAGTACTCCAAGATATTCGACATTGTGGCCGCTGCGCGCGATGCGGGAATCGCCAGCGTCGAGAACGCCTTTTCGACTGGTCGCGTTTTGACCGGCGGCGAAGTCGACGATGCCACGCGGGCAGTCATCGAGAAGGCCGGTTACGGCCCGTACTTCACTCATCGCACGGGTCACAGCATCGGCCAGGAAACGCACGGCAACGGTGCCAACATGGACAACCTCGAAACCCGCGAAGAGCGCCGCGTGCTGCCGGGCACCTGCTTCTCCATCGAGCCGGGAATCTACCTGCCGGAGTTCGGTGTCCGCAGCGAGGTCGACGTGTTCGTCGACCGCACCGGAACCGTCCACGTCACCGGCGGCGAGCGGCAGACCGAGGTCCTGCGGATTCTGGCGGAATTCTGAATGTCAAAGTCGAGGGACCCGGATTGCGCGTGCCCTGTCGACTCGCGCTGATCCGGATTGTCAAAAGTGATACCGTCCTCGCAGCAGGCCGTGAAGCTTGACGGGAGACGGGTTGTTCTTCAACCGAACCGCGAATAACCGCCAATGCACGCGAATCAGGTCGCCGTGTTTTCATTCGCGTCGATTCGCGTTCATTCGCGGTTCAATAAACGGGGCAGACTGCAGCATGAGGAATAAGACAGAGTTGTTGCTGAAGGACGAAGTTCACCGCATCGTCGGTTGTGCGATGGAAGTTTCGAATGTCCTTGGCCATGGCCTCTTGGAGAAGCCGTACGAGAACGCTTTAGTCGTCGAGTTTGGCTTGCAGGGAATCCCCTGCCAGCAGCAACGACAGTTCGACGTGAGCTACAAGAATGTCAAGGTCGGCGGATACATCCCAGACCTCATTTGCTTCGAGCAAGTCGTCGTCGACACAAAGACCATTGAACGAATCACAGACCATGAATTGGGACAAATGTTGAACTACCTAAAGATCACAGGACTGGAAGTCGGACTACTTCTCAATTTCAAACACGCGAAGCTTGAATGGAAGCGGGTCGTTCTTCAACGGAACCGCGAATGAATGCCAAGGCACGCGAATCAGGTCGCCGTGTTTTCATTCGCGTCGATTCGCGTTCATTCGCGGTTCAATAAACGGGTCGGACAGCGGCATGGGGAATAAGAAGCGGTTTGGAAACCACTGGTAGGAGTGGCCGAGTCTGGCCAACGGGAAGGCCCAGACGTGGGGGCCTCGACCGGAACCAATCGTATGGGAACGGAGTCGGGAGAATGTCCGCGAGCATCGATCGACTGAATTGTCCGGGGTGCAGTGCTCCCTTGGAACCCCCGGAAGGACGCTCGCAGTTCTTCTGCCGGTTCTGTGGCGCGACCGTTGTTGTGCCACTGGGGCCGCTGTCCACAAGCCACGCTGCCAACGGAGGCAGCCACGGCCCGTTGCATCCGTTGCCGAGCCTCGACCGGCTACAGATCGAGCGATCCGGCGACCGAATGACGCTGCGATGGCAATGGCGGACCTGGGTCGCGTTTGTGATGATTCCGTTCGCCTTGTTCTGGAACGGTTTTCTGGTGGTGATGACCACGATGCTCGTCAGCAGCGGCGACCTGTGGCCGTTACTTTTTCTGTCTCTGTTCTACGGGGTCGGACTGTTCCTGATCTACTTTTGTGCGGCCATGCTGGTGAACGGCACCAGCATCGCGGTGGATGGCAGCACCATTGCGATCACTCATGGGCCACTGCCCTGGAAGACGCCGCCGCCGGTGCCGGTCGGTGACGTCGAGCAGTTGTTCGTCAAGGAGACGCTGCACCGGGGAAAGGAGAGGACGTCGGCCCAGTATTCGCTTGAGTTGATTCGCAAATCCGGCAGCACGGCCACCCTCCTTTCCGGCGAGTACGACGCCGATATCCCCCGGACGATCGAACGCCTGCTGGAAATGCACCTCGGCATCGAAGACCGGTCCGTCAAAGGCGAGTATTCCGGTTGACGACCTCATCTCCGACGGCACCCGTGCCGTGCGGCGCGCGGACCAAAGCGGAGGGGCAAGGCGAGACGCAGTTGCACGGTCGGTGCGTTTTCACCGGCCGCAGCCCGTGGGCTCGGGGGAGTCAGGACCGTTCAAGGATTGAAGCTGGGCAACCTCGTCACCCGAAGCGTCAGCGAGGGACGAATCGCTCGCTTACGTTCGTTTCCTCGCTGACGCTTCGGGTGACCATTGAGCTTGTTCCGGTCAGTCCTCTCCCAAGTGAAACTTCGAATGGCCCTGTCGGGGGAGTCCCTTGAAGAGCCGGTTTCCCAAGGAGCGGCGACGCTACACGGCTGTCAAACTCGAGTTGTCGCGTTCTCTGGGAAATCACAGTATGATCACGCAAGTGCCATGTGGCGTAGCCGATGTCGCGATTTCTCACAATCGGGAAGGAAACAATCATGGGGACAAGATTCACTCTGGCAGGTCTGTTCACCGGGGTTCTGCTGTCATTGGCTCCCTTGGCGCATGGTGCGGACATTTACGGATTGGAGACGGGAACGCCGCGCATCCAGTCAGCCGGACCGTTGGCCTTCGGCCCGGACGGCATCCTGCTGGTGGGCGACACACGGGCAGCGGCAGTGTTCGCCATCGCGACGGACGACAAGTCAGGCAATCCGGAGGCCGCTGACGTCAATATCGACAATTTCACAGAAAAAATGGGCGGGCAGTTGGGGATGAAGCCACGCGATGATCTCAAGATCAACGATTTGGCAGTCAACCCTGCCAGCGGAAACGTCTATTTGTCGGTTACCATCGTGGAACATAAGCCTGTCTTGAAGAGCCAGCCAAAGTTGAATATCGACGTGGACTCGCTGACCACGCAGATCGAGCATCCTGCGATTGTGAGAATCTCGACGGAAGGCACGATCAGCCGGTTTTCCCTGGAGGACGTCGCATTCTCGAAAGCCACCCTGTCGGACGCTCCGAAGGATGCTGTGGCCAAGCGGGGACGCCGTCGACGGAATCCGCGAAACGACGCCATCACGGACCTGGCATTCGTTGACGGGCAGGTGTTGGTCTCAGGACTGAGCGGCGGCGAGTCGCCATCGAGCGTGCGTTCGCTCCCGTTCCCCTTTACGGAAAACAGCAGCGGGGCGAGCCTGGAGATCTACCATGGAGCTCACGGCCGTTCGGAAGATCACTCAGCAATCCGTGTCTTTGTGCCGTTCACCATTGACGGCGAACCGAATCTGCTCGCCGGATTCACCTGTACGCCGCTCGTCAAGTTCCCACTCGCGGAGGTCGCCGCCAACTCGAGGGTCGAGGGTACGACCGTTGCTGAACTCGGCAATCGCAACCGGCCCCTTGACATGATCGCTTACCAGAAGGATGGCAAAGACTTCCTGCTCATCAACAACAGCGCCCGGGGAGTGATGAAGGTCAGCATTGACAACGTCGCCTCCCAGGAAGGCATTCACACGCGAGTCGAAGGGGGCGGAACGGCTGGTCTGCCGTATGAGACGATCGGGGAACTTGAAGGCATCGAGCAGCTCGATCGCTCGGACGATGCACACGCCATCGTGCTGGTGCGGCGCGACGGCACGCTCAATCTTAAGACGATCGCCCTCCCCTGAGGGTGCATCCATTGGATGGAAAACCCGCCCGCAACACGGCACCGCACGGAGCGTCGATATCGGATGTCTTCGGAAGGGGTCGTGCGCGTGGCAACTCCCAGAGATCCGTGTTAAAAACGCTTCACCGCCCGTTACGCCTGCCGGTGTCGCCATTGGCACAATCCCGCAGCCAATAGCCCAAGGACAGCAAGGGCGAACGCCGAGGGCTCGGGGACCGGGTTGACAATCGACGCTGCGAGGGCCCAAACCATGTGGTCAACATTCGGAGTCGCCGGGTCCGTCGTGAGCGAGAGGGCGTTGGTGCCCGCCATGCTGGTTGCCGACATCGTCAGCAGCGTGGCGTTCAACCCCAGTGACTGATCGATCGGCCCGCCGATTGTGCTGCCGTTGTAGCTCACAACTTCGCCCGACTCGGCGTTGTCGTCGAAGACCGTAAAGCTATGAATCGTCGTGAGGCCGGCGACAAGATTCGTGAAGTTGATCGTCTCTGTTTCACTGATCGTCATGCCTTCGCCGAGTTGCTGGGAGCCGTCCATGATGGTGACGAGCGTGCCGACCGAAGCGCCGGGATCGTTGTAAACCACGGCCAAGGCGACGCCCGAAAGCAGCGACCCGCTCGGGAAATTGGGATTCGCCCCCGGTGCCAATCCGGTGAAAGAGTAACTGTAACTCCCGGGGCCGGCGATGAAGGGCGTCACATCCCAGCGGTGCGTATAGCTGATGCCCGGAAGCGTGGTGTCGCTCGACGTCACGGGCGCGACGAGCGGAGCGCCGTTGAAGGTGCCTGTGTACGGGTTGCCGCCGGACTGAAAATCGGTCGCGTAAAGGAAGGCTTTGACCGGACCCGCAACGACGTTGTTCAGCGTAAGAGAGCCGCTTGCCGTATGCAAATTCCCGCCCGCGGCGGCGGCGACTTCGAGGCCAAGTTGCCCCGACATCTGAAAGCTTTGGATGATCGACGAATTCGCAGAGGAAACGGCAATCAATGGCACGAGACTCGCCAGCGCGGCAGCGACGGGACGGATGAGCATGATGGCCCCCTGGTGATTGGCAACGAGGTTGTCTCTCGCATTTCGAGTTGTTCGTCTTGCGATCTCGAAACGGGGTGCCGCGCTCCGACAGCCTCTTGCTCTCTGCCACGCCGCACGGAACCGGTCGGACGTTTGACGAGCAGCAATTCACGATCCCCAGTCTAGATTGGCTTGGCTGCGGAATCAATCTCGCCCGCAGGGTGCCCAGGGCCGTTCAAAGATTGAAGCTGGGCAACCTCGTCACCCGAAGCGTCAGCGAGGGACGAATCGCTCACTCACGTTCGCTTCCTCGCTGACGCTGCGGGTTACCATTGAGCTTGTCCAGGTCGGTCTTCTCCCACGTGAAACGTTGAATGGCCCTGGCAAGGTGCCTTGTTTTCGCAGGGGGTAGGGTGGCGGGGCGCTCCGTAAGAAGCCCCCGATGCTCAACGCTTGGAAACACGGGGACTTCGGCTGTACGGAGCGCCCCCGCCGCCTCGTCAACTCATTCCCATCTTGAAAGACAACATCGCCCTGAACACGCTGTCACTGGCCCGCGTGGGCCTGGGGCGCGCTCAGGACGCTGAAGACGTGTCCGTGGCGGAATCGGAACTCGCCGCACCGGGTATGGTTTGCGAGGCCTGCGCCCAAATGATCGCCCACGGGCTAACGGCGCTGGAGGGTGTTCGAAAGGCAGTATCGGACGTGAAGGCCCAAACGTGTCCATGTGCCGGACACCCCGAGCCGAGCGGCCGAACAGCGACTTCGCGACAGCCGCCCCCGCATTTCTCAAGTTTTGTTGGCATTTCTTGTCGTCGGCTGCTACCATGAAGGATGCATTTCTCTCTCGCTCTGAGGCACAATTCATGACGAAGCAACCGACGATGGCGCGGGATATTATGGCCACCAATCTGGTGACGCTCTCACCGGAGATGGACGTGTTCCATGCAATCGACCGGCTGCTGAGGAACCACATTTCCGGGGCCCCGGTGGTTGATCGCGCCGGGGAATTTATCGGTGTATTTTCGGAGCAATGCTCAATCAGTCTGCTGGTGGCGGCCGCTTACGACGGCACGCCGACCAATCACATCGATCCGTTCGTCGACCGCGACGTCGCCACGGTGGAGCCGGAAACCGATCTGCTCACGATTGCCGAGCGATTCCTCAACACGCACCAGCGGCGCCTGCCGGTTCTGGACGACGGGCAACTCGTGGGGCAGATCAGCCGCCGGGACGTGCTCAAGGCGGCCCACGCCTTGCTGCATATGGCACCGGTGACTGTCCGAGAGTCATCAACGTTGTATCTCAGCAGCGTTATCGAGCGGAAAGACGCTCCGATCGGTTGACTCTCTTCGCTCAGCCGTAACGATAGAGCCTGCTCGCAGACGATGTGCGCGTGCTGCGCGCATCATTGACGATCCCTGGACGTCATTGTTTCCCGGTCGCAAACCGGCCACACCGTGACGGTGCCTGCCCTTCTCCCAAACTTCCTTGCGGTTCTCCCATGCCCGGCTCGCGTCCTGTGACTCATTCCACCACCATCCTCTCCGTTCGTCATAATGGCTCGGTTGCCATCGGCGGCGACGGCCAGGTGACCTACAACTCCACCATTCTCAAGAGCGACACCCGCAAGATCCGCAAGTTGCTGGGCGACAAAGTGGTCGTCGGTTTTGCCGGATCGACGGCCGACGCCTTCGCCCTGTTGGAACGGTTCGAGGCCAAAGCCAAGGACTATCCCGGCAACCTGCCGCGGGCTGCGACCGAACTGGCCCGTGATTGGCGAACCGACCGCGCCCTGCGGCGGCTGGAAGCCATGCTGATCGTCATCAGCGAAGAGCACAGCCTTTTGATCACGGGGCAGGGCGATGTCGTACAAACGGAGGACGGCATCCTGGGCATCGGGTCGGGCGGGCAATATGCCGTCGCCGCCGCGCGGGCCCTTGTCAAACACGCCGACCTCTCCGCCAGCGACATCGTCCGCGAAGCGCTGCTGGTCGCTTCCGAGATCGACGTCTACACCAACACGAACATCAAAGTGGAATCTTTCCCATGCCCGAACTGACCCCGCGCGAAGTCGTCGACCGGCTGAACGAACATATCATCGGACAGGACGATGCCAAGCGGGCGGTCGCCATCGCGCTCAGGAATCGTTGGCGGTGGAAACAGCTCCCCGCCGAGATGCGCAAAGAGGTGACCCCCAAGAACATCATCATGATCGGCCCCACCGGCGTCGGCAAAACCGAAATCACCCGCCGCCTGGCTGACCTCACCGGGGCCCCGTTCATCAAAGTCGAGGCGACCAAGTACACCGAGGTCGGCTACTACGGCCGCGATGTCGAGAGCATGATCCGGGACCTTGTCGAGGCCTCCATCCAACTGGTCCGCGTCCGCAAGCGGGAGGAAATCCGCAAGCCGGCCGAACAGCGCGTCGAGGAACGCCTGCTCGACCTGTTGGTCCCCGGCTCCGACGACGACCTGCCCGCCGGCGAGGACGAAGATGCGCCAGCGCGGCGGGAACGCATCCGGCACAAGTTTCGGGAGATGCTCCAGGCCGGGCAATTGGAGGACCGCAAGATCGAGCTGGACATCGAACAGCGGGCCGCCCCGGTGCAAATCTTCTCCAACATGGGCATGGAGCAGATGGATGTCGACTTTCAGAACATGTTCGAGAAGCTCATGCCCAAGCAGCAGCAACACCGCGAACTGACCGTCGAAAGCGCCCGTAAGGTGCTGCTCGAACAGGAGATGGATGCGCTGCTGGACCGCGACGCCATCAACGAAGAAGCCATCGCCCTCGCCGAGGAAACCGGAATGGTGTTCGTCGACGAAATCGACAAAGTTTGCGGGCCGGAAGGAGGGGGCAAAGGAGCCGACGTCAGCCGCCAGGGGGTGCAACGCGACCTGCTTCCCATCGTGGAAGGCACGACTGTACAAACCCGGTACGGCAACGTGAAGACCGACCACATGCTGTTCATCGCCGCCGGTGCGTTCCACCGCTCGCGGCCCAGCGACCTGATGCCCGAATTGCAGGGCCGTTTTCCGTTGCGGGTCGAACTCTCCGACCTGACCCGCGACGATTTTCTCCGCATTCTCACCGAGCCGACCCGCTCCCTCACCAAGCAGTACGAAGCCCTGCTGGCCACCGACGGCGTCGAGATCCACTTCGAAACCAGCGGTCTGGAAGCAATCGCCGACGTGGGCTGGAAGGTCAACCAATCGACCCAAAATATCGGCGCCCGCCGCTTGCACACCATCCTGGAAAAACTGCTCGAAGACGTCTCCTACAACGCCCCCGACGAGAGCGGCAAAGTCACCATCGACGCGGCGTACGTCGAACAAAAGCTCAAAGCCGTCACCGACACCGAGGACCTCAGCAAGTTCATCCTGTAGGTGCCTGTCTGTCGGGTTAAGGACAGAGAAAGGGAACGCGGATGAAGCGGATCGGCGCTTCACGATGCAGGGATTGTCGGTGATCCGCCGTCGGCGATGCCTCCGGGCTAACCAGAATCGTGGATTGGTGCTAGCCCGGAGCCAACGGCGACAGCCGACGTTGGCGCGACGCCCCGACTTCAACAAAACGTTCGCCTCGGACCGGAGCCTGTCTGGTCTTGCCATTCGGCGGCTCTGTCGAGACGATGGGATCTGCTGGCCGTCCTCCCTGTGGCGTGGAACGGCGGGGATTCTTGATGTGCGACTCTGGCCCCTGGATTTGTTGAATGACCGACGTGCTGACACCTCCGGCTGCCGCCCATCCGCTGACCGAAGCCGAGCTTGGTGAGTGGCATCGCGATGGATATGCGATCGTGCGCGGGCTTGCCGAGGTATCGTTGTGCGACGAGATGCGACGCGCGGCGCGGGACGGGCTTGCGCGGCTCGTCGAACCGGTCGAATACGAAGCCGACGTCCACTACCCGGGGTCTCCGGAGTCGCGGGAGGCGAATGGCGGGCGGACTGCGCGGCGGCTCAAGCAGGCGCACAGCCGCGGGATCGTGTTCACCGAATGGCTGCAGCACGCGGCAGTTGTCGGACGCTTGCGGCAGTTGTTGGGGCCGGACCTGCTGTGTCCGCTCGCCCACCACAACTGCATCATGACGAAGTCACCGCAGTTCAGCAGCGAGACCGGCTGGCATCAAGACGTTCGCTATTGGTCGTATGCACAGCCGGAACTGGTCAGCGTCTGGTTGGCGTTGGGGAACGAGGGCCCGCACAACGGATGCCTGCGCCTGTTGCCCGGCACGCATCGGCAGGCGTACTCCCGCGACCGGCTCGATGCCGACCTGTTCCTTCGCCCGGAACTTCCTGAGAATCGGGAGCTGATCCGGGAGGAAGTGGCCGCCGCGCTGGAGCCGGGGGACGTGCTCTTTTTTCATGCCCGCACGTTCCACGCCGCCGGGGCCAACCACACGAATGAGACGAAGCTGTCGGTGGTGTTTACGTATCGCGGTGCAGAGAACCGGCCGTTGCCGGGCAGCCGGTCCAGTTCGTGGCCGGAATTATTGATCCCGCCCGCCCCGAACTGAAGGAACCGGTGCCGCTGTGAAGCTGTTGCGGAACACGCTTGTTCGGATCGTGTGCGGAGCGTTGCTGGCCGCGCCGTTCTCCGCGTTGGCCGTTCGGGGCGATGATAGCGAAAACCGGCCCGCAGCATCTGCCGAGACCTCGGCCAATCGGGGTGCTCCCCCCGGCAACGGGCGTCAACCGCAAGCGCCGCAACAACCGCAAGCGCCGCAATTGGAGATCGAAGTCGTGCAGTCGGTCCTCGGCGAGACGGCCCGCCCGCCGCACGGCACACGTTATTTCGTCAGCCAACTTCGCTGCACCAACCGGTCCAACCGGGGTGACGTGATTCCCGTCGCGGACATTCGCCTGCTGGCCGACGGCAAGGAGTTCCTGCCGACATCCCGCCCGGAGGCGCTCCGCGACTACACGTTTGAGTCCGGCGCGGAGCGGTTCCGTTTCCGAGATATCTTTCATCCGGAGCCGCTGGAGCTGCCGGCGGGAGCCACGAAAACGACCTGGGTGGCCTTTGCCGGCCTGCCGCGCACCGGGGGGATCCCCACGATGGTTCTGGATGTCCCGGTCACGGACACACATCCGCAGATCGACATCAATGACGTGCACCGGCGCAAGCTCAGGCTGACGCACGAACGAATCGGCCCGCGTGGAGTCCTGGGCCTGCTGACCATCGCCGGCACGCTCGACACGGTCAACGTCGGTGCGCTGGTCGAGCAGCTCGACCGGCTGTCGAACCAGGGCGTTCTGCAGGCGGTGATCCGCTTTGAGGAAACGGCTGAGCCGCTCGCCGACCTGCTTGACGAATGGCTGGAGCAAACCGCCCATCAACGCGACCGAGCCGAGCTTCAGGCCCATTTTCCGGCGCTCTCAACCACCATGCGTGAGGTGCACGTTGCTGCGCTCCCCGGCGCACAGGGTCAAACGGCGGATTCCCGTGACGGACGGCCGCGCATCCATCGTACGGCTGCCGCCGCCGTCGAGTGGGCACTCGAACCGGTCTTGCGCACGCTATCGGCACAGGAGATTGTCAGCCAGGTTGAACGCGGGCATCCGCTCGTCCGGGCAGCGGCTCTGGCGACCGGCGGACGGCAGCTCTCCGAATCCCATTTGCCCTGGATCCTGCACCTCGCAGACACCGACGATCCGCTGCTGTTACGCGGCTCGCTGCTCGCGCTCAGCGAATTCGGACAGCCGCAAGCGATCGCCGGGCTCGTGCAGCATGCCCGGGGTGATTCGGCTCCCGTGGCCGCACTGGCCGTCGAATGTCTCGCGGCGTCCCGTTTTGAGGCGGCTCACGAAGCCCTGGAGCAGTTGCTGAAAGAGCCATTGAACGTGCCGCTCATCGATCTGTGCCACATCCTGTCGCGATACCCTCGGGCACGGTGGAGCGATGCCCTCAAGCGGTTGGCGGCTGGTGAATGGTCCGACGACGGAGCGCTGGCTGACGGGCAAAGCGACGTCCGGCGTGATGCGCTGCTGGCTTTGGGGCGAATCGGCCATCCGGAACTCGTGACGGTGCTGGGCGACGCGCTGGCTTCCGATGACGAGCTCGTCCGTGCGACCGCCTTCGGCCTGCTGGTGAACCGTACGGATGCAGCGAGTGAGCGGTTGGCCGTCGAGTACGCCCTCGAATTAACGCGCGGCACCTTTCCCACACAGCCGGTGCTGTCTCTGTTCGAGCGGGTGCGCGACCAACGGGCCGTTCCCTTGTTGGTCGGCCATTTGGAGACGCTCAAGTCGGACTGCACGCTGTTGATCAAGACGCTCGCTCAAATCGGCCCGGCATCGATCGACCTCACACTGGCGGAGCACTATGAGAGCCTGCGTCCCCGAGAACAGGCGACCGTGCTGACGAGTTTGACGGAACTGGGGTCTCCCCGGGCCTTCGCGCTGGCGGAGCAGGGAGTCACCAGTGAGCTGAGCGCGGTGTTCCACGCGTCGGTCAACGCCCTGCAACAGACGGGGAGCCCGGAGGCAGTCGCGATCCTCGCAAAAATCCTCCTCGACACGTCTCAATTGTCGCAGGTCAATCCGCTCGTGCGAGCCTTGGAAGGAATCGGCAGCAAGGAGGCGGTCAATGCCCTGCGGCGGGTCCGCTATGCCGGGGACGCGAGAAAAGGGGAAGCGATTCGTCGCCGTCTGCTCGATATGCTGCAGCGCTCGCCGGGCTTTCAATACTATGTCGCGGCCAATGATCATGCTCAGAACGAACAATGGAGCGATGCCGCCGAGGCGTATGGGCGGGCTCTCAAGATCGACCCGGAGCTTTCGGACGCATACTCCGGCCGCGGCCATTGCCTGTTGCACCTGGAGCAACTCGAACCGGCAGCGGACGACTTTCGGCAGGCCCTCCGCAGCAACCGGTACGACAGCCTCGCGGTGACCGGCTTGGGCATTGTGCTGGCGCAGGAAGGGGAAGTCGAACAAGGGATTCGGCTTGTGGAAGAGGCGGCCGGCCGGTTTCCGCTTGACCCACTGTTCGCTTATAACGCAGCGTGTGTCTACGGTCGCTCGATCGAGACGACGCAAGACGCCCCGCCGTCAGAAGGCCGGGATGAGCGCATCGCGCAGCTACAGGAGAAAGCGATCACGCAATTGCGTCTTGCTGCCGAGCGGGGCTTCATCGAGTTCGAGTTCATGCGACGAGACCCCGATCTCGCGCCGCTGCGAGCGCTGGAGGCGTTTCAGCAGATCGGCAAGGAGCCCGGCAAGACCGGCAGTCGCTAAGCTGGATTCCCACGTCCCTCATTCGCGTTGGCCTCCTCGCTGACGCCTCGGGTTACTCTTGGGCTGATTCTGGTGAGTCTTCCCGAAAGCGGAACTCTGAACGGCCCTGGGGGGGGACGCAGGGCCATTCAAAGATTGAAGCTGGGCAACCTCGTAGCCCGAAGCGTAAGCGAGGGACGAATCGCTATCTCACGTTCGCTTCCTCGCTTACGCTTCGGGTTACCATTGAACTTGTCCCGGTCGGTCTTCTCCAAAGTGAAACTTTGAACGGCCCTGGGGGGGGGCGTTTGCCGCTTTCGCTGTTGGGAGGGATCGCATACAGTCGGCAGTCTCGGTCTCCCACACGTCGTTCGCGGCGTTCCGTCGGGGGGACGTTCTACCGCGCGAGTTCAGCAACGAAACAGACCCGTCAGTCGAGATCGGTCCGCACGAATGACGAGTTTTCCATGAGCAGCCCTGGTGAAGCGGAGACGGCGGATTCGTCGGGAATCGGCTTGCTGTTGGGGTTGGTCGCGGCGGCCGGGTACATGGCGGCCAATTTGGGACTGCGGGGTGTCGCCGATGCGGGCGGGACAGTCGGGGACGTCGATTGGGCCATTTGGGTTTCAGCGAACAAGGTGCTCCCGGTTTCGCTGGCCGCGTGGTCGCTTGTCGCATGGCGGGCCGTGCATGGGATGGCCGCATTGCCGCCCCGCCGGCTCGTTCTGCCGCTCATCGTGACGGGACTGTTCATGCAATGGGGCGGAAACGTCTGCTTTCAGTTTGCTCTCAGCCGCGCCGGATTGGCCGTCACGGTGCCGCTTTGTTTTGCGACCATTCTCATGGCCTCCGCGGTCGTCGGGAGAATCGCGTTGGGCGACGGCCTGTCATTCGCGAGTGTGGTGGCGATCGGCACGATGATCGCCGCAATCGCCGTCCTCACGCAGGGCACGCTCGCGGCGACGGCATCGACGGCATCCGAACCGCCCGATGCGTGGGTCACGATTATCGCTGTGGTGGCGGCCTGTTTATCGGGGGTCGCGTACGGAGTCGGAGGGGTGATGATTCGCCGCTGTGTGCGCGGCGACCTTTCCCATTCGGCGACGATCGTGGTGCTCAGCACGACGGGTGTGCTGACTCTCGGCGGAACGAGCCTGTTGCGGATCGGTCCTCGGCAACTCCTGGCGACCCCGCCGGATGTCTGGCTGCAGATGCTGGCGGCGGGCGTTGCAACGGCGCTTGCGTTCTTCGCGATTTCCGGCGCGTATCAACGTCTGACTGCGGTGAAAGTCAGTCTGTTGAACGCTTCACAACTCGCCATGTCCGCACTGGCGGGCGTGGTGATATTTGGCGAACCGAACACCTTCTGGCTGCAGGCGGGAACCGTTCTGACGATCGTCGGACTGATTCTCTCCGCCCGCCGGGATGCTCCGACGACGGTGCCTCCGGCAAGCCGCGATGTTACTTCGTCACCAACGTTTCCTACACAGGCGACGACCACGGTGGAATGAGAATGCCCCCGAAGAGCGGGTGGCTGCCCTGCTGGAAAACTCGCCCTTCCGGTTTCGACATCATCTGATGGACCCTCGCTCGCTCGCCGCAGCGGCACGGCGCGGCCACCGGAGACGCGAAGGACCGAATGCCAATGACCGAACGCCGATTGACGAATTCGTCCGACGCCGAGTCACTCGTTCTTCGCGTGACGGGTGAAACGTTTGTCCGCACGGTTGAGGTCCATGAGGAACTGGCTTCCACGAACGACCGCGGACTGGCACTGGCCCAGTGCTCGCGGACCGAACTTCCCTGTCTGATCGTTGCGCACCGCCAGACCGCCGGGCGGGGCCGCGGGGGGAACCGGTGGTGGTCGTCCGCCGGGGCGATCACGTTTTCGTTGTTGCTCAAGCCGGACCTCGATCGTCTGCCAGTCGCCCGTTGGCCCGAATTGTCCCTGACGGTCGGGGCGTCGGTCTGCCAGGCGTTGCGTCCGTTGGTCGGGACGGCCGATTTGCGTCTCAAGTGGCCGAACGACGTGTACGTGGCGGGACGAAAAATCTGCGGCGTGCTCATCGAGGTCGCGCCCTCGCCGACCGGAATGATCGTCGTGGGTGTGGGCGTGAACATCAACAACTCTGTCAAGACTGCTCCGCCGGAGTTGCAGGCGCGGGCCGTTTCCCTGTGCGACGCTGTGGGGGCTCCCTGTTCACAGCAGGATGTGCTGATCGGCGTGCTGCGATCGTTCGAGCATCACTTGGAACTGCTCTGCGACAAGCCGGACGAGATGCGGCAGTTGTGGCGCGAATACGACCTGCTCATCGGCCGCAGCGTGATGGTTGGCGACGAGCATGGAACCGTTTCCGGGACGTGTGAGGGCATCGACGACGACGGTGCTTTGCTGTTGCGAACCGAAGCGGGCACAAAGCGTGTCTACGGCGGCGTGGTGCAGAGCTTTGAAGATTGAAGGGCTGCCCCCGCGTCACGCTGTCGTTCGAGAGCATCACCTGAGAGGGCACGAAGCAGAGCCGTGCACGTGCGGAAGCGGTGGGGAACGGAAGCAACGCTCCTGCTAACTCTCAACGCGTGTGATCGACCGCTTCCTGACGGGCGCGGCTCTGATTCATGAGTCGTGCCTCCGCCCCCGGTCGCTCGCCAGCCGTGTGAGGATCACGGTAACATGCGGCCATGCGGATGGCCGAGAATTCCGGAATCACGCCCGCTGCGGCGCTGCCTGAGCAAACCGTCCCTTCGGGGATCCTGGCCGGAGTGCGCGCCCCGGCGGTCCCGGTCGCGCTGGCCTTGATTGCTGGAATCGTCTCCGACCGATTGGCCGACCTTGCGGGCGTTCTCTGGATCGGAATCGCCGTCTGTGCGTTGGCCTGCAGCTGGCTTGCGAACCGGTGGGGAGGAGCCCGCTCCGCAACGCTGCTGCTGTTAGCCACCTGTTGTGCTCTGGGAGGGGCGCGGCATGCGCTGCGCTGGTCCGCCCAGAGCCCGCACGACGTGAGCCGTTATGCGGCGAGCGAACCGGTCCCGGTCAAGCTCGTCGGCGTGATCGGCTCGCCGGTGACAATTCGGGCTGCCGATCGTTCGCGCATGACGCCGCCCTGGATGCGGATCGATCGCAGCCAATGTCTCCTGAGGTGCGAGAGTCTGGTTGGACTGGCCGGCAGCATTCCGACGGCGGGACGCGTGCAATTGTTTGCGACGGGGCATTTGTTGCACGCCAACGTGGGCGACCGAGTCGAGGTGACCGGCCGTCTCTTTGAGCCGCGCGGCGTGCAGAACCCCGGCGGGTTCGACTATCGCTCGTACCTGCGTCGCGCGGGTATTCGCTGCCTGCTGGATGTCGAGCATCCGGAAGCGGTGCAGGTGCTGGAACCGCACGTGAACGGTCGCATCGCCCGGTTTCGTGCGAGGTTGCGAGATGAGTGCGAAGAAATTCTCATCGGTCACCTCGACCGCCGCTCGGCGCCGCTTGCGGTCTCGCTGTTGTTGGGAGACCGGTCGCTGCTGCCGCAGGATGTCCGGGAAGCGTTCGCCGAAAGCGGCACGGTGCATCTGCTGGCAATCTCTGGCCTGCATGTCGGGATTCTGGCGGGCCTGTTGCTGGTGTGTTGCCGCATGCTCAACGTTTCCGTGCCGATGACGACGTTCGTGGTGATGCTGGGCGTTCTGGCGTACGCCTTCGTGACAAATCATCGCCCGCCGGTCATCCGGGCGAGTGTTCTGGCGGTCACAGTGGCCGCTGGTTGGCCGTGGTTCCGCCGTGCAGGGGGGATGAATCTCATCGCCGTCTGTGCGGCAACCGTGTTGCTGATCAACCCGACCGATCTGTTCGATGTGGGAACGCAGTTGTCGTTTCTGGCGGTGCTGGCGATCGGCTGGGGTGTGTCAGTCATTGGTCGCTGGCGGAATGATCCGTGGCGGCCATTCTGGAAGGAGTGGCTGTTCGACAGAGAGCCGGGACTCGCTCGGAATGCTCTCCGTTTCCTGGCTGAGGGATATGTGATCACGGCAGCCATCTGGTTTGTGACGATGCCGCTGGTGGCCGCCCGGTTTCACATTGTGGCTCCGGTGGGATTTCTTTTGAACGTCGTGCTGTTGCCGTATGTGGGCGTGGTGCTTTGGTTCGGGTTTACAACGCTGTTGTGCGGGTTGATGGCTCCGTGGATCGTGCGCTGGCCGGCGGCTGCGTTTGACTGGTTGCTGCAACGGCTGCAGGACGTGGTCGGCGCGGCCGCGCAGATTGACGTCGGGCACGCGTCGGTTGCCGGACCGTCGGATTGGTGGCTTGTCGGCTTCTACACGATGCTCACGGCTGCGACCGTCATCCGCCCGGGGCATCGGCTCCGGCGCTGGGCATGGAGGGGAGTGTCCGTCTGGGTTGTTGTCGGACTTGCTGTTCCGTTCCTGCCGCAGCGGCGCGACGGGCTGCGCTGTACGTTCCTGGCGGTCGGCCACGGATGCGCGGTTGTGGTCGAACTGCCCGGCGGAGAGACGCTGCTTTATGACGCGGGCATGTTCGCCAACGCGCAGCGCGGAGAGGACATCATCCGGAACGCTCTCTGGGAGCGGGATATCACACAACTTGACGCGATCCTCATTTCGCATGCGGACGTCGACCATTTCAACGCCGCAGCGGGGCTGATGCAGACAATGCCGGTCGGAACGCTGTGTTGCAGTCCGTCGTTCCTGGATTTTGACCAGGAGCCGGTCGCCGCCCTGTGTGAAGCGGCGAGCCGTGAGAGGGTTCCGATCCGCTTGTTGCAACAGTCGGACCGGCTCCGGCTGGGCGGCGTGGAGGTGGAACTGACGGTCCTGCATCCACCACCGCGCTGGAGGAGCGAACACGATAACGCGAACAGCCTCGTGCTGCGGATCCGCTACGCGAACCGCACGGTGCTGTTGACCGGTGACCTCGAACGGGACGGGCTCGCTGAGTTGCTGCAACTCCAGAAGGAAAAGGCCGATTTGATGCTGTCGCCCCACCACGGCAGCCCGAAAGCGAACCCGATCGCTCTCAATGAGTGGGCGTCGCCGCGGCTTGTCGTCATCAGTGGGGGCGACGCCAGGAGAGCCGCTGACCTGCGGGGTGTTTACAATCAGGCGGAACGTGTCCTTTCCACGCGCTGCTCCGGGGCGATTACGGTGCGGATTGCGTCCTCGGGGGCGATGGCCGTCGACGAATGGGCTGCGGCGCGGTGACGAACGGGGGGGCTGGTGAGGGGGGGGCGTGCTCCCCATTTCCTGATCCATCGGTTATGAGAGTCTCAACCGCCCGTGAGGGCCAGGAGACTCGGAATGACGAAGCGACGAAGGTGGCACGGTCCGGAGCAGATTGATCGGCTGCGTGCGCGACGAAGATCGAGTGCGGCAATCATTCGCGGGCGGCACGCTGATCCATCTCTTCTCCCGTGATGGGGTCGAGCCGCCGAATGCGAATGATCTTCCACTCGCCCCCTTCCCGTTGCCACGTCAACTCCCAACGCGTGGCCTGGTGCCCGATGTCGCCAAAGCCGATCACTTCGAAACGCCCGTTGGCCCGAAAGTGGCAACGGGCACGTGAGCCTTGAGAGAGCATCTCAGCGGAGACATCGGTGATGCGGAGGTTGTCAACGTCGGTGACGGTTGCAAATCCCCACTTGACGAGTTGCCTCAACTCATCCTGCCGCGGAGAGATGCGACTGAGAACTCCGTTTTCGTCCCGATGGTCGAACGCGGCGGCCATGTCGAAGACGGTCGCTTCGATTCGTTCCCGGTCGCTGATGATCAACCGCTCAGCGATGTAGGTGCCGGCGATTGCGGCCCCGCAAATCAATGTCGTAATGAGATACCGAAGCTGCCGCCGGGAGATCCACCATGAGGCGCTCGTGATGGCGAACACGGAGAGAATAATGATTGGCGGCCAAGGGGTTTCGGTAAACCACATATCGCGAACTCATTCGGTGGGAATGTGGGCGACGGAACTTAACCGTGGTTGTGATTCTGGTCGCTCCCGGACCCGCTTCCGGAGGCGGAAACGCAAGGAAACGGTCGGCTCCGAACGTCCAAATGCAGGAAGCGGGACTCCAGCCGACGGAGCGGAGCGAAACGTCTCCCCGACGCAACTCCTTCACCCGAATCCTGCGGAAGTGGATTTCCGAGCCCTCACTCTGGAGGGCGATTCCCCCTTTTTGGGGAGTGCAGCCCGTGACGACACCGACCTTCTTTCCATTCATCTCTACGGAAATGCGACCGGCGATGCTGGTAATTTCACAAGAATTCCATTGATTGACGGTCTTGCACGCATCGCGAACATCCCGGATTTCGTTGTCGGTCTTAGCGTCCCCACTGGGAAAGATGGCGCCACATGCCGGCTGGTGCAGTTGGACCTGGATCGCCGTCGGCCAGATTTTGTCCTTCTCATGGCCGTTGGTGTAGAGCAGGATGCCGCTGTTGCCGTTTTCGTCGACGGGGAATTTCCATTCGAGCGACAACTGGAAGTCTGCGAAGGCCTTGGTCGTATTTAGATAGCCGTACGGCTCGCCCCGGCAGACGAGCACCGCTTCGCCGTCCGATTTTTGGACGCTCCATGTGCCGGCGAGCTTTGACTCTTTGTCGCGGCAAATGAACTTCCAAAGGTCTCCGGACAACCTTCCGTCGGGCAACAGGGAAACGTCCGCGGTCTCGTCGGCTTGTGCCGGAGACGAGTCTTGCGAAGCGTCCTCGGCGGCTTCGCCAACGCCGGACGACGACCGCTGCTCCTGTGACCATCCCTGCGCAACGATCCCGAACTCGACCAGGACGGCGAGCACGGCGATGCGCACAGGCATCGAGAACCAGCGCTGCATGGAATCCCTAGACTTCAAGGACCGTCCCAAGGGAAATGAAGCCACGAATCGGCGAACAGAAACTGGGAGGACATGAACCACGGCCACGTGGGACTCTATCTTAAGCGAATCGTGAGTCGCCGTTCAATCTTCAACCAGGCTGTTTGTGGGATTCGGGCACAGCAGTTCCTGGCCGCCCCTCCCGCCGACGGGGGGCCGTCCCCGCATTGACCGAACAGTTTTCCCGTCAGAGCCATTCAAAAATTGAATCTGGGCAACCTGGTAACCCGAAGCGTAAGCGAGGGACGAATCGCAAACTCACGTCCGGTCCCTCGCTTACGCTTCGGGTTACCAGAGAGCTTGTCCCGACCGGTTTTCTCCAAAGTGAAACTTTGAATGGCCCTGGTTTTCCCGTGTGTGCGATCGTCCTCTGACCCCGTAGCCGGTATGCTGCAATGGAAACGTTCATGTCCGACAGCCCGCTGCACAAGCCCATTTCGCGAACCACGGTTCTCCGGGCAGAGCGAAACACCCGTGCGTTTCCCATCGGCGGCTCGGTTGGCACAGCCGTAGCGCATGATCTCTCCGGAGTCCGCGTTTTTCCGGTGCACATGTATTCAACGGTCCTCGCAGGCCGCCGGCATTTCCTCCGCAAGATTCCAAAGGAAGACCATGATCCTCAATCGCAGGCAGTTCCTCCGATCAACCGGGCAATCCACGGCACTGCTGGCATTGTCGGGGTTCAGCCATTCCGCACTCCGAGCCGCAGGCTCGGTCGCCAGCGCCAAGCACTTTGAGGTCGTCAGCGTCGACCGCACGACCGTCGAATTGGAGTATCGTCCGGTTCCCTTGCGGGCCATGAGCCGCGAGATTCCGCACTGGAAGTACATCGAAATCTGCGACGTCAAGCTCCGTTGCGGCGTCACGGGCACGGGCGAGACGATGCTCTACTACACGTGGGGGGTGCCGTCGGATGATGACGTGAAGCGGGTCATCGGCAAAAACGCGGTCGAGATGATGTGGGACGACAGTTTGGGCGAGGGGCTGCAAATGGGCCTGTTCGATGCGGTCGGCCGCGCCGCCGACGTCCCCGTACATGCCCTGTTAGGACCCAAGGTGCACGAAACAACGCCGCTTTCGTGGTGGAACATCGACACGTCGGCGGCCGACATGGCTTCCGATTGCCAGGAGGCGCTGCGGCTCGGCTATCGCTCGTACAAGACGAAGGGCCGCCCCTGGTTCGACGTCTACAAACAGTTGGAACTGGCCACGCAGGCCGTGCCGCCCGAGTTCAAAATCGACATGGACTTCAACGACACGCTGCTGACCGCCGAGCAGGGACTGCCCATCCTGAAGGATCTCGAAAAGTACCCGCAGGTCGACATCTACGAGACTCCCATTCCCCAGTCGGATGTGAAAGGCAACCGGGAGATCGTTGATCAGACACGGGTCAACATCGCCATGCACTATGGCACGCCCAAGCCGCCAGTCGTGGTGCAGTCCGGCTGCTGCGACGGTTTTGTCGTCGGCCGGGGAGCGACCGCACGCATGGCCGCCGGGCGGTTTTGTGAACAGGTGCAGATGCCGTTCTGGCTGCAACTGGTGGGTGCCGGTTTGACCGCCGCTCACTCGCTCCACTTCGGCGGCGCACTGAAGCAAGCCGTCTGGCCGGCCGTCAATTGCCATCAGCTCTTCAAGAACGATCTGCTGACTTCACCAATCGTCGTCACCGAAGGAAAGGCGGCCGTTCCAGATCGGCCGGGCATCGGCTACGAGGTCGACCGGGACCTCGTCGAGAAGCGGAAAGTCCCCAAGCCGGAATCACGTCCGGAACCGGAACGTCTGATCGAGACAACGTGGGCTGACGGACGCCGCATGTACACGGCCAACAACGGCAAGGTAAACTTCATGCTGACCGCCGCAAACCAGGGGAAGTATCCCTACTTCGCCGCCGGTGCCGACACGCGCCTCGTCCCGGACGACGGCACCTCGCGCTGGCGGGAGTTGTACCGAAAGGCTCGCGAGCAGGGGCCGATTGAAGCGTGATGCGACCCAGGTGACGCCCGCATGGCGGGGATTGCAAATTGCAAAGCAGGGAACACGTTAGCCGTTTGAAGCACGAAAGACATCACTTGTTCCCAAGCTCCGGCTGGGGAACACACGTCCTGCAAAGCTCTGCTTTGCCGCTCGCGAATCAAAGTATCGCGGAATTGCGTTCCCAAATGGAGTTTGGCAACGAGGTTATTCTCCCCGCAGCTGGCGCGGCGTGCTCGCACAGGGCCCATACGAAATGTCAAAATCGGTTGACAGGGGGGGGGCAGGGGGGCATCTAATGGTCGGGATTCCTTCAGATTCCGGGTCGGTCGGTCTGCCGTCCGGGAATCGCATTCTGCGGCAACCTGACTGGGAGTGACCGACGTGAAGCTGTCCGCACTTGGAATTCGAGGTCTTCTCAACGGTCACCGAATTGGACGCCGCGCACGAACCCGCCGCCGCGCCCTCAGCACGGGCCTCCCCACAGCCGCAGAAGTCCTGGAAATCCGCACCCTGCTCTCCGCCCCGCACCCAGTGGACCTGTCCACCCTCGACGGCACCAACGGCTTTCGCCTGGACGGCATCGACCGTGACGGTGTCTCGGGCTATTCAGTAAGCAGCGCAGGTGATGTCAACGGCGACGGCTTCGATGACGTGATCATCGGGGCTCACCTTACGGATGACGGCGGCGTGGACCGTGTCGGAAAGGCCTTTGTCGTGTTCGGGGCAGCCGGAGGATTCCCCGCCTCGCAGCCGCTGTCCGCTTTGGATGGAACGAACGGCTTTCAGTTGCTTGGACTCGATGAGAGAGATGTCCTGGGTTTCACCGTGAGCAGTGCGGGGGACGTGAACGGAGACGGCTTCGACGATCTCATCGTTGGCGCACCTGGCGGGGATCCGAATGGTAGCGGCTCCGGTGAGACTTATCTTGTGTTTGGTAAACCGGCCGGGTTTCCCGCGACGCTGGACCCTTCCACATTGGACGGGGCGAACGGCTTCCAACTCAACGGCATCGATGCAGATGACCGTTCGGGCTGGTCCGTCAGCGGTGCGGGAGATGTGAACGGCGACGGTTTCGACGACCTGATCCTCGGCGCCATGTACGCCGATCCGGGCGGCAGAGCTTACGCAGGTGCGAGTTATGTGGTGTTCGGGAAGTCCGGCGGGTTCCCGTCTCAATTCGAACTGTCGACGCTGAACGGCACCAACG
Organism: Planctomycetaceae bacterium; assembly: GCA_029259845.1. GTDB lineage: Bacteria > Planctomycetota > Planctomycetia > Planctomycetales > Planctomycetaceae > JAHBXU01. The sequence continues at coordinate 997 of JAJDEI010000098.1, read as the reverse complement.
GTTTTCGGATGGACGGCCTCAACGAAGGCGACCGACTGGGTGGTTCCGTCAGCAGTGCTGGTGACGTGAATGGCGACGGCTTCGATGACCTGATCATCGGACCGTACGGCAGGGACAATCAATCGGAGAAGGCCTATGTGGTGTTCGGAGCGAAAAGCGGTTTCGCGCCCGTGTTGGATCTGGCAACTCTGGACGGGACAAACGGCTTTCGCATGGATGCGACGGATACGAGAGACGCTTTCGCTTTTTCCGTCAGCGCTGCGGGGGACGTCAACGGGGACGGTTTCGATGACGTGATCCTTGGAGCTTACCTCACGGATCCCGGTGGGCTTGTCGACGCGGGCGAGAGTTACGTCGTGTTCGGCGCAGCTGGCGGGTTCGCGCCCGTGTTTGATGTCGCCACGTTGGACGGCACGAACGGCTTCGCGCTGGCTGGAGTCGACGGTGGGGATTTCTCCGGGTTGAATGTGAGCGGCGCCGGGGATGTTAACGGGGACGGTTTTGATGACCTCATTATCGGAGCCAATCGGGCGCGTAAGGGCGGCATTGGCAATGTCGGAGAGACCTATGTGATATTCGGGAAGCCAAGCGGTTTTGCGGCTGCGTTTGAGTTGTCGTCGCTGAATGGCACCAACGGCTTCCGGTTGGACGGCATCGACGCCGGCGACCGCTCAGGCTCCGGTGTGAGCGGTGCAGGGGATGTCAACGGGGACGGATTCGATGATCTGATCATCGGGGCCCACTTCGGAGGCTCTGGTGCTCTCGTAGACGCCGGTGAGACCTACGTCGTGTTCGGTGGGAACTTCACCGGGGGTGTAGAGACGCAGGTCGGTGATGGGGGTGCGAACGTTCTGATCGCCGATCAGGGAGCCGCTGTGGTTGATGTCCTCGTTGGTGGGCGCGGTAATGACACGCTTATTTCTGATGGGGGGGACGACGTCCTTCGCGGCGGTGAGGGGGACGACTTGCTCGCGATCCCGGACGCCAACTTCTCACC
>JAJDEI010000097.1 GCA_029259845.1 Planctomycetaceae bacterium | reverse complement strand
ACCTGCGCCGTTGCGTGTTTGACGAGGGTGGGTTTTGAGGGTGTGGTTGCGTCACTGTTCGCCGCGTGGAAACGCCGCGCGCCGGGGGGGCATGCGGATTGGTCACACGGGTGCGATGGACGGTTGACGTTGATCGGACGTCGTTCGAGGAGATCACGTCGCTGGTGGCGCTCGGCGTTGCCCCGCGGCTAACAGGCACCATTCAGTGGCTAACGAGCGACATACATACGGGGGGGGAATCGTGAATGAGGGGCCGTTGGCGTTTCATCTGGTGCTCGGCACGTATGGGTTCTGGTTGCCAAACGATCCGCGGGGATCATGGTCAACGTTCGTCGGATCGCGTGCGCTGCGGGAATTCGGACCGGCGACAAAGGTCACCACGCGAAGATCGGTCGCCGGGCAATCTCATGACGGCGCGGGACGACGTGCAGCGAAAACGGCTCTCAAGTACCCCGAGGTGTTCTTGACCGGGCATCAGGCGAAAGCTGTCGGCGATGGATTCGCGGAAGCCGTCCGTCGCAGCGATCTGACGATCTTCGCGTGTTCGATTCTCCCGCAACATGTGCATGTCGTTGTCGTCAACGATCACCTGTCGCCGGAGAGGATCTGGGTTCAACTGAAGGGCGAGGCAACGAAGATGCTCAACCGGCGCAGCATGCATCCCCATCGCGGCATGAGCCGCAACGACAGCAGCCGGCCCCATGTGTGGGCCAACCGCGGGTGGTGTGTGTTTCTCGACCATGATGAGGACGTATCACGAGCGATCCAGTATGTCGTCGACAACCCGATTCGCGACGGCAAACCAATACAGCGCTGGCCGTTCGTCGTCCCGTTCGTCCCGTGAGTTAGCCGCGAGGCATCGCCGAGCGCCGGGGGGACGCGGATCGGCCGTGCGGGTGTGGTCGGCGGTTGGGGGTGACCGGCGTTGCGTGAGGAAGGGGAGTCGCTGGTGGCGCTCGGCGTTGCCGCGCGGCTAACGGGCGCCATTGATACTGGGACGTTCAGAAGATGATGAACGTCGAGACGAACAGGCCTTCGCGGACGAGGGCGGGGAGGTCGGACCAGGTTTTGAGTCCGCGGAGGTCGAGGTAGGTGCGGGGGGTGAGTTTGCGCTGATAGCGGAGGCCGAGGCCCCAGACGGTGTCGCCCTGTGTTTGTTCGACGGCGATTTCCGGGATAATCGATTCGTCTTCGTGGTGGCGGAACAACTGCACGCCGAGGGCCGCTCCGTGGGTGTCGGCCGGGGAACGGCCGGCGGCGATTTGCAGGAGCGGGTTGAGGGTGAACAAGTTTCGCAGCCGGTTGAAGTTGCCGCCGGCGATCGGTTGCCAGCCACTGGTCGCCCGAAACAGGTTGAGGTAAGCGACGGCCAATTCGACGCCGGTGTGCTCTTCCCAGTGCTCTGACAGCCGGCGCGTGAAGTTGGATTCCAGCACGAAGAGCTGCCCGTCGCCAACCCCGGCATCGTCCCCCTGTTTGAACATGGCCCGGCCGGCGAGTGACAGGGGGCCGAAGAACTGCGTACCGCTAAGGGCGATGAAGTTCGCGTTGCGGCCGAAATTGCCGTCATGGAACGCGCGTGCCAAGGTGAATTCCAGGAACGCATATCGGTAATCTCCCGTGACGTGGACGCCGGCAATGCTGGCATCGCGACCGCTGAACGGGTCGACTTCGTCGAACGCGTAGAACCCCTGTACGTTGAGGTTGCTGAGCGGCGTGTGAGTGATCGTGTTCTTGCCGATCACGATGCCGGTGATTTCGTCGTTCATCAGCAGCGAGTTGTGCAGGGCGAGCGGGAACTTACCGGCGGTGAAGTTGATGTCGAGCTGCAACGTGGGGTCGTCGATGATGCGGCCGAATATCGACTGCAACTCTCCTTCGATCCACCACCGCTGCGGGATGCCCGTGGAGTTGTCAACGTAACCGGACGGATCGGAGAGGATCAAAAGCGAACCGCCACTGTTGTTCTCACCGAGCGGACGGAACTGGACGTGCACCCGCTCGGTACCGGTGAGGGCGAGATCGAGTTCGAGAAGCAATTGATGCCCGATTCCGTCCCGCCGTGTGCCGTTCTCCTCGAACAGCGCGGCGAAGATTTCGTAGGAGCCGTACCCGACGAACCGCGGCTCCCATTGGTAGCCGGGACGGCCGAACCACGTGAATCGCGGGTTCCATTCGATGAAATTCGCACCGAGGAAATCGTACGGCAGCGAGAGCGGCTGCGGCTCCTGCCAGTCTTCCGGGAGCCGCAGCACGGGATCGTGGTGGCCGGGCGAGCCGTACAGCTTGGCGTTGAAATCGACCGACTCGTAGAGGTAAGACCCACCGTGTTCATCAAGTTCGACTGCGAGCGGCGGTAACGTGTCCTCAATAGAAGCCGCGGCCCAGTCGTCGAACGAAACCTGTCCAACGTCGCGAACGTCGTCCGCGCGCACTGCGATCACCGCACTCACGATGAGCGAGAAAACCAGTGTTCGGATGGGAATCGTTTGTGGCTGCATCACATGACCGTTTAGCCGCACAGTTCAAATGTGCGGCTAAACGGGCGCATGGTGTTTGAGCGGAGGACGCTCATTGTACGTTGACGGTCGCGGCGTACTCGTCGATCACGACGGTCTCCAACAAATGCTTGAGATGGGGGATGCCGATTTTGTCAAACAACGCGGGAGGGAGGTGGCGGTAGTTGAGGCGGACGACGAGACGAAACTCGCCGCAGGTGTCCGGAAGGCGGATGGGATAGGTGCGACCGGCGGTTTTCAGGGGTGGGATGCTGCTCTTGGCGACACGAAATGTGAGTGGCCGGCCGTGCGCCTGGGCAAGCTCGGTCGCCGGTCGCAAGACATTCAGCGGCGCCAAGTGACGGTTGACCGGAATGATGACCGAACGCTCGGTGCCCTGAACGGTAAGCGTGACGAACTTGCTTTGGAAGTTGAGCAGCTTGCGGTCGTACGCCAACTCGCCGGTTTCGACAGCGTGACTGTGCTCGTCTCGCAGGTCGCCGTTCTCGTCGAAATCACCGGACGCATAAACAACGTTGCCCCGTGGGTCCGTCAGGGTGACGCTGACCCACACTTGCCGCTCAGCCGTAAAGCCGGTCGGGAAATTGTGCCCGGCCACTTGGCTGCTGACATCGACCCTGACTCGCAGCTTTCGGCCGCATCTGGCAGACGCGGGATGCGAGACATGGACCGCCGCAGAGTTGTGCAGCAGTTCGTACCTCTCAGCATCGGCGATCGCGAGTTGCTGCCGGTTCTCGATCCGCAACTCGGTGAGCGTTTGTCGCTGATGCGGCGTTAGCGACTCAGGATCGCGATAGTCGGTCTCATACATCCAGTCGAGCTTGCGGGGGAACTCGGTGTCCGGCAAAAGGGAGTAGTCAGGTCCGGCGAAGCTGTGATTCGACAGCGGACGATCCGGGAGCAGCGATGGGTCGACGCCGGGGACCTCGGCCGCCTTGCCGTACGGGCGGTCGCGCCGGGCGATGGGGACACCCTGAATGGGCCCCATGTGGCAATTCTGGCAGGTGATCCCCTCATCGGCAGCCGGGCTGTTCTGCCATTCGCTGAAGGCCTCTTCCAATCGCACGCCTTCGGGAGTGGTGACGTCGTGGCACGCCCCACAAAGGGCCGCACTGGTGAGATGATTGCTTCCGGCGGCAGCGTGCGTGTCCTTCCCGAGGCGAATCGGATCATCGAACGGGCCGAAGACACAGGCATCAAGGATCTGCCCCGGTTGAATCGGAAGACGCGAGTTTGCTTTGTAGTAGGGCCGCTGCAGACGATGGCAGACGACGCACGTCACGCCCTCCATGGAAATCCGGGAACGGTGCACGTTGCGCAGCGAGGCAGTCTCGCCGAGACTCACGCCGATGGGCGTATGGCAGCGCGTGCAGAACGTCCCGATCGTGCCTCCGGTCCGCTCAATAAGCGTCAACGTGAACGCCTCCATCACCGGGCTGTGCTGGGCATAGGCGTGCATCGAGCGGGACCATTCCGTGAAGTGCTTGGGATGGCACACGCCGCACTCCCGGGCGGACGGGAAGTCAATCTCGGTGATCGGCCGGATGTTGCACGTGCGGGGGAGGCGGAGTTCCAAGGCGCCCCGGGCAATCCAGCGTTCGATTGCAGCGATCTGCCCGCCGGTCAACCAGTCGCGATGCCGGTTCGGAGGCATCATCGGTTCGTCGTCGTGCGGAGACTCCGGGGAAAAGTCGTGGTTCCAGACAACATGTTGCCACAGCGGGGAGTCTTCCGGACGTCCGGGGACAACGATGCGAGTCTGGCCATCCGGTCCGCTACCCATGATCGCGCGGTAGCTGGTGAAGTCGTGACGCTCCGTCGCCGGATGATGGCAGGCGGTGCATTTCCGCCGCAGCAGGGTGAAGACTTCGGGCCAGTCGGGATCAAACGGATGCTCTCCGGGAGGCATGATGTGCGGCGCAGCGGCGAGTGTCGGGACGCGGAGGGCGCGACCGGGAAAACAGATCGAGAACGCGAACCATCCGGCGGTTGTTGCGAAGAGCAACAGGCCGGTGGCCATGCGGAACTTCATCGGTGAGCGATCCTCGGATGACGGAGGACGACGGATCGGATAGGGTGGAAAATCGCGAGGCCGTCGCAGAGAGAGGGCCCGCAATCATAGCTGTCGACGGATGTCGCCGCCAAACCCATTATCCGGCGAGGCTGTTTCGGAGTTTGCGGTCCGTTGGCCCGTCGGCGGCATGTTTGATGACGTAAGACCGTAGAGATTCCGACCTTGGAATCACCGCCTGCAGCAACGTTTCGATGAGCCTTGGGACTGGCGAATCCATACAGCCAATGACTGACGTGAATGAAGCCTCACACTCCGGCAGGACCCGCTGGTTCGCGGCGTTTTGGATCGCCTGGCTGGTGGCGACCGGGCTGACACTGGCCAACGAACTTTTCCGATGGATCGGTCCTGAAGAAGACGCGACCGCGGGTGCAATCCGTTGGTGGAGCGACCCGACGACTGACTGGACGCCCTTCCTGCCGGTCCTGTTGCTGGCGGTCCCGTTGTGGTTCGTGAGGCGTCCGCTCGTTGCTCCGGCTCCGCGGATTTGGACGGTGTTCTGCCGGTGGATGAGCGAGACCTGTCCCGCGTCGGACCGACCCGTGCCCAAAGCGCAGCACGTGCGTGCTTTGCTCTTTTCCGGGATCGTCGCGGCCGCAGGTCTTGCCATGAGCGTGTCGGTCGCCCACAGATTCGGCGATTTGCCTCCGGCCTATCACGACGAATACAGCTATCTGTTTCAGACGAAGACGTTTCTGGCCGGGCGGTTGTCGTTCCCAAGCCATCCGGCCATGCCCGAGCTGTTTGATCAGATGCATGTGCTCAACGAGGGGCGTTTCGCCAGTCGCTACTTTCCTGGCGCGGGACTGTGGATGGCCCCTTTCCTGGCGATGGGCAACGCCTGGTGGGGACACTGGACGGCCCATGCGCTGGCGTCGTTCCTGGTGTTTTGGATCGGGCGGCATCTGGCAAACAATGGCGTGGGACTGCTCGCGGGACTGCTGGTGGCGTTGTCGCCGGGGGTCGGTCTGTTCAGCAACCTGCTGCTCGCGCATCATCCGACGCTTGTGGGATTGTTGGTGTTTGTGGTCACGTTCCTCAAGTTTCGACTGTCCGTGCGACACGGTGAGCCGTCGTGGGGGTGGGCGTTTGTCGCGGGGACGGGACTGTCGTTCGCCATGCTGTGCCGACCGATGACGGCAGCGGGCGTCGGATTGCCATTTGGCGTGTGGTTCGGCTGGTGGCTGCTGACCGGGCGGGGCGGTTCTTCCCGCGGCACGCAGCCCGTGGGCTTGGAGGCACAGCATGGGAGATGGGGGCCACAGCCTGTGGGCTTGAGGGTGCGGACCGCGGTTGCGCTGTGTGCGCCGTTGGTCGCCGGATTCGCCGGACTGCTCTGTCTTGACCAGGCAGTCACCGGCGACCCGTTGCTGACTCCCTACCAGCAGTACACGGACATCTACACGCCGCGGCATGTGTACGGCTTCAACAACCGAGCCCGGGGAGAGACACGCTTGGGGCCGAAGGTGCTGGAGAATTACGACGTCTGGGCGGAGAACCTGACCCCCGGGTTGGCCGCGCGCAACATTTGGCGGCGGTTCGTGTCCAGCTTTCGTTGGACGCTGGGGATCGTCCCACTGATCATGACGACGATGGTCTTTCTTGTGACCGCCGACCGATGGTCGCGCGACTGGTGGTTGATCGCCGCCGCGATCCTCTCGCTGCACGCGGTTCACGTCCCCTATTGGTTTGAGGGGATTATGGGGTGGCACTACGTGTTCGAGTCGGCACCGTTCTGGCTGCTGCTGTTCGCCGGGGCAGCGAACGGGCTCCTGCGGGCGTGGAAGGAGGGCGATCGTCCGGGCATGCCGCTGTGGGGGGGGACCCTGCTCACCGTCGTGCTCCTGGCCAATCTGGTGACGATTTTGCCGCTGTGGCCCGCGCGGATTGATGTCGGCGTCGAGGAAGTCGCCTTCCCGCGGCTGCGATACGACTCCTTCCAGAAAACCGTGGCGCGCATCGTCGGCGAGCGGCCCGCACTGGTCCTCGTTGAGGCCGACCCGGCCGACCGGCATATCGATTACGTCGTCAACAGCCCGGGACTTGACGACCGCGTGTTGTTCGGCCGTTACCGACCGGGAGAGACCGACACGGAAGCTGTCGTGGAAGCGTTCCCCGACCGCGATGTTTGGCTCGCTCAGATCGCAACCGGAGAGATCACGTTGCTCTCCCGAAGTCGCCACAGACCTGGCGATTCACCATGAGCAGACACGGCAAGGGCGGATTCGGACCCGTCCGCCCAGCGCGCAAAAAACCCGTCCGGGCAAGTTGGCCGGACGGGCTTGTGTGTTGGCTTCTCTGATCAACGACGGATCAGGCCGTGGGCGGTGCTTCTGCCGGAAGGTCAGCGGGCGGTGCCGGCGCATCTTCGACGGGAGCCGGTGCTTCTCCACCAGCGGGAACAGCCCCTCCGCCGCAACTGCTGCACGGCGCTGATCCACAAGCACTGCCGCAGCTGCTGCATGAGGAGTGCCTGTGATGTCCGCGACGCGAGTGGCATGAATAACCACAGGTCGAAATCGTGGCTTCGCAGCAGGTCGTGACCGGAGCACAACCCGTCTCGCAGGTGGCACATCCACCTTGACCGCATGCACCTTGGCCGCATGCCCCACAGCCAGCGCTTTGGCCGCATGCACCACAATCGCCGGCGTAGCCGCAAGAGTTGCAGCTCCCGCAGCTTTGCTGGTGACCGTGGTGCCGACCGTGTCCGCGCCGGCAACCTCGACGATGCCCAGCCTCAGTGTCCGCCTGCATCACCATCAGGCAAGTCGCCACAGCGACCGCCAAAAACATTACTCGACGTGTCATGGGAATCTCCTCCGACTGTCAATTAGGATGTCTCTCTCAGTGAATCAAGCCGCCCGACTCCGAGCGACCAGCCGACCGGCACCCATCGTTTTCCGACTACGGGAGTTACGATAACTCTGCCGATCTTGCGCGTTAGGATAGCAACACGGATCATGTTGTCAAACCAACACAGGAGGTTTCCGCGAGATAGGGGACACTTTGAACTCCGGGTTTCAGTCGCCTTACTGCCCATTGTTGGCGCAACGACCGCCGCTGGCTTCGGCTGAGACTCCCGCTGGTCGCTGGCGCCGGCTATCCTGATGTCCGGTGATCCTCACGCGTTTCCTCAAACTCCTGCGAGGTGGCATGTCCGACTCAGGCCCGTCGTTGTACGAACGTCTTGGCGGCTACGACGCAATCTCTGCGGTGGCGAACAATCTGTTGCCGCGCTTGATGGCCGATTCGGCCTTGGGGCGGTTCTGGGAGCATCGCGGGGCGGACGGCCTTGACCGCGAGAAACAGTTGCTCGTTGACTTCCTGTGCCATCACTCCGGCGGCCCGATGTACTACACGGGCCGCGATATGCTGCTCGCGCATCGCGGCATGAAGATCAACGACTCCGATTGGGAATGCTTCATGGGCCATGTGAACGACACGCTGGCTCATTTCGGCCTCGCCCTCTCTGAAACAGGCGACGTCATCGCATTCATCGAGAGCACTCGCAGCGACATCGTGGAAACCTAGACATCGACTGCGTCGAAGCACAGCGGCGTGGCCTTCGATCCGCGGCTCGAAGCCAGATTCTGCAAATCTCTGCGGTCGATATGGAGAATGTGGATCCGCTCACTGTTGGGGGGGCTGGGGCGGTCTGATGCCGATGATTAGCAAGCCGCTCGGAACTCTGGGGCTGTGGACAGTGAACGAGCCACGTGACGGCCCCAGTGCTCCGTCTCAGGACACGTTTCCGCTGCCTCAACAGCGCCCCAGCCACCCTGAAATGTGCGAACACCACCATCGACCGGATACACCGATATGGAGAAATCAGCATCCGTATTGGTTGACAGCGGGCAACGGAATCGGCACAGTGACCGCCGCTTGAAATTATTTCTCAAGCGGGTCGATCGCTCTTGTTTACGGCGAGTCAATTGATGAGTTGGCTGTTTCCGAGGATGTGCTTCGGATGCATCAATTGTTTCGAGTCTTTATGGAAGAGGAGAGAAGTATGTTGAGACGCACTCGTGCCAGACGGGCTTTTACGCTGATTGAGTTATTGGTGGTGATCGCGATCATTGCCATTCTCATCGCCTTGTTGCTGCCGGCGGTGCAGCAGGCGCGTGAGGCTGCCAAGCGGACTCAATGCAAAAACAATATGAAGCAGATCGGCTTGGCGCTGCACAACTACCACGACACGTTCGGCGTGTTCCCCCCCGGTGCGGTCCTCCGCGACACCAACGGCGAACGCCTCACTGACCCCTGTGTCATGAAGGGCGACCCGCAAAACGATGCCGGAGCCCCCTGGAGCGTGCTCGTGCTGCCGTTCCTCGAACAGGCCAACCTGTACAACACCTTCGTCCCGGAAGGGGCCTGGTACTCCCGCTTCGATCTCCGTAGCGGTGTTTCCGTGCCGGCGAACTTCGCGGCCCAGGATGTGGACAGCCCGGTCGCCTATCGGTGTCCCAGCAATCCGAACAGTTCCAAGGAACGCTACATCCTCACCTACTACGGTTGTCAGGGCGGCGGACTGACCGAACAGTTGGTGGTCTATCAGGACAACTCGGGTGTCAAGATGAACCCGACCGGTCCCTGCTACAGCACCGACGCGACCGACCCGAAAGCCCGCATCTTCTGGGACAACGGCATCATGTACGGAAACTCGAACACCAGCATCAGCGAGATCCGGGACGGGACGTCGAACACGATCCTGGCCGGCGAAACGATGTACGTGGGACTTCGCAAGGTGTACACGGACTTCAGCGGCAGCGGGAACAGCTTCCACTGGACCTGGGCAGCCGGAGCCCGGGCCCACAACAGTTGCTGTCCCAACTGGAGTTCGCTGACCGCAACGTTCGACGGGATCAACAACCCGACGTTCACCTACACGCACGCCCAGGCGTTGGCCATTGGCGGAGCCGCCCGTGCCCAT
>JAJDEI010000096.1 GCA_029259845.1 Planctomycetaceae bacterium | reverse complement strand
TGCCGGTGCCGATGTCTGTCTGCACTTCGGCCAATCGCGCGAGGCAGCGGAAGAGACAGCCGCCGGCATCCGGGAGGCGGGCGGCCAGGCCGTCACGGTTCAGGCCGACCTGATGCGGCCCTCGCATGCCGCCGAGACGGTCATCTCCGCTGCGAGACGCTCCTTTGGGCATGCCGACGTGCTGATCAACAACGCGTCAATCTTTGAGCCGGGATTGCTGCGAGAGATCACGGCGGACGACTGGGACCGGCATCATCGCATCAATTTGCAGGCCCCGCTTTGCCTGTGTCAGCGGTTCGCCGAGCAGGTGCCCGACGACGGCAATGCCGCCATTATCAACATGGCCGACTGGCGAGCACTCCGCCCGCAGTCCGGACACCTTGCCTACACGCTCAGCAAAGCGGGAATCGTTTGCCTCACACAAATCCTCGCGCAGGAATTGGCGCCGCGCATCCGCGTGAATGCGATCGCTCCGGGAGCCATCCTTCCGCCGTCCGGGATTGAGCGACAGCAGCTCGAATTACTGGCCCGCAACATCCCCCTGCAGCGAGCCGGAGCACCGAGTGACATCGTCGCCGCCGCGTTGTATCTTCTCCGGAACGACTTCGTCACGGGAGAAATCCTGCACGTCACCGGCGGACAAGAACTGCAAGTTCCGACGCCCGACAGGTGACTCCAATGGGATTTAAGGAATCAATATCAAGTGAAACATGCTCACCCGGATCATCCACCACGGCGGCACAGAGTTACGGAGGTATAGGGGCACAATCACTGGCAGAGCGGCAGACGCCGATTCACGAGACCTTGCCGCCGATTCCGCAGATGAATTCGCAGGCCGACAGGCTGCGAATGACGGACGATCGCTGTACTTCCCGTGCCCCTCGTGCCGGCGACGTGAGTTCCTTCATCAGTCAACCTGCTGAAACAGAGGGACAACGAGCAAGGCGATCGTGGAGGGGCTTTGACCGCACAGTCCGCGAATAGACACAGAGGATTGGTTTCGCAGCAAGACTCTCTGCGGTCCTCGGCGTTCTCTGCGGTGATTCATTCCGGTGCGTTGAGGTTTGCGTGTCGTGGTTCATCCGCGGCGGTTGCGTTGTGGTTTGGTGAGGCGGCGGTGTTGTTTTTTGCGGAGGGCGTTGGCGACGGGGCTGAGGTTCATTTTCGCTGAGGGTGCCTTTGCTGGAAACGAAGGTCGGCACTTTCGCCTCGGCCTGATCGACCAGTGCCGGCAGGGCCTCACCGTCACCCGCTTTCGTGTCGGTGTTCCGATGCCGCAACACACCCCCGCACAGGCCAGGCAGCGGATCGTCGTTGCGGCCTTCGCCCCGCGCGCTGCGGCGCGAGCCGAGCAGCTCGCCGTTGGGGATGGCGGCGGTGAGTTGGCGCATGGTTTTGAGAGCCGGGTTGTCCTCCCGGCAATTCCAGGGGCAAACGTTTTGTTGAAATTGGGGCGTCACACCGACGTCGACCGTCGGAAATGCCCCATCGTGATAAGCACGTTCACCGCCCATCAACCCGCCTCAGCGGTACCCATTGACGGAACGAAGTGATAGACTTCCTTCAGGCCGCCGAAGCAGCTGCAGATTGCCTAATTGACGGCGGTGGACGCATTGAGGTCGCTGTCGGGTCGATTTGTGCTCGGCTTGGCAGGCTCATTTCGGAGACGGATGCCGCATGAGTGCAACGCTCCAGACCGACTTTTCGAATCTCGTCGTCGCCGACGGTCGCTACACCGTGCGGGACAAGCTCGGCTCGGGCAGCATGGGGCACGTGTTCCGTGCGTTCGACACGCGGCTCAAGACCGACGTCGTGATCAAGGTCCCGACCGACAAGCGGCTCGCCGACCCGGAGTTTCACGAACGGTTCTTGCAGGAGTCGCGTCTGCTCACGCAGCTTGGCCATCCGCGGATCGTCAAGATTCTCGACGTCGGCGAGCACGAGGGGGTCCCGTTCTTCGTGATGCCCTATATCGACGCCGGCAATCTGCTCGACCGCATGCAGGGCGAGGGACGCAAGCAGGTTGCCATGCCGCCCGAGTCGCTCTCCGCGTGGCTCCATGCTACCGCCGAAGCGCTCGACTTTATGCACAAGAAGGGTTACATCCATCGCGACGTGAAGCCGGCCAACATCCTGTTCGACTCGCATGGCGAGGTGTACCTGAGCGATTTCGGCCTCTCGAAAATTCTTCTGGATGAAGAGCATGAGTCGAGTGCACTGACCGCTGCCAACGCGGTCGTCGGGACGCCCAACTACGTTGCTCCGGAACTGGTGCTGGCCCGCAAGAACTATGACGGGCGGGCCGACCAATACTCGCTGGCGATCACCGTGTACGAAGTCCTGACCGGCAAACCTCCGCTGGAGGGGGGCTCCCCGACGGCGACCATGGTCAATCAGACCACCAAACACCCCAAGGCACTGAACGACGTCAATCCGGACATCCCCGAAGGGTTGGCGTCCGCAGTCCGCATGGCGACGTCCAAACGTCCGTGGCGCCGTTACGAAACGTGCACGGCTTTTGCGAACGCGGTGCTCAGTTGTCTGCGGGAGGGTGCCGGGTCCGGGGTCGCAGCCTCCTCGCACAGTTCGGCGACCGGCTACGAAACGGTCATCGAACAGCGGCCCGAATTCGTTGTGGCCGGCACGTCGCGCGGAAAAAACGGTGTGATTCCCTGTCCCGCCTGCGGCGAAGAGCTGATGCTTAAGGCCAAATACGCCGGACTGCGCGGGAAGTGTGTGCATTGCGGCGGACGGCTGCAAATTTCTCCCGGCCTCAACGAACTGCAACACCTCAAGCCGCTGGAGGACACTGCCCTGGTTGCGGAGGACCCGCCAGTGATCTCGGGGCAGGGTTCGTCCGCGAGCACAGAGGTTTCGGCGGGATACGAGTTCCTCGGCCTGCGATTCACCGGCCGTCTCCATATGACGCTCACACTGGCCGCCCTGCTGTTGCTGTTGTTGGCAGCGCTGTTCGTCGGCCGACAAAGCGCCGATTGGGGCCGCACAGCTGGCGCGGCGGCCGCATCGTCCGCTCTGAGCCACACGGACGCCGAACAAGCCGAATGATGCGTACCGATGGTGCCCGTCCGGCAGAGAATGCTGGGGCGACGCGTGTCACCCTTGCCAGACACCCGGCGTCTCGATCCAGAAGTGAGCGCCGTTGGTGGCAGGGGCGTGGTGGTCAGACGAAAGTATGATTTACCAAGCGAGACACCGGGTGTCTTTCGGCACTCGTCGCTGAGCGATCATGGACCCGTCGCGAACGCTTCGGTCTCTGAGGAGGGGGGCGCATCGGCGTCCGATTCGTCGACGTGGGTGCCCGCATGATCATTCGTCCCGCTACCAAACAGCACGGGCCCGACGATTCATCCCCGTTGCCGCTTGCAATGGCTTGCCATTCGCCGAAAATTCCTATTGGATGATTCCCACGGGGGAAGATCGACTGGATTGAGGACACTCTGTGATGCTGAGCCCAGGCCGTTCCGACGGGAACTTTTCCGACAGTGAGACCACTCCCCAGACGCAGCCGGTCTCGCGGGCCCAACTGTCGGTGACGAAGAAAATCGTGTTTTCGCTGATCGCCTGCCTGCTGTTCTTTGGCGTCGTGGAACTCATCCTGGCGGCTGCCGGGGTCCGGCGAATGCGTTATGACGAGGACCCGTACGTCGGGTTCACGTCTCACATTCCCCTCTATGTCGAGAAACCGGGCAGCGACGGGGAGATGGAGACCGCGCCGAACAAGCTGACGTTTTTCAACACACAGCACTTCTCCCGACACAAGCCGCCGGGAACCTACCGCATCTTTTGTGTGGGCGGATCGACAACCTTCGGCCGTCCCTACGATGACGGCACGTCCTACTGCGGATGGCTGCGGGAGTTTCTGCGGACAGCCGATACTTCCCGCTCGTGGGAGGTCATCAACGCCGGCGGCATTAGCTATGCCAGCTACCGGGTGGCGCTGCTGATGGAGGAGCTGATACAGTACGAGCCGGATCTGGTGATCGTCTACTCGGGCCACAACGAGTTCCTGGAACGCCGCACGTATGCCTCGGTGATCGGAACTCCGGCAGCAGTCCGCGGCTTGGGAGCCGTGTTGAGCGGCACTCGGACCTTCTCGGCGGTTCATCGTCTGGTCCACGCTCGATCGGCTCCAAAGTCCGCCGACCTGCCCGGTGAAGTCGAGACGATTCTAGACCAGTCGGTCGGGCTGGACGGATTCAAGCGTGACGAGAAACTGCGGCAGCAGGTGCTCGACCATTACCGCTACAACCTGCAACGGATGGTCGACATCGCGCGATCGGGCGGTGCGGAGATGATTCTGATCAGTCCGGCATCGAATTTGAGAGACTGCGCCCCGTTCAAAAGCCAGCACCGTGCTTTGCTGAAAGAGGCAGAACTCAAGCAGTGGCAGACGTTGTTCGGCCGCGCGGGGGCCGCCTTGGGCAAGGGCGAGTTCGACGCGGCCTTGGCGGCGTTGGATGAAGCCGCCCGGATCGACGACCGTTTTGCGGAGTTGCACTATCTGCGCGGCCGCGCGCTGGACCGGCTGGGGCGGTCTCAGGAAGCCAAAGACGCACTGAAACGTGCCCGTGATGAGGACGTTTGCCCGCTGCGGGCACTCACCCCGATGCACGCAATTGTCAGCGACGTCGCGGCCGCGCGGGGTGTGCCGCTCATCGACTTCCACGCGATCGTCGAAAACCGCTCCGCCCAGAACATCCCTGGTGAGAACCTGTTTCTCGATCACGTGCACCCCACGATCGAGGGGCACCGGATTCTGGCGATTGCGGTCGTTGATGAACTGATCGCTGAAGGCGTCATCTCGCCGGATGCTGGCTGGAACGAGGACGCAATTTCCCGAGTGGCCGAGACAGTGGAAGGCCGCGTGGACACCGAAGCCCACGGTCGCGCGCTGTCCAATCTTGCCCAGGTCCTGAGTTGGGCCGGCAAGCACGAAGAGTCGGGCCGGTTGGCTTTGCAGGCGGTCGAGATGATCCCCGAAAACGCCGAGGCGCATTTTCTGGCGGGATGCGAATTTGCCCGTCGCAATGACCTCAAGCAAGCCGAGGCAGAGTTTGAACGCACGCTTGAGCTCCGGCCCAATCGTCGCATAACCCAGAAGGCCCACGACAACCTCGGCTTGGTGTACGTGCAGCAGGGAAAGTTTAATGACGCGGAAGCCCAGTACCTGGAAGCCATCCGGGCGGACCCCAACTCCGCGAGGCTTTACAACAACCTCGGGCTGATCGCAGCCAGACGCAACAATCTGGACGAAGCAGCCGACTACTTCGAGCAGGCTGTGGCCCTGGAGCCGCGTTTCGTGATGGCGCACTTCAACCTCGGCACGGCCTTTGCGCAGCAGGGGAAACTCCGCGAAGCGGCCACGCGTTTTGAGCTCGTGCTGCGACTCCAACCAGACTACCCCGAAGCGTCCGAGAGTCTGGCCAACGTGCGAGCCATGCTCGGACCGGGGAGGGAGCGCTTCCCGTAAAGCCAATCACCAAACGGGTCGGGAATTCCTTCCCCCCGTCACTGCCTCTCCCGCCGAACGGCAGATCGGCAGGGCGAACGTGTTTTTCACGATGGAGGGACTGTCGGCGGTTCGCCGTCGGCGTTGCCTCCTGGCGAACAGGAATCATGGGAGTTAGCCCAAGTTCCCCAGTGATTGACGTAAGTGCTTGCCGTGTAACGGTCGGGCTGTGAAAGTCGTCACTACATTTCGGTTGGCTTGAGTTGGCTGGGCAGGGTCATGCGGAGGTGTCCGAGCAGGATCGCTTGATGAT
>JAJDEI010000095.1 GCA_029259845.1 Planctomycetaceae bacterium | reverse complement strand
CTCTTTCGAAACACCCCCCTGGGCGACGGCCTTGCGCCGAACGCTCGCGTCGAAGAATGGGCATCCCAGTTCCAATCACACTCCCCCCAAACCACCATGAATCACACTTGACCCGCAACGGACTCTCATAGAAGCCACCCCCCACCTGTGAGCGGATGTACCCGGGGCGTCTGACGGTCGTCGCGAGGCGTCAACGAACAGGAATTGCCCTCAATTGCGTTCGGGCGGTGTGCTCCCTGAAAGCAGATCCCGTTACCGCGCGAGATCTCAAGGCGCGCTCCTGTTGTTGCGTGCCAATCTGCTTCAAGCCGACACAGCCGGCTCGTATCACAGCCAAACCTCTGAAAACGCCGCCAATGAGGCTGATTACGTTCTCATGTGAAGCAATCATCGTCACTCCGCCCGAGAGGATCGCGATTCGTGTTCTCGACATCTCGAAGTGGCCCGAATTTCAGGGCTACGGCTGCTCACGGGAATCAGAACGGCCCGTCGGCCGATCACCCTCGCCCGGGTCAATTCACCCACTCGAATCGGGACCGTCATAATTGCCATTTCCCTCTCGACATACGGTCGACAGGCGGCTGGTGATGTGCGAAAACGGACGTAGAAGTCGAGAGAATCCGAAAGTGTTTCGTTCGAGAATAAGTTTCAACGAGCGGCCCGTCGAATACGTGTGCCACGGCGGCGCGTTTCTTGTCCGGCATCGACTTGGAGGTTGGAGTTCAAGCTTTAGCTTGCGTGCGCAGCCTGAAGGCTGAACTCCAACTCCAGGTTCGCCGTTCGACCCGGCAAGAGCCGGAGGCGATTCGGAAGCAACGGTATTCATGCAGGCGGCTCGGCGTTGGCCCGGTTGTCTGCAGTAAGATTGGAAGTGTAATGTTTGTCGATCGGGTTGTGATTAGTTGCGAGGCAGGTGATGGCGGAAACGGCTGCATGAGTTTCCGCCGTGAGGCTCATGTGCCGCGCGGCGGGCCGGATGGCGGCGACGGCGGATGGGGCGGCGACGTCGTCGTTCAGGCGGAGCAGAATCTGGGAAGTCTCGCTAACATCGCCGGTCACCGACACTGGCGCGGCGGTCGAGGAACTCATGGGATGGGGAGCCTCAAGACTGGCAAGCGGGGAGAGAAGGCGATCGTACTCGTCCCGCCGGGAACGCTCGTCCGGGACGCCGACCGGGGGCACCTGCTCAAGGATCTCCAGCACGAGGGAGACTCGGTCGTCGTGGCCCGGGGGGGCAAGGGGGGGCGCGGCAATAAGCGATTCGCCACCTCAACGCACCGGGCACCGCGCGAATTCGAGTATGGCGAAGTGGGCGAGAAACGAGACGTCGTGCTGGAACTCAAGCTCATTGCCGACGTCGGCGTCATCGGGAAGCCGAATGCCGGCAAATCGACGCTGCTCAGCCGCATGTCGAACGCAACGCCCGAGATTGCCAACTACCCCTTCACCACCAAATATCCCAACCTGGGACTGGTGCGAGTCGGGTACGAGCAGTTCGTGATGGCGGACATCCCGGGGCTGATCGAAGGGGCCCACGCGGGAATCGGGCTCGGACATGAATTCCTCAAGCACATTCAGCGGACCCGTGTCCTCGTGCATCTGATCGAACCGTCCCCCATGGATCAAACCGACCCGGTCGAGAACTACCGCCAGATTTGTGAAGAGATGCGGCTGTTCGACGCGGAGCTGCTGGACCGGCCGGAGATCGTGTGCGTCTCCAAGTCTGAGTTGACCGATGCGTCCGCAGCGGCGGAACTGCTGGAAGAAGAACTGGGCCGGCCGGTGATGCTGCTGTCATCGGCAACGGGGCAAGGGCTCGCCGACCTCAGGCACCGGATCATGGAAGTGCTCTCAGAGCCACTGCACGAGCATGCCGTCGAGACGCACTGACGGGACCGTCTAAGGAACGGATCGGAAACAACATCCCGACCGGGGGAGGGGTGGGAAGGCGTTCGAGGGTCGTCCCCGCGTGAGGGTGGCTGGGGCGTTCTGACGCAGGGATGGCCGCTCACGCTCGTTTCCTGGGGCGGCGTGCAGTCCAGAGAACTCGCCGATCGCCCCAGACGCGAAACGCTCTCAATGATCGCGCGGATTAGCACCCGCAGGAGAGCGCGTGGCTACAATCGCGACCAAATCACCACGTCGCGGCTCGGCGGGAGCCTCGCCCTCCCGGAAAGATGCCCTCCCGGAAAAACGGGCCATCAGCTTCCGGCGAGACTCTCCGTGGAATGCTGCATTTGGGCCACCTGACGCCTGTATTTGAGCGCCCGGTGGGCAAACTGCTGCTTCTTCGGCTGACTGGCCGTCCGGGTCGCCAGGCGTTCGTACTTTTCCGCCAAGGCTAGTTTGACTTGAATGAAATTGCTGAGATCGCTCATGGCAGGAACCTGTGACCAGCGGATTGCAGTTAAGTTTCGAGCTACGCAGTATATCGGATGATCCTCGATTGCAACCGATCATGCACATTTCGTACAATCAAAAGTGCAATTTTGATTAACAGAATCTCCGGGTGGGTCACACGAGACAATGAACCAATGCGTAGAGAAATCGCATGCTGAATTCCGGCGAGCATGGCTCTTGGTGCTCATGCCGGCCCTCCTGGCTGCCGGCGGGTGCACCGACCGCAGCCCCGCGGATTCTTCCGTTGGCCAGTCGCCCGGCGTAAGTACCAGCTCATCCACCATCGTGTGCACGACCGGGATGGTGGCCGACATCGTCGGTCAGGTCGCCGGCTCGCGGGCCGACATCACCGCACTGATGGGCGAAGGGGTCGATCCCCACCTGTATGTTCCGACAAGAAGCGACATCGTCCGGCTGCGAGACGCGGACGTCATCTTTTACAACGGACTGTTCCTCGAAGGGCAGATGCAGGAGACCTTCAAGAAACTGGCCTCCTCGGGAAAACCGGTCTTTGCGGTCACGGCCGACATTCCCCCGGGCGATCTGCGAGCGCCTCCCGGTTTCAAGGGACACCCGGATCCGCATGTGTGGAACGATGTCGCCTTGTGGGGCCGGACCGTTGAGGCAGTCGCAGCGCGGCTCGCCGAGCACGATCCGGGCCATGCCGACGAATACCGGGCGAACGCGGCCGCTTTCCGGGACCAGTTGGACGCGCTGGATGCCTATGCCCGCCAGGCGATCGCCTCGATCCCCGCATCGCAGCGATACCTGGTGACGGCCCATGACGCGTTCGGTTACTTTGGCCGGGCGTATAGGATCTCGGTCGAGTCGGTTCAAGGGATCACAACGGAGTCCGAGCCGGGCGTGGATGACATCAATCGGCTGGTCGACCTGCTGGTGACGAAACAGATCCCGGCGATCTTTGTCGAGTCGAGCGTGAGCGAAGCCAACCTGCAGGCGGTCATGTACGGCGCGCAGAGCCGCGGCTGGACCGTCACCAACGGAGGCATGCTGTTCTCTGATGCAATGGGCCGCGCGGGAACCTATGAGGGAACCTACCTCGGCATGATCGACCACAACGTCACGACCATCGCCCGCGCGCTGGGGGGCGAGGTGCCGCAACGAGGGATGAACGGGCGATTAGCCGTCGGCGGGGACTGAGTACCGGATATGGAGGACTCTGTGCTGCGCACTGAGGTAGCGGGTGCGAACCTCGTTCCCAAGCTCTGTCGCTCGCAGTTCGGCTATCAAGAATCGCGTGACGCGAATGGCTTACGCCGAAGGCGTTTCATATCACAGCCCAGGGTCGCGAACGAAGTGAGCGCACCCTGGGGAACCAGCGAATAAGTTCACAACCCTGAAAGGGTTGAACGATCGTCAATTCACCAGGAAACATCGAGCGTTCGTGTTGTGGAACCCTTTCAGGGTTCCAGCCGCTGTTGTCCCCAACGTCCCAGGGTGGCGCGGCTGCGCCGTTGACCCTGGGCTGCGGTGTGGAACGCCTTCGGCGTATCAGCTGTCGAGAGATTCGTCCTCGTTGTCCGAACGGGGAACGGCTGAAACTCTGTTTGGGAACGCACTCTCTCGAAACTCCGTTTCGCGCGCAGCCAAGCAGAGCTTTGCGGGACATGTCTCCCCAAGCCGGGGCTTGGGAACAAGGAAAGCCCTGACCGTGACCAATCCCTCAACAACGATGACTGAGTCGACAGCACTCCCCGTGCCCGCGGAAACACACGCGGTTGAGCATCCGCTGTCGTCGCCGCTGTCGATCCACGATATGACCGTTGCCTATCACCGGCGGCCGGTCATTTGGGATGTCGACTACGACGCACCGACGGGGCAGCTCATTGCGATCGTCGGTCCCAACGGAGCCGGCAAGAGCACGCTCATCAAGGCGGTTCTCGATCTGGTGCCGAAGGTCTCCGGCGAGGTCCGCGTCTTTGGACTTCCGTACGCCAAACAGCGGTCGCGGGTCGCCTATGTTCCGCAGCGGACGAGTGTGGACTGGGACTTTCCCGTGAGTGCCCAGGATGTCGTGGCGATGGGGCTTTATCGTCGGCTCGGCTGGTGCCGCCCTGTCACGAAGAAATGGCGAAAGAAAGCCCGTGAGGCACTCGACCGGGTGGGGCTCGCCGACTTCGCACGGCGGCAAATCAGCCAACTTTCCGGCGGGCAGCAGCAACGGGTGTTTCTCGCGAGAGCACTGGTGCAGGAGGCGGACCTGTACCTGATGGACGAGCCGTTCGCCGGCGTCGACGCAGCGACCGAGCGGGCCATTCTACACGTGCTGCAGGATTTGCGGTCGACCGGCAAGACGGCGCTCGTCGTGCATCACGACCTGCAAACCGTCTCCGACTACTTTGACCATGTGCTCCTGCTCAACATGAGGCTCATCGCAGCGGGTCCGACGACAGAGGTCTTCACCGACGAGAACCTGCGTCGCACCTATGGCGGACGATTGGCGCTGCTCGACCAGGTCGGCACGCGGCTGGCGGAGGGGCAGCGATGAGTGCCATGCTTGCGATGGCAATGTGCGTCGGAGGAGGACTCGAAGCTTTTGGGAAAGGTTCATTGCAAATTGCGAATTGCAAATTGCAAATTGTGGATTGTGCCATCCCTCTTGTTCGCGAACTCTGTTTGGGAACGCACCCACAGGGAACGCACCCTCGGGGAACGAGCCTTCTTTGTGTTCCGTCCTGCGAACTGCCAGTATTAGCCGCAGAGTCCGTTTGGCTGGTCAAACAGGGCATTTCCAAAGATGCGTTCCCAAACAGAGTTCGGGAACGAGGGTGGTCGCGAGTCGCAGTTTGCACGGGTCGGCCACAGCGTCCGATTCGCAATTTGCAATTTGCAATTTGCAGTTTGCAATCCTCATTCCCGGATCGTATGCCATTCGCGCAACCGTCGCCGCCGATATTCTCCCGTCTCCTTCGCGTCCTTTCTCTGCGGGACTACAACACTCGTGTCGTACTATTGGGAACGACGTTGCTGGGGATCACGGCGGGCGTCGTGGGGACGTTCATGTTGTTGCGGAAACGGGCACTGGTGGGCGACGTCGTCGGGCATTCGGCGCTGCCGGGGATTGCTGTTGCGTTTCTGGTGATGGAAGGCGTTTCGCCGGGAACGGGCAAGTCGCTGCCCGGCTTGCTGACCGGCGCGTTTGTGTTCGGGCTGGCGGGGGCGGTGAGCGTGATGCTCATCGGCAGGTACTCCCGAATCAAGCCGGATGCCGCAATGGCGATGACGCTCAGCGTATTCTATGGACTGGGTGCGGCTCTGTTCACCATTGTACAGAAGGTGCCCGGAGGGAACGCCGCCGGACTGAAGACGTTCCTCAACGGCAAGACCGCGTCGTTGACCGCCGATGATGTGTGGCTCTTCGCCAGTGTCGCCGCGGTCGTGCTGACGCTCACCATGCTGTTGCTCAAGGAGTTGACGCTGCTCTGTTTTGACGACCAGTTCGCCGCCGCCGAAGGGTGGCCCGTGTTCGGGCTCGATACGTTGTTGATCGGGCTCGTGGTGACGGTGACGATCATTGGACTGCAGAGCGTGGGCTTGATTCTTGTCGTGGCGACATTGATTATCCCGCCGGCGTCAGCGCGATTCTGGACGGACGACATTCGTTGGATGACGCTCGGTGCGGGCCTTGTGGGCGGATTGAGTTCGTTCGGCGGCACGGTGATGAGCGCGCTGTTCCCGCACGTAGCCGCGGGAGCGGTGATCGTATTGACCGGAGCCTGCTTGTTCACCGTCAGTTTGTGCTTCGGCGCACAGCAGGGGGTCGCGATCCATTGGCTGCGGCAACGGAAACTCCGCCGCGACGTCGGACGGGTCGATTTGTTGCGGGCCATGTTCGAGTTGCTCGAACATCAGACCAGGGAAGCGGTGCCAACGCTGGAACAGATTGTCGTTCGCGAATTCAGTCTTGCCGACTTGCTGCCGATGCGCTCTTGGGAGCCGGGCGCCGTGCGGGGCCTCTTGTCCATCGCGGCACGGGATGGTTTGGTGAGGGCAGCCGGTCACGATGTCTGGCAACTCACACCGTCCGGTGCCGAAGAGGCGCGACGCGTCGTGCGGAATCATCGGTTGTGGGAGATGTACCTCACGCAGTACGCCCACATCGCCCCCAGCCATGTCGATCGGGATGCGGATTTGATCGAGCACGTCCTCGACCCGGACCTGATCGCCGAACTCTCGCGGCAGCTCGAACACGCCGAGGACGATGTTCCGGCCAGTTCCCATACAACCGGTGGAGGATCACAGGCCCCCGATTAGCGGCACATTTCGAATGGGCCGCTAAACACGGCATCCGGCGAAACGATGCGTGCGGCGAAACGGTGACAAACGTCCGACGAACTCACGGCCGATCACAATCACGATGTTGCACGAATTCATACAACTGCTGTCAGGGTGGACGTCGCTGGACACGGCGATCGCCGCCAGTGCGGCGCTAACGGCCATGTCGTGTGCGCTGCCGGGTGCGTGGCTCGTGCTTCGCAGGCATAGCATGATGGGGGACGCGCTTTCACATGCGGCGCTCCCCGGCGTGGTCCTCGCGTTTCTGTTCGCCGTCGGGATCAAACAGGCCGGCTGGGTCTCGGACTCTCAAGAGGGGGCGTTGCTGCATGTGCTCCTCTTCTCCGGTGCTGTCGTGGTCGGTGTTGGAACAGCGTGGCTGACCGAGTGGGTCCAGCGGCTCGGTCGAATGGAGAGCGGGGCGTCGTTGGGCGTCGTGTTTACATCGGTGTTCGCGCTGGGGCTACTGCTGATCCGGCTCAAAGCCGACGATGTGCACATTGACGTGAGCTGCGTGCTGTTCGGCATCATCGAAACAGCCGCGCTCGACATGGTTCCCGGGACCTCGGTCCCCGAGCCGGTGTTGGTCAACGGGGTGATCTTTGCCGTCAATCTGCTGCTGGTGGTGCTGTTTTACAAGGAACTGAAGATCGCCGCGTTCGACCCGGCATTGGCGACGAGTTTGGGCATTCCGGCGCGCGGCATCCATTACGGACTGATGGCGGTAACTGCGTTGACGGTCGTTGCGGCGTTCACAACAGTCGGCAGCATTCTGGTGATCGGGCTGTTGATCATCCCCGCCGCAACCGCTTTGCTGCTGAGCGAGCGGCTGAAGGCCGTGCTCCTGCTGAGCGTGCTGATCGCCGGGGCGAGCGCCGTGTTGGGACACGCCTTCACGCTGACGCTGCCGCGGATGATCTTCTCGCGGCTGGGGTACGACAGTATTGAGGACGCCGGCACGGCGGGCATGATGTCGGTCACGGCGGGCGGGTTGTTTGTGGCGGCGTTGTTCCTCGCCCCGAAACACGGCATCATCGCCCGGCTGGTCCACCGCCTGCGGCTGGGCATGAACATCGCCGGCGACGACGTGTTGGGACTGCTGTATCGTTTCGAGGAAAGGACTGCGACCCGGCCGCCGGCGGTCTCGGTTCCCGATCTGGCAGCGAAACAGAACGGCATCAGCCGATGGCTGATGTCACTCTCAGTCCGACGGCTGTTGCGGGGCGGCTTCGTCATCCGGCAGGCGTCGGACGAGTTGCGGCTGACCGACCGGGGCCGTGCAAGTGCGAAATCGTTGGTTCGTGCACACCGCTTGTGGGAAGCCTACATGGCCAGGCATTTCGATCTTCCCGACGACCATCTGCACGAAACGGCTGACCGCGTCGAGCACTTCATCGACGAGGGCATCCAGGACCGCCTGCAGGCCGAACTCGACACTCCCGCAAAAGACCCCCACGGCAAGATAATCCCCGAGAAACCGGCGTCCCGGTAACAGTGCGCTCGGCGAGTCGGCCGCCCAGCGGTTCGCCGGTTTCGCCCATGGTTTAACCCATGGTTTCGCCCACGGTTTCGCCGCACATTTCAAATGTGCGGCGAAACCGATTGCGGAACCGGACCGCAAGGCGAGATCACCTCGCGGTGAGCACGCCGATGATGCCGCGGCAGAAGTCCGGCAGGTCGTCCGGTTTGCGGCTGCTGACGAAGTGGCGGTCGACGACGACCGCCGCGTCTTCCCAAACGGCACCCGCGTTGACGAGATCGTCCTTGATGCCGGGCGAGCCGGTGACCCGGACATGGCGGTAAACGTTCGCCGAGATGGGGATCCAACCGCCGTGGCAGATGGCGGCGATCAACTTCTTGTGCGTGTGAAAGTCGTGCACGAGGTCGAGCACGTTTTCGTCGCGGCGGAGCTTGTCCGGCATGAAGCCGCCGGGGCAGATGACGCCGTGAAAGTCGTCGACTTCCATGTCGGCGACGGCCGCATCGGACGTGCAGGGATAACCGTGCTTGCCGGCGTACGTGACGCCCTCCTGGGGACCGGCGACGGTGACGTGAGCCCCCGCTTCCTCCAACCGCAGCTTGGGATACCACAGTTCGAGGTCCTCGTAGATGTCACCGACGAAACAGAGCAGCCGCTTGCCGTCGAGAGGCGTGTGGGGCATGGGAGCGTCCTTCTTGGCTCGTTGATCGGTCGGGTTACGGAGCCTATAGTGACCACGATAGATTTCTGCGTGACGAATGCAAGGGGCGATGGACGTGCGAATCGTATTGAATGGCGACGAGCGAGACGTGCCCGCCAAAACCACGGTGCGCGAGTTGCTCGCGTCCCTCGACATCAAGACGCGAGCCGTCGCCGTCGAACGGAACCTCGAAATCGTCCCCGCCGCCCAGCACGCCGCATGCACGCTGACCGAAGGCGACCGGCTGGAGATCGTCACACTGGTGGGCGGCGGCTGATGCCAGGCGATGAGAAAGTGGCCGTGTGAAAGCAACGAAGCCAGAGCGGCCAAAAAGAGTAACCGGCGAACAATTCGGAGATGCCATGACCGACACCCTGACGACAGACACAGCTCCCGACGCGCCCCTCGTTCTCGGTTCGCACACGTTCCGCTCGCGGCTGATTGTCGGCACCGGAAAGTATGCGACGTATGAGTTGATGCAGGAATGCCTCGCTGCCAGCGAGGCGGAGGTGATCACGGTCGCCGTGCGGCGGGAGCGGCTTGTGGACTCCGAAGGGCGGAATATCCTCGACTTCATCGACCTGGAGCGGTTCACCATCCTGCCGAACACGGCGGGATGCTTCGCGGCGGACGATGCCGTGCGCGTCGCGCGGATGGGGCGGGAGATTCTCCAGAACGTCGGAAACCCCGGTGCGGATTGGGTCAAGATCGAGGTGCTGGGCGACAAACGCACACTGCTACCGGACCCGGTCGCCACACTGGCGGCGACGGAGCAACTGGTCGCCGACGGCTTTCAGGTCTTGTGTTACACGACCGACGACCCGATCACTGCCAAACGGCTCAAGGAGGCGGGAGCGACGTCGGTCATGCCGGCGGGAAGCCCGATCGGCAGCGGACAGGGGATCCTCAACCCCAACAATCTCCGCATCTGCCTGGAGTACCTCAAGGAGGACGATCCGGACTATCCGGTGATCGTCGATGCGGGCGTGGGCACGGCGAGCGACGTGTCGGTGGCGATGGAACTCGGTTGCGACGGAGTGCTGCTCAACACGGGCATCGCCGGAGCGCGCGACGCGCTGATGATGGCTCACGCGATGAAGCTCGCCTGCCGCGCGGGACGCTACGCATCCCTCGCCGGGCGGATTCCCAAAAAGCTGTATGCGACCGCATCGAGCCCCGAACAGGGCGTTGTGTCGCCGTCGCACGCATAAGCTGTCGCACGCATAATGGGGCGCACGTGGGAGGTGTCGCGCGAGTCGTGAATCAAACAAACGCTTCGCCGCACACTTCACCTGTGCGGCGAAGCGTGAATTGTGTGGCGAAACGGTTCCTGCGTTCATCGCATCTGCGGCACACGCATCAACAGCGGTTCGGGGTCAAACAGCCACATGCGGTGTTCGTCGCTTTTCTTTCCGGCGAAATCGATCGTGAGAAACTTCACTCCAGTGCCGCCTGCGGACATCCCGAAGTAAGTGCTGGACGGTCCCAGGATGCTTTGCAACGTGCCGGCCACCTGCTGGCTGTCCGCTCCCGGTTGGGCGGCGAAGACGCGGAGGTAACGCTTGATCTTCGGATCGTTGGGCGATTCGAATGACCCGACCGTGACCACAGACCGATACCGCTCGTGCCACACGTAAGCATCGATGTTGGCGCTCAATTCGCGGAGAGCGACGGCCAGCTCCCAGGCGCTCCGCGATCCAGCATCGAGGTCATTCTCTTCGGTTTTTTTCCAGATGCGTCCGAAGCCATCACTGCCTCCCTTGGAGGTGTCTGAGCGGACATGGAATGCCTTGTGTGCTTCCGGGGAGTTACTATCCCCAAGGTGGGCCAACGTTTTTCCCGCAAACGTCGCAACAACAAGTGTGTACGTACCTTTGTTGTTGTACAGCGAATAGCGATTTCCCCCGTTGATTTTCAGCAGCAGCGGGTCATGCCGTCGCTGGGCGATCTCTTCCAGCGAGAGGAGCGGGTTGACCGTGAGGAACGCTCCGCCGAGGGGGCCCTTTCGGCGTTGCGTCTCCAGCCAGGAAACGCCTTCCTGCTGGAGGGCCTTCGGTCGGAACTTCTTCATCCATTTGAGCGTGTCCTGGGCGGTCTTGTCCTCCAGGCTCGGATAGTTGCCGGCGATGACACAGACCTGATCGTAGGACGTGAGCAGTTTGCGGGTCTCCTCCCGGCCGAGGCGGTCGGTGGTTTCGACATGGGCGTCCGGGGCGTCCATGCGATAAACGTAAGCGGGAAGCCGGTTCTGACGGAGTTCGTAGACGAGGTCCTGGGCGAGTTCCAGGGGCGTCTTGCCATTGCGGACGATGCCGTCGGGCGACGCCGGACGGAAACTGGCAACCATGATCATCCACGGACCGTGCTGTTTCGTCAGTTTGTATTCGCGGCCTTTGACGGCATCGATCCGAGCCGCCGAGGCGTCAGCGGCGACCGACAGAAGAACGGATAGGCCAAGCAGGGGCAGCAGCAGCGAAAGGCGGGCGCGGGGCATCTCACACTCCTTTGCGAAACGCGCGGGGTCCGGCTGTCATCAGGCACGAGCCTGATCGGCCGAATCGTCATGCAATATCGTGAGGCAACGGGGGATTGTCGAGACGAGAGTTTGCCGAAGACACTCGGTGTCTGGGCAGAGGGGGGCGGCGTTCTAACAGAATCACCGGGACGCGTCCAGAGGCCATTGCTCGCCCAGAATCTCCCGCTGAATCGTTGTCAAACGGCCAATTCCCGTCTGAGCCGCCGCCAACTGTTCGTCCAACTCCTCACGGCTGAACGTCTGGCCCTCGGCGGTTCCCTGGACCTCCACAAACTGCCCACTGCCGGTCATCACAACGTTCATGTCGACCTCCGCGCGACTGTCTTCGGGGTAGTCGAGGTCCAGCAGAATCTGCCGGTCGAGCATCCCCACGCTGATGGCGGCGATGCTGTCGGTGAAGACGGGCGCTTGAGGCTCGCGCTGCGGTCCGTTTGGCTGTTGACCGTTCAACCCCTCAATTGCCGCGACGGCGTCCACCAGAGCGATGAATCCCCCGGTGATGGAAAGGGTCCGCGTGCCGCCGTCCGCTTCGAGCACATCACAATCGACGGTAATCGTCCGTGGACCGAGTGCCGCCATGTCGACAACCGACCGCAAGCTGCGGCCGATCAGCCGTTGGATTTCCGTCGAACGGCCGTCGATTTTGCCACTGCGGTCGCGCCGTTTGCGAGGCGCCGTGCTGCCGGGGAGCATGTTGTACTCGGCGGTGACCCAGCCGGTGGGATTCTCGTCTCGCTTCTTCCAGGGCGGGACGTCATCGTCCACGCTCGCCGTGCAAAGAATGGTCGTCTTTCCGGCGGAGATCAGCACGCTCCCGGGAGCCGCACTCCGATAAGGCCGCTCGACGGTGATCGGCCGAAGTTCGTCAGGTTGTCGTCCATCGTGGCGGGTCGTCATGGGGTGTCTTCAGAAAGGGTGGGGAGGTAGTCGTTCGGCGAAAGTTCAAGCGCAAAACCCTCGCCAATGAATGTGGCGGTGAAGAATTCGAGGAAGCCCGTGTGTCCGAGGATCGATGTGTCGTCCCCGTCGTCTGCCGTTTCGTGGAAAAACGCGCGCAGGGGACACTTGAGCGTTGTCTCCCCATCGCTGAGTTCCACCTCAATGTCGGCGAACGTTGTCGGTAGCGGTTCGCCAGCATACGCGGTCGCATCCGGTCCCTTTGTCGGTTCCTCTTGAATTCCGAGCTCAACGGCGACCTTCCTCGGAAAAACACAGGTGTCCGCCCCGGTGTCGACAAGGGCATCATGGCTGGCGAACCCGTGTGGGCCATAGACTTTGAGTGTGACAACCGGGCGGAAGAACGCGAATGGCTCTCCCGTATCGGTCGAAACCCAATCCAGGCTCTGTAGTCAAACCTCATCCGGTCACTTTGCTACGAAGGCGGAGCGACTGGAAACCGAATGAAGGATATCGAGCGACGAATTGGTAGATCGGGTCTGTATGGCCCGCTGCAGTGGCGAGCTTTCGGACATCCGGCAAATCGTCAGCGGAGGCGATGATGTTGCGGTGATCCTCGTCCCAGGCAATCCACTTTCCCTGATATTCGAGCGGGATCGGGTCCGGACGATCCGGGAAGCGGCGGCGGTATTCTTCGAGCGTCATCGGCATGATCGGCTCCATGTCTCGGAGAGTTTGTCTCTGAGAGTCTTCAATTCTATCACGCCTCCAGTAACCAGGCCAACACGCCTTTGGAGAGGTGCATGCGGTTTTCGGCTTGGGGGAAGGCGAGCGATTGGGGGCCGTCGATGACCTCGTCGGTCACTTCGAGACCGCGACGGGCCGGCAGACAGTGCAGAAACCTTGCGGCCGCCGGGGCTGCCGCCATGAGGGTCGCGTTGATCTGGTAGTCGGCGAAGACTTTTTCGCGGGCCGCCTTTTCGGACTCCTGTCCCATGCTGGCCCACACATCCGTGTAGATCACGTCTGCGTCCCGAACGGCAATGAACGGGTCGCCGGTCTGGGTGAGGCTCGCACCGGGATATTGTTTCCGCAGATCGTCGAACAGTGACTCGTCGAGACGGTAACCGTCCGGGGCAGCAATGACGAATTTGATCTCCAGCATGGCGCAGATCGTGGCCAGCGAAACCGCAACATTGTTGCCGTCTCCCACGTACGTGAACGTGCGGCCGGTAACGTCGCCGAACGCTTCCTGCATGGTCAAGATGTCCGTCAGCGCCTGGCACGGGTGCGTGGCGTCGGACAGGCCGTTGATCACCGGACAGCCGGCGTGCCGGGCGAAGTCTTCGATCAGTTGGTGCGAGAAGGTCCGCAGCACGATGGCGTCGGAGTAGCCGCCGAGGACCCGGGCGACGTCGGCGAGCGATTCGCGGCCTTCGAGTCCCGCCTCCTTGCCCGACAGAAAGATGCCGCGTCCGCCGAGTTGAGCGATCGCCGCCTCAAAGCTGACCCGCGTCCGCAGCGACGGTTTCTCGAACACCTGCGTGAGCACACGTCCCGGCAGGAGCGGTGTGCGGTCCCCGGCCCGCAGTCGGGCCTTGAGTTCGGCGGAGCGGCTGAGAATGTGGTCGGCCTGATCGCGGGTCAGGTCTTGAAGAGAAATCAGATGTTGCATGAGTCTCAGAAACCAAAAAGCCCACGGGCTGCGCCCCGTGGGTGGTGAGTGTCTCAGTTTTTCGCCGTTGCCACGGGACGCAGCCCGTGGGCTTCCGCCGGTCAAGTCGCTTCTTCGGCCATTTCGCGGAGCACGTCGGCGATGATGTCGCAGCCCTCGCCCACCTGTTCGGCGGTGACGTTCAGCGGCGGCAACAGGCGGACAACCGTGTCATGGGTGGCGTTGATCAGCAGTCCTCGCTCCATGCACTTGCCGACGGCGGGAGTCGCGGGAATCGTCAGGTCGACGCCGACCATCAGCCCTTTGACGCGGACCTCCTCGATGATCGGCAGCTCCGCTTGCAGCGACTCAAAAATGCTGCGGAACAAATCGGACATCTGCCGGCAGTTCTCCAGGAGCCCATCCTGCTCGATCGTCTCGACAGTGGCGACGCCTGCTGCACAGGCGAGCGGGTTGCCGCCAAACGTGCTGGCATGCATGCCGGGACGCAGACTTGGCGAGACTGCGTCCGTTGCGATGATCGCGCCCGCGGCGACCCCTCCTGCAAGCCCTTTGGCGAGCGTCATAATGTCCGGCTGGACGTCCCACTGCTGATAGCCGAACCATGTCCCCGTGCGTCCCATGCCGGTTTGGACTTCGTCGAAGATGAGCAGCAGGCTGTGTTCGTCGGCGATGTCGCGGAGTCCCTGCAGGAAGCCGTCGTCCGGAAGGTTGACGCCCCCTTCTCCCTGGACCGGTTCGATGAGGATGGCACACGTCTCGTCGTCGACCAATGCGCGGACCGCGCCGAGGTCGTTGGTCGGGGCATATTGAAATCCGGCGACGAGCGGACCGAGACCGTCATGATATTTGGGCTGCGCCGTCGCCGTGACAGCGGCGAAGGTTCGTCCGTGAAACCCGTTCTCGAACGTGATAATCTTGTACTTTTTCTCCGGCGTATGCAGGCGCGCGAGTTTGATTGCCCCTTCGACCGCCTCCGCCCCGCTGTTGCAAAAGAACGCCTTGCCGAACCCCCGCGTGCACAGCGCCTCGGCGAACTGCCCCTGCGGCTCCATGTACCACGTGTTGGGGACATGGATGAGCTTCGCCGCCTGTTCCTGAATCGCCTTCACGACGCGCGGCGGCGAATACCCCAGGATATTGCAGCCCCAGCCGGGGAACAGGTCGAGATAGCGGTTCCCCTCCGCGTCCCACACGAAACTCCCCTCGCCCCGCACCAGAGAGATCGGATATCGCCCATAGTTGGGGATCACGTACCGGTCGAACTGTTGGATCGTCGATCGAGAAGACGCGGTGGCGGTAGTCATGGTGGTTTCCTTCGGTATTTCGAATCTCATGATTCGCCGCTGGGGCACGAATCCCGTTTGCGGATTAGCACGCCCCTCACGTGTCCGTCGTCTTTGGGTCGTGCTAATCCGCAAGCGACGACTGGCGTTCGCAAGGTATCGATGTGTCAT
Organism: Planctomycetaceae bacterium; assembly: GCA_029259845.1. Taxonomy (GTDB): domain Bacteria; phylum Planctomycetota; class Planctomycetia; order Planctomycetales; family Planctomycetaceae; genus JAHBXU01. Next base: position 91,078 of record JAJDEI010000095.1, on the reverse strand, counting down.
CGGTGCGTGTGTCCTAAACCTCAGTGGGCCGAACATCCCGCCGTTTCCGGACGATTTCCGTGCCGATGCCTTCGTCCGAGTAGATTTCCAGTAACAGCGAATGGGGAAAGCGGGCGTCGACCATGTGGACCTTGCGAACGCCCGCTTCGAGGGCTTCAATGCCCGCTTCGACCTTGGGGATCATGCCGGTGTCGATCGTGCCATCCGCGACGAGTTCGCGGCATCGGGCCGCCGTGAGGTGCCGCTGTAAGCTGCTTTCATCATCACGGTCCAAATAGATCCCGGCCACATCGCTGAGGAACACAAGCTTCTCGGCTCCCAGCAGCCGGGCGACGGCAGCGGCGGCCGTGTCGGCGTTGACATTCAACAGTCCGCCCTCGCGGTCCACGGCGATACACGGCAGCACGGGCACTGTGTCCGACCGGCACGTCGCCATCAACAGGTTGCGCTGGATGTCCACAACACGGCCGACACGGCCCAGATCGATCGGTTCGCCGTTGGGGCCGTCCAGCTTGAGTTTTTCGCCAACGAGAACATTCTGCGTGCGGAAGCTGAGGCCGACCGCCCGTCCGCCCAGCGACTGAATCTCATCGACCAGCGACTCGGAGATATCCTCAGAAAGCACACGGGCAACGATGTCGAGCGTGGCGTCATCCGTGCAACGGCGACCGCCGACAAACCGCGGCTCAATCCCCGCGTCCTGCATCGCGCGGCTGATCGCCTTGCCCCCGCCATGCACCAGGATCGGCCGCATGCCGACCGATTCCATGAAGACGACATCAGTCAAACAGGCCCGCACCGACGCCGGGTCGTCGAGAGCACTCCCCCCCAGTTTGATGACGACGTACCGGTCACGAAACTGGCGAATCCAGCCCAGCGCCTCAACCAACACATCCGCCTTACGAACGGCGTTTTCCACACGCAAACTCCCGTCAGGGGAAACGGATCATTCTACGACGGGAATCCGGGGAGTCAAACGAACATGGATTCATCAAAGGCGCAATCCCTCGTTCCCAAGCTTCCGCTTGGGAACGAGGGGTGCCACGTCCGCATCGCGAAGCAGGGCGGACATGCCGACGCGCTCACACCGAATGCTCATGCTGCTTCGCGACATGAGGATGGCACCCAGCCGGACCGATCCGAGAGAACCTGCCGGATCCGCGTCATCCGTGGTCCATCCATCAGGCTTGCCGCACAAGCAACCCTACGCCTCCTCCTGGCCATTGCAAACAGCCGATAGGCAAGACATGGCTCGACTTGAGGGATTGCGTAGGCGCACGCTCCCAGTGTGATATGATAAAGGACACGTTGAAATACTCTGCCGGGAGATTGGGACACATGCTGCGGGTGCTGGGTTCGACGAAGCGTCTCTGTACGGGATTGCGACGGCGGGAGTTCCTGCAGGTCGGCGGGCTGGGTGCAGCGGGATTGGGTGCGACCGGACTGATGTCCGGCTCGGCAGTTCGGGCGTCAAACGGACCAGAGTCGAACGAAGGTTCGCGATTGCCGGGGTTCGGGCAGGCGAAACAGTGCATCATTCTGTTTCTGTACGGGTCGCCCAGCCAGTTGGAAACCTTCGACATGAAGCCGGCAGCTCCGGTCGAAATCCGCGGGACGATGCAGCCGATCGCCTCGTCGTTGCCGGGACTCGACGTGTGCGAATACCTCCCGCACATGTCCCGCATCATGGACCGTACGACGGTTGTGCGATCAGTCACGCACCCCTATCCCATTCATGGCGTGGCGTATGCCATGACCGGCGTTCCGCTGATCGACGTGGGGATGGAACTCAGCCCACAGGACCCGCGACACCATCCGTGGTTCGGATCGGTGGTCGAGTACCTCGACCGGCAGCATGCCCACGACCGGGACCCTCACGCAGTGCAAAACCTTGCGTTGCCGTTTCCGTTCAGCAGTCAGCGGACCGACCAGCCCTTCCGAGCCGGGCCGTATGGCGCCTACCTGGGCACAGCTCTGAATCCGGTCTCGACGGAATTTGTGGGCGAAGGAACGAAAACCATCACCAAAGCGCGGACCGGATTCTCGTTCACCGGTCCGGAGCCGTACCTGGGTTGCACGGATGACAGCCACTTCCGGCTGGCCGGGACCGGTCCGGGTTCGGACGTCACCATCGACCGGCTGAATCGCCGCCGCTCGCTGCTGCAACAGTTTGACGACTCGCGGCGGGACCTGAGCCGCACGCTCTCCGGGAAGGCTCTCAACACTTTGCAGGAACAGGCGCTCTCACTGGTGACTTCATCGAAAGTCCGCGAGGCGCTCGATGTGCGCCGTGAGTCCCACGCAACGCGGGAACAGTACGGGATGACGCTGTTCGGCCAGGGATGTCTCGCCGCCCGTCGAATGCTCGAAGCGGGGACGCGGTTGGCGACCGTCTTCTGGGACGAGTATGGTCTCGCAGGCGACGCCTGGGATACGCACTTCCAACACTATCCGCGGATGAAAGAGCAACTGCTGCCTCCGTTCGACCGGGCAGTGAGCGGGCTGCTGCTCGATCTCGAACAGCGCGGCATGCTGGACGAAACGCTCGTCGCTGTGCTGAGCGAACATGGCCGTACCCCGCGGCTGGACAATTCGCCCGGCGGGGGCCGCAATCACTGGGCCCGCGCCTACTCGGCCCTGTTCTTCGGCGGAGGGATTGCCAAGGGGCAAGTCGTCGGGGCATCAGACAAGCACGCCAGCGATGTCGCCGACCGGCCGGTGTCCCCCAAGGACCTGCTGGCGACGATGTACCACCTGCTGGGCATCGACCCACACACCCACATCCCCGATCGCACGCAGCGTCCGACCTCGCTGGTCCCCGAGGGGAACGAGGTCGTCGCCGAGATGCTCGCTTGACGCGCGGACGTTGTACGACGTGACGTGGTGTGTAACGTACGCATTGCCGCCGGAGTGGTGAGAGCACGATGTTTTCACGAAGGACGGCTTGCGAAACACACCACGCTTGGGAGACGCGTACTCCACACGCTGGCAGTCGTTCCCAGCTTGTCCCACGGGAAGGTGGTCGTCGTATCTGGTTGATCCTGAAGGGATTTCACAGCAGAGCCCAGGGTCAGCGGCGAAGCTGCGCCACCCTGGGTTTCCTGGAATCGAAGACCGCGAACCCTGAAAGGGTTCTCCTAAACGTTGACTCAACTCAACGTAACACTCAACGATTTTCAAGGAATCCGCGATTGTGCGACTCCTTCAGGGTTGGGACAGACTGAACTTCTGCAACCCAGGGTGCGCTCACTTCGTTCGCGACCCTGGGCTTTGTTGTGTGACGCCTACGGCGTAGAAGACGTTGAGTAACGCCTACGGCGGCGAAAACTGACGTCGCTCATCTCTCGGTGGCCAACTTGGAACGACTGACTCTTCGAAGGCCCCGGGCTACGATGTGGAATCACGAGAGAACACCGCGAGCCACACGGTCGGTTCGTGGGGAGTGGTCCATTCCACGCGGTGCCTGCGATGGGCGGGGATGTTCACATGGTCGCCCGGCTTGAGGAGGAGCGGCTCGGTGTCACCCTCAAACAACAGCCGCGCCTCTCCATGAAGCAGCATGACCCATTCGTGTTCGTCCTGATCATACCAGAACCCGGGCGGACTCGAATGCCCCCCGGAGACGATTCGTTCGATGCGGACGTGCTCGTTTTCTTCGAGCGTTTCGGTCACTTCGTCCTGGCGCGGTGGCAAGTTCAAGGGCCAACTCCCTCGTCGTGTTGGAGTTCAGCCTTTAGGCTGCGGATCGCCGTTCACTGGTCGGACGTCGGTTGCTCGATAGAAGCCAAATCAGGCACCTCTTTCGGTCATCGCGGACTGTGAGCCCGACACGGTTTCCCGCCGAATGAAGCGCCCCGTCCCTGGCTGTGAACTCTTGCCGCTACCAAAACAAGCGAACGCTTGAACTCCAACCTCACAATCAATGCCTGACAAGGCGCTAATCGCGGCGGCCGCCCAGCAGGCCTGACCGTAACAGGAAGTAGAGAATCGTCAGCAGTGTCGAGATCACCGCCGCCACGTACGTGAGGGCGGCTGCGTTGAGCACGCGGTCGATGCCGTATCGCTCGTCCGGGTCGACGATGCCCGCTTCCACAACCAGCCGCTTGGCACGGGCGGTCGCGTCGAACTCCACCGGCAATGTCACCAATTGGAACAACAGCACGGCTGAAAAAATCAGCACACCGATCCCCACCACGAAGGGAGAAATGAAGACCCCCACAGCCATCACGATGTAACCCACACTGGAGCCAAAGCCCGCCATCGGGACGATCGCCGACCGCAAACCGAGCGGACCATAATTGTTGGCGTGTTGAATCGCATGCCCCGCCTCGTGACAGGCGATCCCCACAGCCGCCAGCGAGTTGCTCGAATACACCCCCTCCGAGAGCGCCAGTTGGTGCGTCTTCGGATTGTAGTGGTCGCTGAGGTGGCCCTGGGTCGCCACAACAGACACATTGTGAATACCCGCGTTGTCCAGCAGGACTTGGGCCGCCTGGGCACCGGTGTATCCGCGTCGCGACCGAACCTTGGAATACTTGTTGAAAGCCGATCGCACGAGCAGGCTCGCACCTCCGGAAACCAGCAGCCCGGGCAAGATCACCAGCATCAGGTACATGGGGTCAAGATAAAACATCCGTCGTGAACTCCGTCAGTGTCCAGAAACGTTTCGTGCTTCGAATCGGTCATTCGCCGTTCGACCGGGAATATTGTAGCGATTTGCGACGGTCTGATCGGCTGCGCTCATACGCAATCGCGAGACGTCCTCTCGTTCGTGCATCTTGCCATCGCCCGTTGGGTTTCCGAGTCGTTGGACACCTGCTTGAGTGGGCGGGCGGGGCGTTGCAGATTGCGAATGAGAAACTGTGAATCGCGAATTCGCAAACTGCATTTCAGGATTGGCAATGACTCCCCCGCGATTCTCGGCTACCACGTGTCTTCCTCTTCCGTGCTGCGCCAGAGGTACCAACTGGCGACCGTGGCGTACGGCCGCCAGACTCTGGCGATCGGTTCGCTCGCTTTGCGGTCGGGCAGTTCGGGCAATCCGTACAGGTCGCGGATCGCCGTGCGGATGCCGAGGTCGCCGTGCGGGAAGACATCCGGGCGGCCGAGGGAAAACATCAGAAACATCTGTGCGGTCCACTCGCCGATGCCTTTGACCGCGACCAGTTGTTCGATGACCTGCTCATCGGCGTGTTGTGAGAGCCGGTTCAAACGGAGCGACCCGTCCCGGACGCGCCCGGCGAGGTCGTGCAAATAGGTGGCCTTTTGGGGCGAGACACCTTGCGCGCGCAACTGTTCGGGCGACATGGCGGCGACCGTCTCGGCGGTGATCTGCCGGGGGCGGACCGCGCATTGCAGCCTGTTCCAGATCGACTTGGCTGCCTTGCCGGAAATCTGTTGGGCGACGATGGCCCGCGCGAGCGAACGGAAATGCCGCCGCCCTTTTCGCATCGTGCACGGTCCGGTCCGGTCGATGACTCGCCGCAGGACCGGGTCTGACTTCCGCAGATGCGTGACGGCGGCTTCGATGACTTGGGGCGACAGGCTCATCGTGCCGTTTCGACCATTGTTTCCGAGACGCGTTTCCCGTTGCTGAGCCCGGAGAGAAAACGGGAGAACTCGGATCGCATCGTGTCCCACCCGGTGTGAATGATGTCGTTGTGGCCGGATTCGGGCAGTTCGACGAATCGTTTGTCCACGCCGCAGGCGGACCGGGGAGAGGCGGTCTCGAACAGCCGCCGTCCCTGCTCGAAGGGGACAACGCGGTCACGGGTGCCGTGCATCACCAGCAGGGGACAGGTGACATGCGGGATCCGCTCGATCGAGGGGAACCGTTCGACCAGCAGGGACCGCACGGGCAGCCAGGGGTACAGGGCTTTGCCCGCATCGGCCATCGACGTAAACGTCGCCCGCAGGATGAGTCCCGCCGGAGCGGGGCCGTCGCGACAAATCTCATGGGCCAGACGGGTCGCCACGCCGCCGCCCAGCGATCCGCCGAACAGCACGATCCGTTCGGGGGGCACACCTAACCCATCCACTGCGTACCGCCAGACGGCCCGTGCATCGGCGGCCAGTGACGGCTCGGACGGGTTGCCCGCATTCTCCGCATACCCGCGGTAATCGACCAGTAGTAGGTCGGCACCAACCTGGGTGAACAGCTCGAAGTCCCGAACACGGCACCCGCGGTGCCCCGAGTTGCCCGGAAAAAAGATGACGAGCGGCCGCCACGACGCATCGCCCTCCGCAATGCTGCACCGTGACGTCGCATGCCAGCCGTGCAGCGTCAGCCCGTCGTCCGTCGGCACACGGACTTCGCCCAGGACACCCGACGTTACCGCTTCCGGATCGAGCACGACCTTCTCCCGGAGTGGCCGGTAAATGATTTTTCGTTGGATCAGGACGATCATGGTGAAGTCTGCGACGAACGTGTTACGCCAGCACAGGGTTGAACCGCCAAGACGCCAAGGCCGCCAAGTCAAATGTTTGACAAGCCGCACGGAAGACGGTGCCGTTCCCTGGCCAATCAATCAATGTCGGGAAACGTTTCCCCGAATGCTCGTGTCGGCTTGCGAAGCCTGTGGCAGGCACACGTCAACCCTGTTTACCTTGGCGTCTTGGCAGTGATGCATCACCTCGACCCTGCGCTGTAGGACGTTTGCCGTGTGTCGAGAACAGGTACAAGCGAGGCACGCGGAAACCAAGCATTCGGTCACTCATCGCGACACGCCCGAACAAAACGGTACCGCATGATCTTCCGAAAAATCGGGGCTGATTGCCAGCAACGAGGCCAAACTGACGATACACAAGGTGCCTCCGATCATTGGCGGGGGTCGCTGAGGCGCCGAAGCAACGTGAAGCAACGGTACCGCATCGAGGGTCAGGGGCCGTGGTCGGTGGAGAGCGAGCGTGACCGCCTCGGAACTGGGTGAACGATCTGCCCCTTTCGCGTCGGATAGCGCCCCTTCCAGGGCCGTTCAAAGATGGAAGCTGGGCAACCTCGTAACCCGAAGCGCCAGCGAGGGACGAATCGCTCACTCACGTTCGCTTCCTCGCCGACGCTTCGGGTTACCATTGAGCTTGTCCCGGCCGGTCTTCTCCGAAGTGCAACTTTGAATGGCCCTGGCACCCCGCAACCTCGTTCCCAAACTTCGTTTTGCGACGCACCCTCGTGAAACTCCGTTTCACAGACGGCAAAGCAGAGATTTTCGGGACACGTGTTCCCAAGCCGGAGCTTGGGAACACGTCAGCTCGTCGGCTATTCCGTATCCAACTCCAGGCCGAGGAAATATCCCTCGTGCGTCCAGAGGCGGAACCATTCCCGCAGGTGGTCGGCGAGCGGGGACATATCGGCCTCATCGGCCTCATCGGCCTCATCGGCAGCGACGACTGCCTCGATCGCCGCGCCCAGCGTCTTCCCCTGCTGCAGTTGTTGAAGCAACAGGTAGGGTAACGGGGAGAGCGGACGGCGGCGGACGATGTAATCTCGGCGGCTGATCGCCAGACGGGTCGTCGTCGCCTCCGGCATCGTCGCTGCTTTTCCTCGCCGAACGGCCGTGGCGAATTCGTGAACAGGGAACCGCAGCTCCAGAAACCGCAATGACCGGGCCGTTCGGAGTCGGACATCCCCCCAGCGATCCGAAGGGACCGCGCGCAGATCGTCCGCCGTCAGCAGTTGTTCGCGCTCTTCGCCCGGTCCGTCGAAAACGTCGCTGTACGTCCGTTCGAGGTTTGACAGGTCGACAAGAAAGTCGACCCAGTCGGGACCGTCGTCCGTCCGCGGCGGACGGGACTCCTCCAGGTATTGCGGAAATCCGGCTCCCAACTCGCTGAGCGTATAGCTCGTTGACGGGTACTGTTGCAGATACCCGAACACGAACCCGCCGAACGCGTCTTCCCCAACCGCGGAGTGCACTGCTGGGAACTCGACTGCAAGACAGTCGATCAGCCGCGTGTAGTAGGCGTTGCCGTACACCTGCAACCGCTGCACGCTGTCGAGCGCCCGCGAACGGCTGATGACCCGCTCGACATCAGCCGCGGTGATGTCGATGGACTGCCGCGCAGCGGGCGAATCAATCCCCGCCGCGATGCCGTCGGGATGCGTGATGACCGTCTGCATCCAACGCTGAATCTGGCCGAGTTGAGAAGCAGTCGAGATCATTCGGCCTCCGCGCAGACCAGCACAGCCGGGTGCGGCACCGCCGATTCGGGGCCGAGGCGAGAGCTGCTCGCATCCTGGGGCGAAGTCGTTTGGGGCGAGGCACCGTCGCTGACGGCGTCGTCCGAACCGCCCGGGGGTTCGCATTCGTCAGAAATGTGCCGCTTCGCCTTGAGCACCTCTGCATGCACAACCGGGAACGCCGGGATGCTCGCATCCCATTCCAACAGCGTCGACATGCCGCCGGTCAGTCGATGCGCACGGCGGTACAGATCCCACACCGGGTCGATCACGTGTCCGTCGTGCGTGTCGACCAGATGCGTGCCGCAGTTCGTGTGCCCCGCCAAATGGCACTGCACGATCCGTTCATGAGGCACGTTTTCGACGTATTCGACTGGGTCGAAATCGTGATTCACGCTCGACACATACACGTTGTTTACATCGAGCAGCAACCCGCAGTTCGCTTCTTCGGCCATGCGGGTGATGAATTCCCATTCCGGCATCTCCGAACAGGCGAACGTCACATAGCTGCTGGGGTTCTCCAGCACGAACGGGCGTTCGAGCACATCCTGGACGATGCGGATTCGCTCGACCACGTGCCGCAGCGTCTGATCGGTGAGCGGCACGGGCAGCAGGTCGTGTGTGTTCCGACCGGCGACGCCCGTCCAGCACAAATGGTCGGAGACCCACCCGGCGTTGACGCTCGATGCGAGCAACTTCAGCTTGCGGAGATAGTCCCGGTTGAGCGGGTCACTGCTGCCGATTGACAGCGACACACCGTGCATCACAATCGGATACCGCTCGGCAATCTGGTCGAGGACGTACCGCGGACGTCCCTGCGAGTCCATATAGTTCTCGGAGATGATCTCGAACCAGTCGACATCCGGCTGCTGCTGGAGAATGTGCGCATAATGCACACTCCGCAGCCCCACGCCGAGGCCCAAATGCGGATATCCCAGGCGGGTCGTCACCATCGCTGACCGTCACACATCATCGGGAACAAAGTCAAGCCCGCGGGGCCGAACCCCGCAGGCTGTGCGCGCGACTCGCGATCTCCGGAGAACCAATCAACCGGCGGCCGGAGCGGCACCGACGTCCTTGCCGGCGGCTGTCATGGCTTCTTCAAAGGCGGCACGGGCTTTGGCCCACGTGTCCTCCTTAAGTGGGACATTGCATTCGCCTTGCCCCTTGCAGGCGTTCTGGCCGGCGAAGTCTCCGCATCCTCCTTGCCCTTTGCAGTCGTTGGCGGCATGGCAGGTATGGGCTTCAGCAGTCGCACACGCTCCCTGTCCCGCACAGTCGTTCCCGCCTCCCTGCCCCTGGCCCTTGCAGGTGTTGAGGCCGCGGCAGACGTGAACATCGCCCATCATGTTGGCCACATCATGCTCTGCCGCTTCGCCGTCCGCGTGGTCGTGGTCGTGTGCCGTGCCGCTGCCAGCGTCTGTCGTACCGCTGCCAGCCTCACTTCCTTCAGCCGGCGCCTCACCGCCGGCGGGGGCAGCCCCTTCGCCGCCGCCGTCAGTGGCGGCCTGTTCGCCGCAGCCCGCCATCGTTCCGGCCACCACACCGCCAAAGGCCGCCGCTGTGAGCCGTGTGAAATCTCGTCGGTTCATCTCCGTCCGCTTCATGGTTGCTCCTGATTGGTTGGGGGAATTGTTCAGCCGCGAATCGCGCACGAATGACACGGCGTGTCTGTCGAGGGGACGCCCTGCGCGACCTATTTGATGCGGGGACAGCATACACACTCAGTGGGGTATCTCACAATTCCACCGACGTTCCTCGCAACGACAAGAATGCAAGGCTCCAAACGGTTCCGATTGGCCCCCACACTTGCCAAGCTGACGCAATCGGCGTCGGATCGACGGCGAAGCCGTCGGCTTGGGAAGTGACACCCGTCGTTCAAAACTCGGGATGAAATGTTCCCGGTACCCAAATCGGCCGGTCTGACTATAATCCACGGCCTCTCGTTGTGTGGCGAGCTGAGTTTGCGAGCCGCAGAAGGAACGCCGCGGTCGTCGATCAATCTTTCTCAATCTTCCATCCACTCATGGCCGACAACGGCAAGCCGAGTAAACTGGAACGCATCAAGGAAAGCAGTCGCTTCCTCCGGGGGACGATCGCCTCGCAACTTGCCGAGCCCGCTCCGAACCTTGCCGGTGACGACCTCCAACTGCTCAAGTTCCACGGCACGTACCAACAGGATGACCGCGACCAGCGGGGCGGCGGCTCGAAAACGTATATCTTTATGGTCCGCAGCCGGGTCCCGGGCGGCCGGGTCTCGGCGGCGCAGTTTCTGGCCGAGCTGGACCTCTGCGAAAAGTACGGCAACGGTACGCTGCGGATCACCGACCGCCAGGGATTCCAGTTGCACGGCATCGTCAAGGGGAATCTGCGCGACGCGATCCGGGGCATCAACGAAGCCAAGCTCTCCACCATCGCTGCCTGTGGCGACGTCTGCCGCAACTTCATGTGCTGCCCGGCGCCGATCAACGGCAGTCCCGTCCGCCGCCAGATGCAGGAGATGGCAGACACGCTTGCCGATCATTTCCGGCCGCGCAGCTCCGCCTACTATGAAATCTGGATCAAGGACGGCGAAGAGAGTCAGAAGGTGCACGAGGTCGCCACCGAAGCTGACGACGACGTGGAGCCAATCTACGGCAAGACCTACCTCCCACGGAAATTCAAGTTTGGCATCGCCCTGCCCGAAGACAACTGCGTCGACATCTACACGCAAGACCTCGGCCTGATGGCGGTCGTCGAGGGGGAACAAATCGTCGGCTACAATGTGCTGGTCGGCGGCGGACAGGGGGTGACCCCCGCGAAAAAGGAGACGTTTCCGGCGGTCGGGCAGCGGCTCACCTTTGTGGCCCCCGAGCAGACTGTCGCCCTCTGCGAGGCAATCGTGAAAGTGCAACGGGACCACGGCAACCGGTCCGACCGCAAATTCGCCCGCATGAAGTACCTCATCGCCAACTGGGGTCTCGACCGGTTCAAGGCGACCGTCGAGGAGTATTTCGGCCAGTCGTTGCCAAAGCCACACCCCTGCGACATCACAGATGTCGATGACCACATGGGCTGGCACGAGCAGGGGGACGGCAAGCTATTTCTGGGCATCAACGTCGAAAACGGCCGTATTCAGGACGAGGGCCACCTGCGGATCAAGTCGGCCATCCGTGCGATTCTCGCCCGGTATCCCGTCGAGACGCGGCTGACGGCCTTGCAGGGAATGATCCTCTGCAACCTCGGCCCGTCTGCCAAGGATGCGATCAACGCCATCCTGACAGATCACGGCGTGCCCCTCGCCGAGGACCTCACACCCGCGCGGCGGTACTCCATCGCCTGTCCCGCCTTTCCCACCTGCGGACTGGCGATCACCGAGTCCGAACGGGTCATGCCGCAGGTCATGGACAGCATCGAGGCCGAAATGCAACAGCAGGGCCTTGGTGGTGAGAGAATCGCCATCCACATGACCGGCTGCCCCAACGGCTGCGCCCGGCCCTACACGCCGGACATCGGTCTGGTCGGCAAGGCGCGCGGCAAGTACACGCTCTATCTCGGCGGAAACCCCCAGGGCACGCGGATCGGGTTCATTTTCGAGGACATGGTCCCGCAGGAAGAAATCGCGTCGCGGCTCTCTCCCTTGCTATCGAAGTACAAATCCGAAAGAACGGACGGCGAATCGTTTGGCGACTTCTGTCACCGCGTGGGCAAGGAGGCTCTGACTTCGGCGGTCGCGACCGAATGATTATCGTCGACCGTGTCACCAAAACGTACCGCCGCGGCACGGTCGAGATTCCCGTGCTGCGGGGGCTCTCCTGCACGATCGAAAAGGGGACGTTTACCATCATCGTCGGCCCCTCCGGAAGTGGAAAAAGCACGCTGCTGTACTTGCTCGGCATGCTGGATGAGCCGTCCAGTGGCGAAATCAGCATCGGCGGCCGCAAGCTATCAACACTCGATGACCGCACGCGAAACCACATGCGGCGCGACGAAATCGGTTTCGTCTTTCAGAGCTTCAACCTGCTCGGCAATCTGTCCGCTGTCGACAATGTGCTGGCACCGTTTCTCACCAACCCGCGGGACGTGGCCGAGAAACGGCCCGCCGCGATGTCGTTGCTGAAGGACGTGGGGCTGGGCGACCGGCTGGACCATCGGCCGGCGGAACTTTCCGGCGGCGAACAACAGCGGGTCGCCATTGCAAGGGCCCTGCTCAAGCGGCCCTCACTCATCCTGGCGGACGAACCGACCGGAGAACTGGATTCCGAAAACGGGGCGGATATCTTTCGACTTCTCAGGACGTTGCATACGGAGTTGGCCACTACCGTGGTGATCGTGACCCACGACGACCGATTCCTCCAAGCGGACGATCCGGTCCTCGAAATTCGCGACGGCATGATCGCAAACCCGGCGGCAGCGGAATTGTGATGCACGTCCTCATCCTCTGCGAGTACGGCACGGTCAACGGCGGCGAGCGTTCGCTCTTGGCGGTCCTTGACGACTGTCCTCCCGATGTGCGAGTGACGGTTCTCGCCCCCGGCGAAGGCCGTCTTGCCGATGCGTTGTCCGAACGAAACGTCACGCATGTGCCGTTCTCGCTGTTCGACACGGGCGGAAAACGGTCGCCCCCCGAAATAGTGCTCGACAATCTGGCGGTGATCGCCGAACGACTCACCCCGGACGTGGCGCATGCCAATAGTCTCTCGATGGCACGGATCACCGGCCGCCTTGCGGCACGAATTGCCTGTCCCTGCACGGGCCATCTCCGCGATATCATCCGGCTGAGCCGTACTGCGGTCGCACACCTGAATGGCAACGCCCGTCTGATCGCGGTCTCCGAAGCGACCCGTGACTTTCACATCGCTCAAGGACTCGATGCCACGCGGGTCACCGTGTTGCACAACGGCATCGACTGCGAAACGTGGCGACCGCGGCCGAAGACCGGCGAGTTGCAAGCCGAGTTGCAGTTGCCCGATCACACAATGGTCGCGGTCACGGTCGGGCAGGTCGGACTGCGGAAGGGCCTTGATCTGCTCGTCCGGGCGGCGATCGCACTGGCCGATCGGCTCCCGTCGCTGCACTACGCGGTCATCGGAGAGCGCTACTCGACGAAACCGGAAAGCATCGAATTCGAGCGATCGCTGCACGACTCGCTCGCCGATGCCGGGATTGCTGAGCGGTTCCATTGGCTTGGTTATCGCGAGGACGTCGGACGGCTGTTCAGCGAGGCCGGCCTGCTGATTCATCCCGCGCGGCAGGAGCCCTTTGGCCGCGTATTGCTCGAAGCGTCCGCTTGCTCCGTCCCCATCGTCGCCACCCGCGTCGGCGGGACGGCTGAGATGCTGGCTGACGGAGAGTCTGCCCTGCTCGTGGATCCCGACAACGCCCCCGCATTGGCAGATGCCGTGCGGCAACTCGTGGGCAATGCGGAGCTGCGGATGCGCCTCGGAGACTCTGCGCGGCGCCGCGTGTCTCAGAGATTTAACATTGCCGACCGGGCTCACGAGCTGTTCACCCTGTGGAAGAACATCGCCGGCTGAAAGTTCGTCCGGAGCCTCGCCCTCCCGGCAAAACGGGCCATCCGTTTCCGGAGAGACTCTGAGATCAGAGAAACCGGAACAAGACTCTGGGCGACGCCTCGTTCGGTGAGGATTCGCACAGCAGTCAACGGAGACTTGTCGAGGCGACGGCCGCCGGAGTGGGAGGTGCTTCTGCGGGTGCGGCGTCGAACGAATCGACGAGCGCGGAGGGGCGTGGAAAGACGTCGCCCTCGCCGCTGTGGTCTTCCGAGCGAGCCGACGGGTTCTTCAGGACGATGCGGCCGTAGATCGAGTAGAACGTCGGGACAAGCACGAGCACCCAAGTCGTCGCCAGAATCAATCCGAAACAGAGGCTATTGGCCATCGGGATCAGCAGTTGGGCCTGCTGTGACGTTTCCGTCAGAATGGGTGCCAGTCCGGCCACGGTCGTCATCGACGTGAGAAGCACCGGGCGAAAGCGGCGGCGTCCCGTCTCGACCAGCGCATCGTACAGCGGCATCCCGTCCCGTACCCGGGCATTGGCGAAGTCGACCAGCACGATCGAGTCATTGACGACGACCCCGGTCAGCGCCACGAGACCGAGCACGCTGAACAGCGTCAGCGGCAGTCCCATCAAAGCGTGCCCCCACAGAGCCCCGGTGAACCCGAACGGGATGACCGCCATGATGATCGCCGGTTGGATATACGACGTGAACTGCATCGTCAGCAGCACGTAGGTCGCCAGCAGGGCGATCGCCAGTCCGAGGAACAGGCTCTGGATCGACTCAACCGACTGTTCCGCCTGTCCTTCCCAACGGACGTCGACATGGGGGTACCGTTCCAGTAATCGGGGCATGAAATCGGCCTGCAACCCGGCGACGATTTCGGCGGCATTGGCCTTCGCTTCGTCAACGTCGGCGGTGATGGTGATCGACCGCCGCTGATTCACGCGGTTGATTTCCGAATACCCCCGTTCGATGTTGATGTCGGCCAGTTCGCTCAGCGGACGCTGGGCTCCGTCTCCCGTGTCGACGCGGATCTCGTCGAACTCGGCGAGCGAGTGCCGCTCCTCCGCCGGGTAGCGGACCATGAGTTTGACCTCATGCCGCCCGCGTTGCAGCCGCATGACTTCTTCGCCGTAATACGCGGACCGGACCGTCCCGGCGATGTCCTGCAAGGGCACGCCCAGCGACCGGGCATCCTTCTTGACGGTCATTTGCATTTCCCATTTGCCGGGGCGAGAATCATCGGAGACATCAAACACGCCCGGCGTGGAAGCCAGTTCGGCTTTGCACTCCTCGACGGCCGCCTCCAGCGACGCCATGTCGTCGCCACCGGTCAGCAGTTTGAATTCGATGGGTGATCCGCCCGGTCCCATGCTGAGGCTGCCGAAGCTCAGCGTCTCTGCCCCAGCGATCGGGCCGATCTCCTCACGCCATTCGTCCACTAATTGCTGGCTCGTGACGGACCGCTCGCTCGATTCCACCAGCGCCGCCAGCACGCTGCCGGCGTGTCCCCCCTGCGTCCGGTCGGCCGCTCCGCCGGGGGATTGTGAGGAAACCTGCCCAACAAGACGGTGCGTGAGCCGCAACACGTCGCCACCCTGTTCCGTGCCACCCTGTTCCGTGCCACCCTGTTCCTCGTGTCGCTGGCAGACACGGTGAATGGCCTCCTCGATCCGCCGGGTGGCGGCATCCGTCACCCGCGTGGGAGTGCCGTCCGGAAACACCACGCGCGCCTGAATGCGGCGGCTGTCGAGCTTGGGGAAGATGACCCACGGCACGGTACCGCTGGTCACGAGCGTTGCAGAAATCAGCAGCACGCTCACAGCGGCACTGCACACGATCGCCGGATACTGCAGGCAACGGTTCAGCAACGGCACATAGAACCGATTGATGATCGTGTCCAACAGCATCGCAACGTGACCGGTGATCCAATGGCTGGCGCGGCTGACATAACGATAAGGCCACGCCACATGGTCGAGGACAAATGCAACAAATACGACAGCCGCACCGATCGTCCACCGCGAGACGACTAATCGCATTTCGCTCCGCCAGCGACGGGCCCGTTGCGTCCACGTCAAAGCCGAAGGGGGATGAGCCAGGTGACACGGCAGAATCAGCATCCCCTCCGTCAACGAGATCAGCAGCATGGCAATCACCGCCAGCGGCATCACGGCAAAAAACTTGCCCATCACCCCGGTCACAAAAAACATGGGCGTGAAGGCGAACACGGTCGTCGTCACCGACGCCGCCACCGACGGCAGCACTTCCAGCGTGCCGTCCAGAGCCGCTTGCTTGAAGTCCTTGCCCATCTGCCGATGCGCGTAGATGTTCTCGCCGATCACGATCGCATCGTCCACAACAATGCCCAACGCGATCACGAACGAGAACATCGACAGCATGTTGAGCGTCTGGTCGAGCTGCCACAGGACGATACACGCTCCGAGAATCGAGATGGGAATCCCCAACGCAACCCAGAACGCCAGACGAATCTCCAGAAACAGCGTGAGGCAGAGAAAAACGAGCATCAGCCCCTGCACGCCGTTCCGCTTGAGCAGTTGCAGACGGTCGTTGACGTCAACCGAACGGTCTCCCCACAGCACGATCGAGTAACCGGCGGGAAGGGTGACCTCGTCGGCGTATTTGTGGACGGCGTCGGTCATCGCCAGCATGTCTTCGCGGGCGGCCGCCTCGATGGTGACGGCGTACCCCGGCTTGCCGTTGATGCGGCTGATCGACGGCTGATCCGCGAAGTCGTCCTTGACTTCGCCCAGGTCGTCGACGGTGAGCACCACGCCGTTTTGCGTGGTCACCAGCGGGATGTTGGCGATCTCTTCCCCACGAATTCGCTTCGCCTTGCCGCGTAGCAGAAACTCCTGAGAATCGGCCTTGATGTTCCCGCCCGGGAGTTCGAGATTCTCCCGGCGAATGCGGCGTCCGACCTCCTGCAGCGTCAGCCCGTACTCCCGCAGCGTCGATTTGGGGATCTCGACATCGATCTGATAGTCCCGCGCGCCTTGAATCTCAGCGACCGAAATCTGGGGAATCGCCAGCAGGTCGTTGCGGACCTTCTCGACCATCTCCCGCAAACGGACATCCGCCTCGACCCGCTCGTCATCGACCCCGACGACGCCCACGGAAATCGTCGGTTGCCGTAGCGTGAGTTGCTGAATCTCCGGCTCCTCCGCCAGGTCGGGAAAGCTGGGGATGCGGTCGATTTCCGATTCGACTTCGTTGAGAATCTTCTGCACATTGGGAGCGTCGGACTTCACTTCCAGGATGACGCTGCCCATGCTTTCGGCGGCGACCGATGTCACCTTCTTCAAACCGTCGATGCTGCGGACCGCTTCTTCGATCTTCTGGCAGATGCCGTTTTCGACTTCCTCCGGACTCGCGCCGGGGTACGGCACGGTGATCAGGATGATCTCTAGGTCGAACCGCGGAAAGTCTTCGCGGCGCAGCGAAATCCAACTGAGCAACCCCACAGCCAGCACGCTGACCATGATCGTGTTCATCGCCGGCGAGTTGTTGATCGCCCAGCGGATGATCCCTCTCATGGCCGATCCTCCGTCGGCGTGCCACTGCTTCGGGCGGACACAAGAGACTGTCGCCCGCTCATCGGCGCTGCTTGTCCGTCCGAAGCAGTGCGAGAGACTATGGCCGTGTCGGACTCGGACGGACAAGCAGTGGCACCGACCTCGCCATCTGGCTCGACTGGAATGGGAGACAATTCCGGTGCCGGTCCGACCTCCTTGACCGGCATGCCCTCCTCGACGGCAGCGAGCGGCGAGGTGATGACACGCTCGCCCGCTCTGGGGCCGTCGGCGGTTGCCAGGAGGAGGACCGTTTCCCCCTCCTTCCGCGCGACATCCACACGGGCGACCGTCAGTTTCCCGTCACGTACGACCCAGATTTCTCCGCCGGGGTGAAGAGCCGTCATCGGTACGCGGAGCATGGGCACGGTTGTCTCGATGGGAATGCGAACCTTCACATACATGCCGCTGAACAGCGTGGGCGGCACGACCGCCCCGGCGATGCCGTCGCCGCCGACACGAACGTCCGTCGGGGCATCGACCCGCACACGGCAGGGAATGGTTCGCGTGGAGGGATCGAGCCCCGTGCCGTCATATCGCGACAGCACGCCCGACCACAGGTACTCGGTATCCCGAAACGGAAACGCGACCTCGACCGGGATGTTGGGGATTTCAAACGTCGCCTCCCGACCCGCCTGTTGGAGTTCAGGCTTTCGCCTGCCCGCTGCAGCCTGAAGGCTGAACTCCAACTCCTTTCCGCCATCCGGATCAGCATGATTGCCGAACGCTCCCGCCTGCAACCAGATCCAATACAACTCATCCACACGGAGTTGGCAACTGACCTCCATGGTTTCCGTGTCGTTGATTGAAAACAGGGGATCCCCGGTTTTGACGTAGTCCCCCTCCTCGACGTCGACGGTGACCAACGTGCCGGAGATTGGTGCCGACACCTTTGTCCGGGCGACATCGACCGTCGCCCGCTTCAACTCTGTCTGAGCCAGTTTCTTCGCTGCCCGGAGCGTGTTGGTCCGCTGTTTGAATGCACTCAATTGATTTTCGAGCGTCCGCAGGGCGTTGCGTGAAGAAAGCTCCTTCATGCGGGCGGTGTCTAAGCTCGTGTCGGTCGTCGCATTCTTCGTGGCCAACTGCTGGACGCGCGCCAGGTTGTCTTGTTCGAGCTTCAGGTTCTCCTTGGCCAGTTCGATGAGCGACTCGGTGTTTCGCACATCAACGTCCGCCTCAGCCAGATTCTGGTCCGCCCGTTCAATCTGAACCGTCAGTCGCTCGGCTTCCAGTTCGTAGTTGGTCGGATCGACCTCCAGCAGAAACTCGTCCGCGTCAACGTAATGCCCGGCCCGGCATTGCTTGACTTTCTTTGTCACCCGTCCGGCCACTTCGGCGGAGTAGGTCACCCGGCGGTAAGACAGCGCCACGCCGTCGATTTCAATTGTGAAATCCCCGTCCGCCGCTTCGATCGCAGCGGTCTCGACCGCCGCGGCGACGTCGTCAGGCGTTTCTCGCGGTGCTTTCTCCGGACGCTGTCCGAAGACCATGAACCCGCCAATCCCCAATGCGACAATCGCCACCGGCGCCAAGACCCGAAAGACCTCGCCAGCGGTTTGCTGCGAACGATGCATGCCGTCCGGGCTGCTTGAAGTTTCTGACTCAGTCACGGTGATTTGCCCCGACGTCAATGGATGCTTGTTGCGGAAACCGTGCCGGACTCGTTCCGCTTCTCGGGCCGTTCCGTCAGACACGTTGATCGCGGCTGTTCGTTCCGAAAGGCTTCAAGGCCCCCGAGCGAAAACCGGGTGATATGCTCGGACAACTCCTCAATGGAATACGCCCCCGTGCTTCGTTCGTCCCCGATCAGCAGCGACACGAACTCACTGGCAAAACGGTAGTGCAAACACTGCCCGACAATACTAAAAGCCACGCGATGACGGACAGACGGCTCCGTTGTGTCCGGGAGCAGTTCCGCCAACACGTCGAGCAATTGGTCGAACTGCGGGCGGATGTAGTCCTCGACCAACGGCCTGCAGGCATGAGTCGGGTGAATCATCTCACGCATCAGCAGCCGCGTTTCCCAACCAATATCTCCTTCGCCCAGAAGCCGATTCAGAATCGTGCCGACGAAGACTCGCAACTTGTCCTGCGGCGAGGCGTCAGCCGGC
Organism: Planctomycetaceae bacterium; assembly: GCA_029259845.1. Classification (GTDB taxonomy): domain Bacteria; phylum Planctomycetota; class Planctomycetia; order Planctomycetales; family Planctomycetaceae; genus JAHBXU01. The sequence continues at coordinate 71,698 of JAJDEI010000095.1, read as the reverse complement.
CATGCAGCCGGAGGCACGCGCAGCAGCTTTTCCTGATGAGCCAGTTGGACCGTCTCCAGGTACAGAGTCTCTTTGCTGCCGAAGTGGTAGTTGACACTCGCGAGATTCACGTCCGCCGCAGCGCAGATTTCCCGGACCGTCGTCCCTTCAAACCCGCCCCCGGCGAAGATGGGACCGCCCGCCCGCAGGATTCGTAGTCGAGTGTCGTCAGCCATTTCCAAACCTTGTTATGTTCAAACAAGTGTATGAAACGCCTGTTTAACGGCAAGGGGAAAGTGGAAAATTGGGGAGAATACTGTCAAGCTGCGGGCCAACGATGGCGAAGAAGCGGACGCCGACCGCCACATCGCTTCGTCGACCTTGTTTCGCTCTAAGCCGTTCGGTTGAACCGCCAAGACGCCAGGAACGCCAAGTCGAGCCTTGGGCAAGACCCACGAGATTCGGTGCCGTACGCGGGTCAATCGATCAAGGCTGGAAGAATTCGCCGGTAGGCGCGCGTCGGCTTGCGAAGCCTGTGGGAAACACCAGTAGAATTTGTTGCTCTTGGCGTCGTGGCGGTTTTTCGGCACATCGACCCTGCGATGGTGAATCCGGTGTCAGATCGAAATCGCGGTCAGCGGCGGACGCTGGCACGAACCAGTTCTACATTCAAAGAAGCAGCCGGCTTCTCTCGGAAAGCACGCCCTCATGTCGAACCTCACCGCCCTCTTGATGTTAACGCTGCTCAGCAGTGCGAATGCCTCACGGCCGACGAACGTTGTGCTCATCATGACCGATAATCAGGGGCCGTGGACGCTGGGGTGCTCTGGGAATCCGGACATTTCGACGCCCCACATCGATCGCCTTGCCGAACAGGGAACGCTGTTCACCCGGGCGTACGCCAACAACGCGGTCTGTTCACCCACGCGGGCAACGGTTCTTACCGGTTTGATGCCCTGCCAGCACGGGGTCCATCGTTATCTGGGGAGGGCCCCCCAGGTCGGTCCGCAGGCGTACAACATGCTGGAGGAGTTCGACACACTGCCGTCGCTGCTGGTCGACGCCGGTTATGTGGCGGGCCTGAGCGGCAAATGGCATCTCGGCGGCAACATGACGCCGCAGGAGGGATTCACCTCATGGATCACGAAACCGCACGGTTCGTCCGCCGGATTCTACGATCAGGAGGTCATCGAAAATGGTCGCCTGCGGACGGAGCCGCAGTACCTCACCGACCTGTGGACTGATCACGCCGTCGATTTCATCAAGGAAAATCGCGAGCGACCGTTTTTTCTGTTTCTTGCCTACAACGGCCCGTACGGTCTGGGGAGGGCGATGCGTGAAGAGATTCGCAACTCTCACCGGGACCGGTATGCCGACCAGGAACTCCCCTCGTTCCCGCGTTCGCCGCCGCAGCCCTGGAACCACAACTACGGGGAGTGGATCGGTGACCTGCAGATCATCCGCAAGTACGCCGCCGAGGTGAGCGGGATTGATGACGGTGTCGGCCGGGTCATGCAGACGCTCGACGACGTTCACCTCGCCGACGATACGCTCGTCGTCTTCACTGCTGACCAGGGTCTCGCCGGCGGTCATGCGGGGTACTGGGGCATGGGGGATCACACGCGGCCGTTGACTGCCTTCGACTGGACCATGCACATCCCGCTCATCCTGCGGCTTCCCGGGCAGATTCCGGCCAACCGGCGGCGTGACGAAATCGTCAGCAACTATGACCTGCTGCCAACGATCTTGTCCCTCCTCAATGTCGAACGGAAACCGTCCGGCAACTGGACATTTCCCGGACGCGACTTCTCGCCCTTGCTGCGCGCGAAGGACACCGAAAATGAGGGTGTTGGGTGGGAGAACGTGCACTTTCTTGAGGTCGAAAACGTCCGCGCGATCCGGACAGATGACTGGAAGTACATCGAGCGCATCCACCAGACGCCCAACGAACTGTATCATCTGCCGTCCGACCCGAATGAGCACGACAACGTCTATGGCCTGCCCGAACACGCGGAAACGATGCTTCACCTGCGACGCCGGCTGCATCAGTTCTTTCACGAACACGCGGACCCCAAGTGGGACCTCTGGCACGGCGGCAAATCAAAAACCGACCTGATGACCGCTCGCTTCTTCGGGATCACCAATCCGTACGTTTCTTCGGGATATCGCCCCGGCCAACAACCGGCACCATACGCCGCGCCTTAACAGCCCTTTGAAACAGCCCGCTGAATCGCTCCATTCCGCGTGTCACTGCCATCCCGGAAGTACGAGAATACAGTCGCTTCGCGGTTTTCGGCGGGGCTGACGCAGCCGTGGCACACATTCTCAGCAGGCTGTTTGCCCGGAGGCAACGTCGGCGGCGGACCGCCGGCAATCCCCCCATCGTGAAGAACACGTTCGCCCTCGCGAATGACGACCATTTGGTACCGCGATGGGATGCTCTGCGGTATCATCGGGAGATCGATAGACTCGGCCCGGATGCTGGCTGGCCTCGGTTCCACCAAACCGCGTTCCACCAAACCGCTTTGAACGAATGAGTACGACCAAGAATGAGTAAAACCAAGACTCGTCCTGCTGACACCGTCCCGCCGGGAACTGCCGCAGCATCCCTGACTGCTCCGCGACGAATTCGTTCGCTCGACCAGTTCCGCGGTTATGCGGTCGCGGCCATGTTTGTCGTGAATTTTTGCGGCAGCCTGAAGGCGATTCCCGACTGGGTTAAGCATCACGATACGTACTTTAGCTTTGCCGACTCGATTATGCCGGCCTTTCTCTTTGCGGTCGGAATCTCCTTTCGGCTCACCATGTTGCGACGCATCCGGCGCGATGGCGTCGCAGCGGCCTATCGCCACGCCATCTCACGCGGGTTGGGGCTGGTGGCCGTTTCCCTGGCCATGTACGGCTTCAACGGCTCGTTCGTGGATTCGTGGGATGAAGTCAACCGGACTCAGATTTGGGACTTCGTCGCCGGCATGATCAAAGCCAACCTCTGGGAAACACTGGCAGTCATTGGCGTCAGCCAGATCGTCGTACTGCCGTTCATCACTGCGCGGACATCGGTGGTCGGACTGGCAGCGCTCGGGCTGCTCGTCGGACACATGTTGTTTTCGTATTCGTTCAACTTTGCATTCATCTTCGGACAATCCAACTGGCTGGACGCCTACTGGGGTGCGGCGGGGCAGTCGTGTTGGGACGGCGGTGTTTTTGGAACCATGTCGTGGGGAGCGATCATTCTGGGTGGGGCGCTGGCCCACGACATCGTTGTCGGCCGGCGATCTCGCCAGGCAATGTTCGGTCTGCTCTCCGTCGGCACATTGCTGATGGGCGCCGGCTACGGCTTGTCGTGCATCTCCACGGTCTATGACGTCCCGCCGGACACGCCCTCCACCCCGCGCGACATCGCGGAGTCACCGGTTTTTCCATCGCGCGAGCAACTTGACAACCACAAAATCACGCTGGCTGAGCCGCCGTTTGTGGCTCCGCCTCCGAAAAACATCGCCGAATTGCAGCAACTTGAAGCCGCGGGCAAGGCCCCGTCGCCGCCGCGACTGAGACGCTACAATTACTGGATGATCAGCAAGCGGATCGTCTCGATGCCGTTTTCACTCTTCGCCACCGGTTTCTCGATGGCCAGCCTCGCGGTGTTCGTGCTGCTGACGGACATCGGTGGTGTGACGATCGGCCTGTTCCGCACTTTCGGCACGAACGCCCTCGCCGCCTACTTCCTGCACCACGCGATCGAGGTCGCCGTCCACGGCATCGTGCCGAGGGATGCGCCGCTGTGGTGGTGCCTCGTCGGACTGGCAGGTTTCTATCTGACGACCTACCTCTTCGTCCGGTTTCTGGAGAAGCAGAAGGTGTATATCCGTCTCTGACGGGTCGAATCCGTTCGCCGCATGAGGTCCCTGAAAGGAGTGCGGTTTTCAGGGACCGCAGCAAGTCCGTCGTCTGCTCACGGAGAACGTCCCGACGAGCGGCGTCGTGGCCCGGATTTCGTGCAGGCGATCAGTGGATGTACGCATGATCCGGGCGAGCCTCAATTCGCCATCCGCGAGCAGCGGCGGATGCCGGCGCGACGTCTCTTCTGGCTGTCCGCCGGCGATGGGGACCTCAATGGTCACCCGGCGCTGCGGGACGGTTCGGCGCGAAAGACGGTCGTCGGCAGAGCACCCGAACCCGCGCGGTCCAACGGAGGTGTTGAGATTCGAGTCGTGAGTCCGGTTGAACCCGGATGACTCAGCCACGCTCGGAGAGTGTTGGGATGGATTCGGTGTGAATTGCTGAGCGGAAACGTTCTTCCTACACTTGCACTCAGTGGACTGGCCGTGCAGTTTACGACATGGCCGTCTTGGGAGGGTCTGTGATGATGCGAATCGGAGTCCTGAAACGCTTCGGGGCAATGTTGGTCGGTGTTGCCGTTGTCGGCTGCTCAGGGGGCGGAGAACCGTCGGGCGAATCGGACCAGACAACCGTCATCGGAGATCCATCCGCGTCGCAGGGAGATGTGCCGGAAGAGGGAGATGTGTCGGACGAGATCGCGTCAGCGGCGGGGGATTCCGTCTCGGCTGATCCGCCGGCCAACTCTGCAGTCGCGGACGTGTCGGGCGGAGTTTTGGCGGGGGTCGTGCGATTCGAGGGCGACGTGCCGCCGCCGCGGCGGATCCAGGTGACCAAAGACGAGGCGGTCTGCGGCATCGGTGCGGGCGAGGCGCAGGATGTCGTCGTGAACGACGGATTGCTCGCCGGTGCGGTTGTCGAGTTGACGGTGCGGTCCAAGAATGGACCTGAGTTCACCGCGCCGGCAGCGGGGTTCGTGATTCGACAAAAGAACTGCCGCTTCTCCCCCCGGTTGATTGTCGCCTACGACGGGGCCGAGTTGACGATTTACAACGACGATCCCGTCGCCCACAACGTCAACAGCGGGCTTTGGAATTACGTGCAGAGTCCGGGGAAAGAACCGCTTAAGGAGACGATCCGCTACGGCGGACAGTCCTTCGTCCGTGTCACGTGCAACATTCACAGTTGGATGGAAACGTGGGTCTATGTGGCCCGGTCGCCCTATTACTGTGTCACCGGAAAGGACGGTTCGTTTCGCATTGAAGGCATCCCGGCGGGCACACGCATCCGCGGCACGGTGTCGCACTCCACGCTCGGCAAGCAGCGGTTCACCATTGATGTCCAACCGGGGGCGGCACAGGAAAAACAGTTTGTGTTCGCAGGGAACTGAACCGGCTCACAGATGGAATCGCAGCCCGTTGAAGTTCGGTTTCGGGTGGCCGGGGCTGGACCAACGGGAAGGCCCGGTGAGCGGGGATCCGAGCTTCGTAAGCGGAAACTCCCTTCACCGGGGCTTCGGGCTTCGTCCTCCAGCCCCGGCCACGCTTGAATACTCATTTTGTCAACGGACTGAGAGAGCATGCTGCCAGCCAGGAGGCTGTTTCTGCGAGTCGTCCTGGGGACGGTGGTCGGCTTGCACGTCGCCGTTGCCGACGACCCGCGGCCACTGGCACCTCTGCCGGAGCCGGTCCCCGAGCCGAACGGCGCGCACGTGGAACTGGGACGAAAGTTGTTCTTCGACCCGCGGTTGTCCGGCGATGCGACGATCAGTTGTGCGACGTGCCACAACCCGGAACACGGATGGGCCGACGGCCTGCCGCTCTCCAAGGGATATCCGGGGACGCTTTACTTCCGCAATACGCCGACGGTCCTCAACGCCTCGTTGGGGACGCTGATGTACTGGGACGGCCGGTTGCCAGCGACGGATCTGCCGACCGTCGTCCGCGACCACATTGCCGAGGCCCACTTCATGCAGGCGGACGGCCGGCTGGTTATCGAGCGGCTGCGACAGGTCCCCGAGTACGAGAGCGAGTTCTCATCCGCCTTTGGGGGGGAGCCGACGTACGGGAGAATCCTGAGTGCGGTGGCGGCGTTCGCCACAACGTTGCGGTCCCGCGACGTGCCCCTGGACCGGTACCTCAAGGGGGAGGGCGGGGCGTTGTCGGAGGCGGCTCAACGCGGGCTCGGCCTGTTTCGCGAAAAAGCGGGATGCATTCGCTGCCACGATGGGCCGATGCTCAGCGACGGTAAGTTTCATTCGTTGGGACTGCAGCCCAACCGGGCCATTTTTGGCGACCCGCTGCGGCACATCACGTTTCGCCGCTTCTTCCGCACGCTGGGCGTGCCCCACTCTCACACGCTGCGAGAGGATGTCGGCTTGTACTGCGTCTCGAAACAGAGCGGAGACATCGGCCGAATGAGAACGCCCTCGCTGCGCGAAGTCGCCAGCACGGCACCCTATATGCATGACGGCCAACTGGCGACGCTGGAGGCGGTGATCGACTTTTACGATGCGGGCGGCGGGCCACGCGCCACACGGGACCCGCTGCTCAAGCCGCTGAACCTGAGCGGAGATGAAAAGGCCGATCTGGCCGAATTCCTGCGGTCGCTCTCCGGCACGCCGGTGGAGGTCGAGCCGTTCACGCCGCCCCGGTATCAACTTCGGCAACGGGGGCAGAACTGAATGATGTTTCGTCGCATCTCATTTTCGACCTGTCTGCTGGGCATCACCGTGTTCATCGGCGGCTGCGGCCGTCCCTCTGCGGATTCGCAGCCGGCTGCCGCGTCCGGCGGGGAAACCGACGAACAGGATGCCGCACAAGGCGATGCCGCCACAAAGCCCGACGGTGAAACGGCTTCCCCAGCAGATGGGCGCGCTCCGGATTCGGATTCACCCACCGCCTCAGTTGGCGAGACTCCGAAAGATGCCGGTCCCCCAGAAGGGGCATCCGACGTTCACGAAATCTCCCTGATCGGCCTGTCGGCTCAATTCCCGCCACTCGGGCCGCTTCCGGACGCGCCGGTTCCCGCAGACAATCCGCTGACAGACGCCAAAGTTGCGTTGGGGCGGCTGCTGTTTTTTGACAGCCGGTTGTCGGGCGATGCGGGCACAAGTTGCGCCTCCTGTCACGATCCGCGGCTCGGTTGGGGAGACGGGCAGGCGGTTTCACGGGGCTATGCGGGCACGCAGCATTGGCGCAATTCCCAAACGACCGTTAACTCCGCCTTCCTGACGAAGCTGTTCTGGGCGGGAGAGGTCCCCAGCCTTGAAGTGCAGGCCAAAAGCGCGATCACCGGCAACCTTGCAGGCAACGGTGATCCCGCCATGATCGAGGAACGTTTGGCTCAGATTCCCGAGTATGTCAAGCAGTTTCGTCAGGCGTTCGGCGTGAGTCCCCCCACGTTCCTGCATGTCCTGAAGGCGATCGCCTCCTTCGAGCGGGCCGAGCTGATCTCCCGCGACAGTCCGTTCGACGCTTTCCTCGCCGGGGACACCGAGGCCCTCTCCGCGGAGGCGCAGCAGGGGCTGAAACTGTTTCAGGGAAAGGCCCGCTGCATCGTCTGTCACAACGGCCCGTTGATGAGCGATGAAGACTACCATTTCCTCGATGTGCCCCAGCAAGCGGTTTTCGACAGCGACCCGTTGCGGCAAGTGTCGCTGCGTTATCAGCACTTCATCCGCGGTGTGCCGGAGGACGTCTATCGCGCCGCTGACGGGGACTTGGGGCTATACTACACCACCAAAAGGGACACCGATCGCGGACGTTTCCGCACGCCGCCGCTCCGGTATCTCGAGTACACGGCTCCCTACATGCACAACGGCGTCTTGGCGACGATCGAAGACGTCATCGACTTCTACGACCAGGGTGGCGGCGACGATCCGAACCAAAGCGATCTCATCCAACCACTCAACCTGACCGAAGACGAGAAGTTCGCATTGGCCGAGTTCCTGTACGCGCTCAGCGGCGACGAAATTCGCATCCCGGTTCCCGAATTGCCGGAATATCAGGCGATCGAATTCGACGAAACGGAGCCGGCGGCCGAATGATTCGACATGGAAGCGTTGAAAGGTTGGGGTGAGGCACGACTTAAGAAAGAAATTGTTTCGCAGTCCCTCAGGAGCGGAGGGTGGCTGGGGCGCTCTTGCGAGTTGATGGACCCTCAACCTCGTTCTCTGGGGCCGTGTCGGGTCCGGAGAAATCGTCCATGGCCCCAGTCGTAGACCCCTGCTGTCACGTGTGCGACCCAAGTCGCGCCCCATCCACTTCCGTCCTGTTTTCAGGAGCACTAATTCCCACTCATCGACGCTAATTTCCGAACAACGATTGAGTACCAACGAGTCATTCGTCTCGATTAGCGAAGATTAGCGTTCCCATTCTTCCCAACATTTCAAAAGGTTGGTGTGTCACTCAATTCGCGATTCCTTGGGACAAACAATGCCCACAACGCCTTCTTCACTCACCGGGCCGTGCCTCGGCGACTGCCTGTCGCGCCGTCATTTCCTCGCCGTCACTGGTGCCACCACGGCGACGGTCGTGCTGGGGGATGTGTTTCCGGGGCGCGTCTGGGGACAGGACCCCCAGACACCCGCTGAGCTGACGACGCTGTCCCGCACCCCGATCGGCCGGCTCTCCGAATTGCAGGCCGACGTGCCGGTGATGTTTGACTACGGCGGGGAAAATGCAATCAATACTTGCATGCTCGTCAAGCTGGGCGAGAAGGCGGGCGGCGGGATCGGCGAGGATCAGGACGTCGTCGCCTTCAGCAGTCGCTGTACGCACATGGGAGGGGATATCGAGGGAATCTACAACGCCCAATACAAAGTCGCCGGCCCCTGCCCGGAGCATTTGACGACGTTCGATTTGACGCGGCACGGCATGGTCGTCGCCGGGCACGCCACGCAGGCGCTCCCCCAGATTCTCCTCGAATTCGACGGCGACGACATCGTCGCCGTCGGCATTGTCGGTCTCCTATACGGATACGCCAACAACCCAACGCTCGGGAACGCACCCGACTCACAATAAGGCCACCCGATGCCCGACACGCCTCCCTCCGGCAGCTCTGTCCCGTTGCCGCCAAAGAACGCCAAACTGGTTACCACTGCCTGCGACTATTGTATCGTCGGCTGTGGGTACAAGGTTTGGGTTTGGCCGGAGGGACAGTCGGGAGGTCCCAAAGCCGAGGACAATGCGCTGGGTGTCGACTTTCCTGTCGGCGAATTGTCCGGGCAGTGGATCAGTCCCAACGAGCACGGCCATTGCCTGGTCGACGGCGAGGCGCACCACCTGGTCGTGCTGCCGGATCCGGATGCGACCGTCGTCAATCCCGGCGGGAACCATTCGATTCGCGGCGGTTGTCTCGCTCAAAAGCCTTTCACCCCGGACGGACCGACCAAGGACCGTTTGCAGCATCCCTTGATGCGCGTCGGCGGCGAGTTGGTCCCCGTCACCTGGGAGCAGGCGATTGACGTGATGGCGCAGGTCAGCCGCCATGTGCTCGACCGCCACGGGCGTTCTGCTTGGGGGATGAAAACGTTCTCGTATCAGTATTTCGAGAACACCTACGCGATCTCCAAGCTGGCGTTCGAATCGATCGAGACGCCCGCCTACGCCCCTCACGACAAGCCGGGACCCGGCAACGACACGGCCGGAATCGACGATGCGGGGATCATCACGTTCAGTGCCTCCTACGACGACTGGTCGCAGGCGGACGTGCTGTTTTTCTCCGGCACGGACCCGTACGAAACCAAGACCGTCGCCTGGACCGAGTGGATGATGCGTCCCGGCAAGAAGCACATCTATGTGCTCCCGCGGCGGACGACCGGCGTCGCTTGGGCGGAAGAGAACGGCGGGCTGTTTTTGCAGATCATTCCCGGCACCGACACGATCCTGCATCTGGCGCTCGCGCGGCTGATCATCGAGAACGGCTGGCACGACGCCGACTTCATCGCCGGCAACGTCGCCAATCGCTGGGAGATCGACTCCGGCTTCGGCCGCGGGACAAGAAACACGCCCTGGCAGTGGCGAACGACGTGGGGCAAATTCGGGGCGTCGTTTGACGAATACCGGGATTGGCTGCTCAGCAACCGCGACGCCGAGCTGTCCCATGCGGAGAAAGTCACCGGCATCCCCGCTGCCAAGATCGAAGCCGCCGCCCAGATGATCGCCAAACCGGTCGACGGCGAGCATCCCAAGGCGTCGTTCGCTCTGGAGAAGGGGAATTACTGGAGCAACAACTATCTCAACACGGCGAGCTATGCGACGCTCGCGCTGATCTGCGGAGCGGGCAATCGGCCGGGGCGGGTGGTCTCGCGGATGGGGGGGCATCAGCGGGGCTGGTACGGAGCCGCCTCGTATCCCCGCATCTTCTCTCCGGAGAAACAGGTCGGCCGCCGCAAGAAAGAGATCAATCTCGATCTCTGGGTCGAGTCGGGGAACCTCCGTTTTGCGTGGGTGATCGGCACCACCTGGGCGCAGTCGATGGCCGCCAGCCAGGAGTTGATGGAGACCTTTCGCCGCTCGACGCGCGGCTCTGAACATCAGATCGAACAGCCCGACGTCGACCATGCGACCGATGTGCTCAAACAACGGGTCGATGCGGGCGGAATGGTCGTCGTGCATCAGGACATCTATCCCCGCGGACCGATGGGCACCGAGTTCGCCGACCTTGTCCTGCCGGCGGCCACGTGGGGGGAGGAGGACTTCACCCGCTGTAACGGCGAACGGCGGCTGCGGCTGTACTCCAAGTTCTGCGATCCGCCCGGCGAGGCGAAGCCGGACTGGTGGATCATCGCCCAATTCGCCCAGCGAATGGGCTTTCGCGACTACGACTGGAAGGATTCCAACGACGTCTTCGAACAGGCGGCCCGATTCGGCCGTCAGGGAATGCTCAACTATCACCCGCTCGTGGTGTACGCCAAGCAGATGGGAATCACTGGCCACGAACTGCTTCGCCGCCTGGGGACGACCGGCATTCAAACGCCGGTCCGCTGGCGGACGGAACTCACCGAGTCGGACGCCTATCAGTCGTACGCCGGCCGTTACGACGACCCCCACACCCCGGGAGCCATCGTCGGGACCAAACGTCTGCATGATGCTCAGCGGGACTTCGGCGAACCGGAAGGCCCGACCGTCCATCGGAAGTGGCTGACCGCGTTCAACTCGCAAACCGGCAAGGGCATTTTGCACAAGACGCCCTGGAGCGAGTTCTCCGATTTCTATGAGCGGATCACCCCGCGACAGGCCGCCACGCCGGAGGAGAGCGAATTGTGGGTGACCATGGGCCGCATCAATGAGATTTGGCAGTCGAACTTTGATGGCAAGCGGAATGCGTACATCACGGACCGCTGGCCGCACCAGTTCGTTGAGATTCACCCGGACGACGCTGCTCCGCGCGGCATCGAAAGCGGCGATCTCGTCCGCATCGAAAACGACGACGTGTTGGTTCAAACCGGCGGGTTCGTCGGCGTCGCGGGCGGCTCGCAGTCGTACACCGGCCTGGAGCAGGCGGGGCTGATTCGTATCAGTCGCGGAGGATACGAAGCGGTCGCCATCGTGACGACGGCCATTCGGCCCGGCGTGCTGTGGAGCAACGCCCTCGACACGGCGAACCCTCCCAACAGCGTCGTGCACCGGGTCCCGGACCCCATCACGAATCGCTACCGCTTCAAGCTCGGCAAAGGCCGCATTCGGAAGATCGGCGAATCCGAATACAAAACCGACCTCCGCCAGATGACCTTCCGCCCCCGCGACCTGACCTGAGCCTGCGTCGGCCCGGTCGCTTCCACATCGGCGACCCCGGGGGTGTCCCCGGGGTGTCTTGTCTTTTCACAAGGGGAAGGGTGGCGGGGGCGATCCACGCAGCGGAAGCCGCCGTGCCGGAAGGCGTTGGGAGTCTGTCCGGAAACTCGGCCCCTGAACTTCGGCGCCCTCCCGGAAGAACGCGCCCTCTCGAAAAACGGGTCATCAGTTTCCGGGGACCCTCTTATTGCTGCCGCGCGGCTGCCTGGGTGTCGAGTACGGACTGCATCTCGGTGAGATAGCTGAGGTACTGCCGGTCGAGCTCTGCGAATGAGACGCCGGTCAGTTCGTCGAGCGGCTGTGGATTCTCACGAATGCGCGCCTGGGGGCTGTAGATTTGGGAAAGGTGCTTAATCAGCGCATCGCGATAGAGACCGTCTTCGTAGTGCAGGAAAAAGTGCGTGAGCCCGGTTGCCTGGCTGTAGCGTTTGAGCAGGAGTTCGTTGCCGATGCTGGGCCGAAAACCGGCGATGCCCATTCGCGTGAACCGGGACAAGGGGATGTAGAAATTCTCTTTGAGCCGTCGTTCGCGGGCCCAGTGGAGACGGACATGCCGTGGGTCGCCGACGGAGATGGTGCCGTCCTTGTCAATTTCGAATGATTCCAGATAGCAGGCGATGCCTTCGATCAGCCAGAAATTCGCATGCTGCCCCACCTCGATGAGCTTGAGTTGGCTTTCACTCAAGAGCTGATGGGTGACTTCGTGAAACAGGGTTTCGAGATTGCTCTCGAAGTTGTCGGGGTTGTAGAAAAAGTAGGCGGTACGGTCCGCAGGGAGGTACAGGCCATTGGAGGCTTCGATGCCCGGCTGTTTTTCCCGCAGCCGGAACTCGAATTCCTCCCGGCTCTGGTAGTAGTGGACTTTGTGCCGCTGCGCCCGGCCCCGCCCGTGGGCATTCCTGGCGGTGAAGAGTTGTCGCATCTGCTCGGGGGAATCAAAGACCGCTGCGAACTCACGGCGAAAGAACCGGTGGAAGTGCTCCAGGGCGACGCTGAGTGCAACGCCGCGTTCGAGGCTTTGGTTGGTCTTGATCAGAAAATGGTCGCTCTCGATCTCCCACGCCTTGTTGAAATCGTGGCGTTGGGCCGCCTCCTGGGCGGCCGTCAGCCAGCGTCCGCGGTAGAAGCGTTGTCCCTGCTCGTAACGCTCGACATATTTTTGAGGCAACCATCCAAACTTGTCGTGCCAGACGAACCCTCTGCGGAGCATGCTTTGCTCGAAGGGCGTGACCCAGTCGTCGTTATGGCGGACGTAGCCCAGCAACTGCCTTGCCAATCGGTGGTCCGGATCATGGAAGGCGACTTCGCGGACCAGGTGGAAGGCGAGGCTCACATGCTCAGCATTCAGAGCGCGGCGTGAGAGTGTGCACAGATCCTTGGCGTAGTCCGAACGAATGTGATGCAACTGCGAACGCCGCTGCCGCTCGGCTTCCGGGAGGGATGCCGGAAGTTCCTTTCGCACATGCCGCGGCAGGTTGTCGACATCCAGGGTCTGTTCGGCGAGCGTGGGGATCAGCCGGCGAATGGCAGCGGAGACTTCCGGTGCGGATGTTTTCTCGGCCTTGGCGGCCAGTTCTTCCATCGCGGCTGCGAACTGGGCATGCCGCTTCTCATACCGCTGATTCAGCAGAGCAAGGGACGCGCTGCTCCCGGCTGCCTCGCTGCGTGAGATGAAGGCTCCGGCAATCAGTGCGACGACAAGAGCCGTTCGATACGTCGACGTCATCGCATTCCGCCGCAGGGGTCACAGGGCCAATGGGCAAAGCAGGGAACAATGGGGCCGAACTCCGACAGCACCAATCATAGTGGAGGTTCCCACCTCGGTGAATGGCGACTTCAGACGTCGAGGCGCCGCAGCGGCAACATCAGCCGCAGCGAGGCGGACGAGTTGCCGATGAGGCGCGGTGTTTTGTTGTGGCTTCGGTGTGGCGGCCTGAATTGGCTGCCGCAGCGACCGCGGGACCACTTTCGGATTTGAGACACCGGGTGTCCGCATGCACGCGGGGTGAACGTGTTTTTCACGATGGGGGACTGTCGGCGTTGCCTCCGGCCTAACAGGAATCGTGGATTTGTGTTAGCGCGGAGCCAGCGGCGACGGTCGACGTCCGTACAACGCCCCAGATTCAACAAGACGTTGGCACTGGCATGCACGCACGCTGACTTGTTCCGGACGGGCCGGCTCATTGAAATGGCCATTTTACCGGTGAAGTTTTCGCCGCGTTGACAGTTCAGGATTCGAATCGCAGGCGGTGACGGGCTCGGGGTGACAATGTCACAGTGCGCAGCGGAAGCTGATGGGCTCATCGAGAATCTGATATCTGGTGTCTCAGATTTCAGATCCGAACTCTCAGCTTCGAAATCCGAGTGACCATGTGACAGCACGGCCGCCGACGATTTGTTCGCACCACGCCAGAAACGGAAAACTCCGGCTTCTCCGTGTGGGGACTGATCGCGAGACCGAACGTTCCCCCACTCTCGGCGACGCTGCGTCTGGACTCGAACAAGACGGGAACCGCAACAATGCATCCGGAATCACCGCAAGCCGGCGCCGATCGCAGGAACCTCGCGCCGGCTGCCGCCGCGATGGGCGAAGGCTCCCTGACAACGATGCAGCGGCGGCTCGCTGTCCGCAAGCGGCCGCCACAGCGTCCTGTCATGTACCAATCGTGGCAGGAGTTGCTGTTTCTCCACTGGGAGGCGGACGCTGCGTTTGTGCAGGCGACGCTGCCGTCCGGGCTGACCGTGGACACCTTTGATGGTCGGGCGTGGGTCGGAGTCGTGCCGTTTTTCATGCGCAAAATTCAGCCCTGTTGGTCACCGTCCATTCCGGGGATTTCAAACTTCCAGGAACTCAATTGCCGGACCTACGTCGTCGACCGGCAGGGGACACCGGGCGTTTGGTTCTATTCGCTGGATACCGATTCCCGTTTGGCGGTCTGGTGGGCGCGGCGTTTCTTTCATCTGCCCTACCATCACGCACGGATGTCGTACGAATGGGACCGACAGAGCGGCCGGGTCGAGTTTTGCTCCCGCCGCCGAGGCACGAAGCCGAGCCTGGCCAGCCGTTTCATCTATGAGCCGCAAGCCGAACCATCGACGAGCGTGCCCGGTACGTTGGAGTTCTTTCTGGTCGAACGGTACGTCCTGTTTGCCGACGGCGGAGACGGTCGGCTCATGCAGGGCATCGTCCATCATCCGCCGTATGAAGCGAGTCCCGTCGCTGTCGAGGTGTTCGACGACTCGCTGCTGGAACTCAACGGATTCCCGCGAACCGGCGCTCCCCCGGCACACGCACTGTTGAGCCGCGGTGTCGACGTCGACGTATTCCCGCTGCAAGCGGTCAGCAGTTGAGCCTCCGGGAAGTCTTTGATTTCCGGAATTCTGAGCAGCCATCTTGTGCTGTCTCGATCGCGACACTGTCTGAGAGTCTGTCCGGAAGCTCGGCTTCTGAATCGCGGCACCGGCTGGGAGGGCGAGGTTCCTGCCGAGCCGCGCCGTGACGATTTCGCCACAATAGTTGCAACTCGGTCTCCTGCGGGTGCAGGGCCATTCAAAGTTTCACTTTGGCGAAGACCGGCCTGGACAAGCTCAATGGTCACCCGAAGCGTCAGCGAGGAAGCGAACGTGAGTGAGCGATTCGTCCCTCGCTGACGCTTCGGGTGACGAGGTTGCCCAGCTTCAATCTTTAAACGGCCCTGCCTGCGGGTGCCGATCTACGCGATCCCGTTAAATGGATGGGACACCGCTCGCTCCGATTGCGGCACGGCGGGAGCCTCGCCCTCCCGGCTAACGGTCCATCAGTTTCCGGGCAGACGCTCAGTCACGGTTCGGCCCGTTTGCGGAGCGATGCCGCGCGGATTCGTGCGTGATGCGAATCCGCCGCATGCAGACGTCGAACTGGCGCTCCGCTTCGCTGGGTTCAAACCGTGCGTCCTTGAGCATCTGCGGCAGAAAGTCGCGGGCCGCCCAGAGCAAATCAATTGACACCCGGTCACTCGCGTCGGCTGACTCTTCCAGTTCCGGAATCGTCCGGTTGAGTGTCTCAGTCGCCCGTCCGGTGAACGCCGTCCAGGCGGCGTCATCGGCAGACCGGTTCCGCAGCGTCCGCAGCTCCGCCGCCAGTTGTTCGACAGTTGCCACCTGCCGCCGCTGTTTGGTGGCGGCATTGTAAGCCACAAATGCGACGGCAATGATGAGGCCACTCAACGCGATACCCCAGACGAGCCGGGAGCCAATGATGCGGCGGACCGTCGAAAGGTTCGGCAGACCGCCCGTCATCACTGCAAAGATGGTCTCCAGGATTCCAAGCACGGCGCTGCTGGCAATCGCCACCACGGCCCCTGTGCCTGAAACGAGCCGTTCGACGAACTGTTCAGACGAGTGCAGGGGCCGAGAACGTGGCTCAACCGGCGGATTCGTCCGTGCGGCCTCCCGTTCATGCAGGTAGAGACGACACTCCGCCACCGCCCGTGTCAGCTCGCTGCGGTCGCGGCCCGATTCCGCAACACCGCCCTGCTCTCCCCCGTCCGGCGGTTGCTGCCCGCCGCAGCCTGTTGGAGTGCGGGGAAGCAACCCCTCCAGCGTCGACGCACGAACCCAGTCGCCTTCAAGTCCGAGACGGACGTCGCTCTGCGGTGTCAGCAGTCCGTGCCGCGCGTCCTGCAACATCTGCTCCGTCGAAACAGGTCCGCACGTCCCCTCCGGTCCCCGGTAGAACCAATGGTGCTCTCCGGGTCCCGGGGCCGTCGCATCTGTGTGCGAAGCAGGTGGAGCCATGAGAAGAGGACGATTCACATGCGGCAACAACGAACACGGTTCACCCTAACCTAACAGCCGGTGTCGATTCGCTCCATCCTTGAGACAGGGCCGTTCAAAGTTTCCGTTTGGAGAAATCCGGCCGGGACAAGCTCTCTGGTCATCCGAAGCGTAAGCGAGGAACCGGACGTGAGTGAGCAATTCGTTCCTCGCTTACGCTTCGGGTTACCAGGTTGCCCAGATTCAATCTTTGAACGGCCCTGATCCTTGAGGCGCGGGAGCCAAGGGGGCCGACAGGGATTCCGGGACGGGCTGTGCGCCTCCGGTACCAAGTTTACCCCTGCGTTGAGGCTGGAACGGGTTCCGCGGCTGGTTTGGCGCTGCCGGCTTTGACGGGGACCCGTTTCTCTTTTTCGGCTTCCACTTTGGCAACAGTGATAGACAGCAGGCCGTTTGAAGACTCCGCTGCCACTTCGTCGGCGTTGACGGAGACGGGCAATGCAACGGACCGTTTGAAGCGGCCGCGCGGACGTTCCCGACGGCGGACCTGTCCTTCGACTTTGGGGGAGGGGATGGGAGCGGTGATCGTGAGCATATGGCCGGCGAGCGTCACCTCGACGGTTTCCGGATCAATACCGGGGAGTTCGACTTCCACACGCACGGAATCGCCGGTTTCGATGACATCGATCGGCGGGCACCAGTCCCGTTCGCCGCCCCGAATACCGAGCGTATCGATAGCACGTTCGCCTTGCGTCCATGCGACGTCGAGCCAACGGTCCAGTTCGTGCCGCAGGCGTTCGACGGAAGAGGTCAGCAGGTTTTCCGGATTCGGCGAATCAGCGTTCATGGCCAGGCACTCCGTGGTGGTGACATGTGACGGAAGAAACAGGATGGTACCAATCGGATTCCGTGGCGCGGAGTCCGATGGACTGGGGCCACCCATTCCGCAGCCGGATTCAATGAGGGCTTGCCCTGCGATGGCATGACTCGCCAGAATCGAGCCTGATGGTACCAACCCTTTCCGGCGAAGTCTGCGATGGATATCACCGACGACGAACTGCTGGCGTATCTGGACGAGCAGCTTCCGGCGGAGCGGGCGACCCACATTGAGCGCGAGTTGCGATCGTCGCCGGTCCTGAGGCAGCAAGCGGCGATCCTCATCCATCGCCGCGACCAAGGCGGCCACACGGTCGGCGAGATCTGGAGGCGTCAGCGGCTGAGCTGTCTCTCACGAAGCCAGTTGGGCGGATACCTGCTCGGCACCGCGACCGATGAATTGTCCGACTACGTCGAATTCCATTTGCGCACTGTTGGCTGTCGTCTCTGTGAAGCCAACCTTCAGGATCTGCGAGAATCGCGCGGCCCCACGCCCGATTCGACCCGCCGCCGCCGCAAGTTCTTCGAGTCCTCCGCCGGCAACCTCGCCCCCTCACGGTGATGTGAAACTCGCGAAAACAGCATGCCCGGTCGCAACCGGTTGGCAGCCCGGCAAGAACCGGGATTCGGCGCGTGCAAAGTCAACAGCGTGCTGCTATCGCGAGATCGCGCGACCGGCCGTGTGGGCAAAACGGGGGATGTCGGACGATTCCCTCGTCACTGGGGCGGGCGACTCGGCCGAAACCTGGCGGATTCCGGTCAACTTTGGTGTTTGATGACGAACTGCCAGAACGGTCGCTTTCGGAGTCGCGGTCAGCTCTTGCACTTGGGCGTCATCAGGGACGCAGGACTGTAGCACGTCGCCGTTGACATCGATCGCGTGATTGATCACCAGAATCGACACGCCCGGCTGCTCCAGGAATCCACGAATCTCCCCGTTGCGAATGTCCGGGAAGAGCGCGACATCATCCCGGTTCAGGTAAAAGGGAACCGACCCCCAGTCGCCCGCCACACAGGCAATGGGATGCTCGCTGCAGATGTCGCGCAGGACGGTGGCGGTGCGTTGAGAGCCGCCGAACAGAGAACGTTGGTTCGCCCAGGTTGGGAAAGCGTCCAGCGTCAGCTTGCTGACGACAGCAAAGGCGGCCACACAAAAAACGGCATAGACCGCTTTGGGAGGAACGCGACGTCGCAGAGCCACGGCCGCAACGAGCAAACCCACCCACAACAACCCATGCACCAGCGTCTCGAGCCGCCCATCCAGTCCCAGCAGTAACAGTGTTCCCGCAAACAGGATGCCGGCTGCTCCCAAATAGAGCACCCCGCGGTGAAACAGCATGTGCGACTTGACGCGCACCAGGACGTTGCCGGCGAACGGAGAGCAGGTCTCGTGGACGTAATGCCCCAGCAGCAGCATGATCGCCGGGAGGCAGGGCAACAGGTAGGTCGGCAGCTTGCCCCGCGAGGCACTGAAGAACAACAGGCACCACCCCGCCCACAGAACGAGGAATCCCACTGCGGGGGTTCGGCTCGCCCGGGTCTGGGGCGAGCGGCTGACGAGATATTTTCCCAAGGGGAACAACAACAATCCCCACGGCATGCAGCTCAGCAACAGAACAGGAGCGTAATACCAGAACGGCTCCGGATGATTCGATCCCGACAGGAATCGGTTGACGTTGTGTTCCCAGAAAAAGTACTGCACGAAGCCGGGCATCCGCAGGGTCATCCCCACGTACCAGGGAATCGTGATTGCCGCGATCACAGCCAGATAGGCCGACCACTGTCGCCACCTCGGAGCCCGGGGATGCCGATTCAGCCACGCATGGGCCACAACCGGCGGTGCCACCAGCGCCAATGCGACAGGACCTTTCGCCAGCACTCCCAGGCCACAGAGTCCGGCAGAAACCAGCCACCAACCCCAACGAAAACGCCCCTGCGAAACAGTCGCCAGTGCGGTAAACAAACTCCCGGACACCAGCAACGCCAGCAGGCTGTCGAGGATGAGGAAGCGGCCGCAGCAGATGAACCCGATGGAGAGCGCCAGCATCATCGAACCCAGAAACGCGGCTTGGCGGCCGAGGAGCCGGGATCCGAACCAATAGGTCGCGACAACCGTCAGCCAGGCTGCGATGGCCGGCACCAGACGCGCGGCCCAGTCGTGCAATCCGAATACCTTGTAGCTCGCCGCACACAACCAATAGAAAAGCGGCGGCTTATCCAGATACGGTTCGCCGTGAAAGAGGGGGACAATCCAGTCGCCGGTCGCCAGCATCTCACGCGGGATTTCCGCGTACCGCCCTTCGTCCGGCTCAATCAGCGGATACGATAATTCGGGAAACAGTAGCGAACCGGCGACGACCAGCAGCAGCAGGAACGCGGCCCAGAACTGCTTCCGCGTCCAGGCTCCGCCATCGTCCGGCCTCGCTTCAGATTCCGCTCGGCGCGATTCCGCATCTGCGAGGGGCATCCGGTTCGGCCCACGAAGCCCCCGTCGCTGTCCGGGGGAAATCGCGCCGTGGGGGAACATCATCGTCTGCCACCAGAACGGCAGCAGCGACGAGAGTGTCTTGGGCACCTCCAGCATCGAAACCTTGCTTACACCGGCGGCCCGCGGGCGATGCTGGACGCCCACTTCCACGATGCTCAACCCTTGCATGCGGGCATTTGTCGACATCTCCGTATTGGCGAAGTAATGGTCCGACTGCGGCTCGATGGACGGCAGTTGGTCGCGATGGAAGATCTTCAGCGCACAGTCGACGTCGCGAACCGTGCTGCCTAACAGCCCCTGGATCAGGGTGTTGTAACCCCAGGAACAGAATCGTCGCAGCGGGGGGTCTTTTCGGTCAATGCGATACCCGCTGACGATGTCGTATTGCCGCGCTAACGGCAGCATGTAGGTGAGATCGCCCAACTCGAACTGGCAGTCGGCATCCGTAAAGGCGACCAGTTCGTGGTGCGCCGCCGCAAACCCGGCTCGGAGGGCGGCTCCGTATCCGCGATTCGCCGGTTGCCGGACCAGGCGGACCCGCCGGTCTTCAGCCGCCAGCGCCGCGGCGATCGCAGCGGTGCGGTCCGTACTGCCGTCATCGACGACGATGACCTCGAATTCAGCCGTCACCTGAGCCAGCGCGGCAACAGCTTCCTCGACCGCCTGGGCAATGACGGCTTCTTCATTCCACGCCGGCAAGACCAGCGATAGGCGATACGGGCAGAGCGCAGACGAGTCCTGCGTGACGGCATCCATGCCGAGATTCCTTTTCCGGATTAGGCAGTCATCATGGGGCCGGGCTGCGTCGAAAAACGGCCGCAACATCCCCCTTGACTATCGAACAACATTCGGGCACGATTCCTCTCAGCGGGAAATACTATATCCGCCGTAGTTTTGTCGAGACCAGATCACCGAAGTCTCTCACCTGATTCTCATGAATTGCTTCTCCGATTCTCGAATTGCTCTCTCGGGACTCCCTTGGTGACGAATTACCGCCTGACCCATTACGAACTGGAACTAATGGACGTGCTCTGGCGGCGCGGCGAGGGGACCGTTCAAGATGTGTGCAGCGACCTGGAACGGGACCTTGCCTACACGACCGTCATGACGACCCTCAATCTGCTGGCCCGGAAAAAAGGGGTGCTGGAGCGGGTCAAGCAAGGAAGAGCCTTCGTCTACCGGCCGCTGGTATCGCGGGAGGATGTTTCCCGGTCGGTGTTGGACGAACTTCGGGACGTTCTGTTTGCAGATCGGCTGCCCTCGCTGATGTTGAATATGATCAGCGAGAAAGGGCTCTCTCCTGATGATGCCGCCGCAATTCGGCAGGCACTCGACCAACTGGAACGCCGCGAATGAGCACCCCGCATTTCCTCGAGCTGGCCGCGTCACTGTCGCTGCAAATCGCGATTGTGATCGGCGTGTGTGCCTGGCTCGTCCGCCAGACGGATCGCAGCGATTCGGGACATCACCTGTGGGGAACCTGCCATGTCATGATTCTGGCAGTGACCGCTGCCGCGCTGCTGCTGCCGCATCTTCGGCTGATTCCCCACGCAATCGTCACCGACCGCATCCCCCTATCGCTCGTCTCGGCCCCGGAATCTCGGCTGGGGCAACTTGTGTGGGGCGTTTGGGCGACTGGCTCGCTGCTGTACGCGGTTGCCATGATTGTCGCAGCATTCGGCGTTCGGCGGTTGATCGCCACCTCCAAGCCACTCTCCCGGCGTGTCGGCCATGATTTGGGGGAGATCACGCTGCTGGTCAGTGCCCAGGTCACCTCGCCGTTTTGTTGGCAGTTGCAACAGCCGTTCATCGTGCTCCCGAAAGATGCCGAGACCTTTCCCGATGACGAGTTACGCGCAATCATCCACCACGAATTGTCCCACTTGCGGTCCTCGCACGCGGTTTATCTGTTTCTGCAACGAACCGTCGAGATGCTGTACTGGTTTCATCCGCTCGTCTGGTGGGGTTCCCGGCAAGCGGACCTGCACCGCGAGTACCACTGCGACCGCGAAGCCAATCGCTCGGCCGCCGAAACCGCCAGCTACTTGCGAAGCCTGCTGCATCTCGCGGAAATCACAACCGAAATGCAACACCGGTTACCGGCCGGCCTGGGTTTCCGCGGGTCGCGGTCGAACCTGCAACTCCGCGTCAAACGGCTCATGAGCGATCGTCGGAACCAGGTCACAGACGACGGCGTGCGGACCGCCTCCGTGGGGATGATTGCTGTCATGGCCGCTTTGGCGACATGCGTCTGGCTGCCCATCGACGTTTCTGCCTCCAGCCGGTCGGTCTGGTCACCCTGGCCAAGCTGGTCCGCCCATGCGTTGTACGAATTCGGAATTCCCGCACGCGACTATGAGATTGACGGGTACGCCCAGCGGCCCCAGGAGGTTCGGGAAGCCGTCGCCGTCCCGGCGACGAACACCAACGACGGCCCGTTCCCCAACACGCGAGCAGGCGAGGTCCGGTGATGATTAGTAGCGCTGGGCTTGCGACGGTGCGCCGGGCAACTTCCTCGCGACCGGGGGTGACCGTCCTGGAACTCCTGGTGACGACAGGCGTGATTGGCGTTCTGGCCGGTTTGCTTCTCCCGGCTGTGCAGCATGCCCGCGAGAGTGCGCGGCAGCTTCGTTGCATGAACAACCTCAAGCAGATCGGGCTGGCCCTGCACAACTATCACGGCCTGTACCATTCGCTGCCGATCGGACAACGGTCGGACGCCGCCGGGCAGACCGCTTTCGGCTGGGCCTCGTGTCTCCTGCCCCAACTCGACCTGGCCGCCCTCGCTGCCCATGTCGATCATGAAGCGTCCGTCGATTCTCCTCAAAACCGGGTCGCGCGGGAGCAGACTCCGGCCGTGTTTTCCTGTCCGTCCGATTTGCAGGAATCACGGTTCACCCTCTTCGCCGCAGCCGGGAGCCTGTCCGGGAGGCCGTTGTCGGCAGGGACGCCGCTCACGGTTCTGCCGAGCGCAAATTATGTCGGCGTGTTCGGAATCAGCGAACCGGACGAACGCCCGCCAGGATCGGGAGAGGGGACGTTCGTCGGGAGTCGCGCCCACTCGTTTCGCGACTTGACGAACGGGCTCAGCAATGTCGCCGTCGTCGGAGAGCGGACCGCTCGCAGGCTGCCCTCCACCTGGTTCGGCATTGATCTCCACGGAGAGGACGCCGCCTGCCGGATGCTCGGGAACGCATGGCTGGGGCCCAATCGCGACGATGCGGATGAATGCGAATTCGACAGCCGACACCCCGGCAGCGCCAACTTTCTCTTCGGCGACGGGCACGTGAAATCGGTGAGTGACTCGATCGACACAACGGTTTATCGTAGACTCGCCACGCGAAACTGAACGCGGTTGCCAAGTATCATCGCCGGTGAGACGGTCATGGCCCAGTCGACTGAGGAACTCTGCCAACAGCACGGGATCACGATCGAGCAGCTTGCCGATCGTTCCGGGCTCGCCCCCGATCGCGCTACGGCCATCGCTCTGGGACGCTGGACGCCCAGCCCGGCGGAACGATTGAAGATCGCCGCGGCCTTCGGCGTGTCCGTCGAGGAGATCAGTTGGGGGCACAAGACCCCCATCCAACATCTCTACGGGCAGGGACCGGCGTAGGGCGAGCCGCTACCAGACGCCGATTTCCAGCTCGAGTTCGATCCCGTGAGTCTCCAGGACTTTCGAGCGGATCAGGTCGATCAGACTCAGCACGTCAGCGGACGTCGCTCCTTCGTGAGTGATGAGAAAATTCGCATGCCGGTCACTGACTTCGCATTGGCCGATCCGCGTGCCCTTCAATTCTGCCTGTTCGATTAGCGAACCGGCGCTCAAGCCGCGCGGATTCTTGAAGATGCAGCCCGCCGATTGAAACGAGAACGGCTGAGCGGCCTTCTTCATGATCCACAAGGTCCGCATGCGGCGAAGGATTTCCGCCGGGTCTTCTTCGGTCAGGTGGAAGTTGGCGGAGAGAATACACAGCTCGTTGATACTGCTGCTGCGGTAGTCAAACGAAAGTTCGTCTTCGGTCCGCGTGAATCGCTCTCCCTGGGCGGTCATCACCGTGACGGAATGCACAAACTGGCCAATGTCTCCGTTGCGTCCGCCGGCATTGCCATGCAGCGCACCCCCGACCGTTCCGGGAATTCCCACGAGTGACTCCAGGCCCGCCAGTTTGGCGGCGACCGCCTCCGAGATGACATTGGAAAGCAGAGCTCCCGACCCCGCCCGCACCATGTTCCCCTCGACGGAGATCTCATCAAAGCCCTCGCCGTTCACACGGATGACTGCTCCGGAAACCCCTTTCTCCCGAACGAGCAGGTTCGACCCGCCGCCCAGTACGCGCATGGGCATGTCCTCTGACACGCACCAGCGGACCACGCGCTCCAGTTCGCCGGGGGAGCGCGGGGCCGCCAGAAACTGCGCGGGCCCGCCGACCTTCAGCCAGGTGTAGGGAGCTAAGGGCTCGTCGCGACGGACGATTTGGTCGAAGTCATCCAATGTAGTCATGCCGGACTCGAAAAACGCCTCCATGAAACGGGGACCGCTCCGGACGAGAGCAGCCCCCAGAGATTGTGCCGCCCGATGGTATTCCAAGTGCCGCGAATTGTCACCCTGTGACTTGTCCCTCCCTCCGCCGAACGCTCTCGGCCGGGACCCGGACAGGATTGAGACCGACAGTCGTTCCGGGTCACCCTGCGATCACTTGCTGAGAGCGGGCTTCGTGGCGCAGGTCGCGTGTCGTGGCGAGGACGCCGATCCCCGCCAAGGCAGCCGCTGAGGCGATCAGCCAGATCACACTGTAGTTGATGAACGCGTCGTCCGGGAGTGATTCCCAATGGAGCGTCGGGTTGGCCAGTTTGACGCACCAGCCGACGGCGATCAGGGCGGTCGTCCGTCCTGCTGCATAAAAACAGTTCACCGTGCCGGACAATTGGCCGATCAAATCGGCCGGGTAATACTCGGACATGAACGCCTTGTGCGTCACTTCCAGCAACATGTCGCCGATCCCGAACACCAGGGCGGCAACAGCAAAACCGCCCGCGCCGCCGGAGAAGTAACCGATGCCGCACGCGGCGATCAACGTCGCAAAGGCAACCTGCAGGACACGTTGTTTGGCAAAACGTTCGGCGAGCAGTCCGAGCGGAACGCCGGCGGTGAGGGCGATGAACGGCATCAGTCCCCAGGACGTGCCGAATTGTTCCTCAGACAGTTGTAGCGTGTGATGGGCGTACAAGGCGACAGAACCGACGACCGCTGTGCGGGCGAAAGCGCGGAGAAAGTACGCCGCCGCGATTCGCGGCAGCATCGGCTGATGGAAAAAGTCGCTCACGTATCGGCGCGGTGTCAATCGGGAACGCGATTGCCGGGGAATCGGCTGCTCGTTGAGGAACAGCGCGGCGGCGGCAACGAACAGGATTTGGCAGACAGCCGCCGCTGCGTACAGAGGAAGTCCGTACCGAGTGTCGCCGTGCGACTCTCCGTACCGGGCGACCAGCGGCATCCCCACGAACAGAACGAGCAAAAAACCGACGTTTTCGGCCGCTTTCACGATGCCCAGAACAAACGTCCGCTGCGGCGGAGGAACCAGGTCGGCCAGAAGCGGCTGGTCGGAGCCGTTGATCACGTCCTGGAAGAACTGCAGGACCACCACGGTCAGCACCAGCAGTCCGAATGTTTCGAGGTAGGGCAGACTCAGGAGCGCGGCGGCAACGATCGGCCCACCGGTTATCAGGAACACGGCCCGCCGCCCGATGCGTGTCCAGACATGGTCACTGAGCAGTCCCACGAGTGGCTGTGCAATGAACCCGAATGCCGGGTTGATCGCCAAAACCCAAAAAATCAAGTTCGGATCCCGTGTAAACAGAGCAAGCGTGAGCGGAAGCAGATTGACGCTCACGGCTTCGGTGACGCTTGCCCCGAAGAAGATGCTGGACAGCACGCCCGCGCGGCGGAGGCTCAAACGTGCGTGTGTCGCCGGTTCGGCCAACGGAGACGGGTGATGTTCCATGTTGGCTTGTGAGCGAGAAGTGAGTGAGATGCGAACCGGGCCAGAGGCCCGACAGGACGTTCACGTCGACGGTCGTGCAGTGGGTCGCGCCGAGTGTGACAGCGCGGCGACCTAGCCGTTTGCGTCAGGCCGGGGGATTGGTCCGTGCCGCAGCGGGTCGTCCGTCTCCGCCATCCATGCCGCAAGACGCTGTCGCAACTTGTCGGCAACGTCTGCGAACTCCGGATTGTCGATCAGGTTTTTCGTTTCCGACGGATCGTCCGGCAGGTCGTAGAGTTCTTCCTGCGGTCGGTGGCTCCACAAGGCATCGTCGCTGGTCATCGATTGCCGTGACGGCGAATTGTAGACGTCGCTGGGAAGCACGAGCATCGGCCGCTCTGCGAAGTTTTTGATGTATTTGTAGCGGGCCGTCCTCACACCGCGGATGGGGTCGTAATGCTCGTGGTAGGTCTTCTCGGCAAAGATCGCGTCCCGCGGCGAGCGGTCCTGTTCCGTGCCACTTTTCTCGGAGCCACACAGCACGCCCCATTGGCTGCGCCCCTGGACACGTTCCGGCACAGCCAGGCCTGCCGCATCGAGCAGCGTGGGCATGACATCGACGTTGGATGTCAACGATTGAGAGCTGCTTCCGGCGGCAATCCGCCCCGGCCAGCGTGCCACGCAGGAGACATGGATGCCCGGATCGTAGAGCGTTCCTTTGGCCCGTTGGAACGGAAGCCCATGGTCGGCGGTGAACAGGACGAGCGTGTTGTCCGCAAGGCCCGACTCCTCAAGTGCGTCCAACACGCGGACGACTCCCTGGTCCACAAGCGAGATTGATCGCATCAATTGGGAGAATTCGCGGCGAGTCGCATCGTTGTCCGGCAAATAGGCGGGAACCTCAGCCTGCGACACGTCTGCCGCCGAAGTTTGTTGCTCCGATGGCGTGCCGGAAAACGGCCGATGCACTTCCCAGAACCCGACGTGCAGGTAGAACGGTTTTTTATTCCCGGCTTGTTTCCGAAGCCAGTTCGCCGCCCGGCGGCTGGCGACTTCGGCGAATCCTTCGGGAGACGAGTCGAGCGTGCTGACATCATCGGAAGTCGTGTCGAACGCCGAGAGCGTCCATTGGTGCAAATGCCAAATTCCGAACAGCGTCGTCTGATATCCGTGATTGCGGAGCACCTGAGGAAGCAACAGCTCGTCTTCGTTCAGCTTCCAGCCCCAGTTGGCCAGTCCAAACTGGCCGTTGGCATGCGGATACCGCCCGGTGACCAGCGAAGACCGGCTTTGGCTGCACCCCGGCGACGACACGAAGTGGCGATCAAGCCGGACGCCCTCCGCAGCGAACCGATTCAGGCCCGGCGTCTGTTCGCTCGCCGGCCCGTAAGGGCCGATGTGGCATCCCAAGTCGTGCGAAATCAACACCACGATGTTGGGGGGGGGCTGAACATCGACCGGGCCGCTCATTCATTCTCCCACGTGAGATTCCGCGTCGCGAAACTCGGCGGCAAACACAACATTGAATCGTGAAGCACGGGCCGACGGTGCATCGAAAGTCCCCTCGGCGGGGGTGGGATTCTCCCTGAAATCAACGTCCGTGTACACCGCAGCGACATCCATTCTTCCGAAAGATCGGCCGGTCGTTTCTGTCGGCGTTCGGCCCCGCAGACGGCCCCCGTCTTCTCCAGATCCGTAAAGGCCCAACAGACGCGTTTCGTTCTCGGACGCCACGATAGCGACGGGGATCGCTTGCTCCCGTCTTCGTCCACGATCGGCAATCTTACTCGGCCTTCTTGGCACCCCCCGACGAACGCAAGGCCAAACCCGGGGGAGCCGGCAACTCCTTGAGAATGCGCTCGAATCGCCGACGTGCCTCGATGGCCTCGGTGTCGGGAGAATCGGTGACCTTCTTATAGCCGGAACCGTCACGGTTGTTTCCGCAGTCGTAGAATTGGCCGTCCCCCTCCAGGAGCCAGCGTTTGTCACGCAGCATTCTCTCATCCCCCAGATAGCTGAAAATCCACTCCCGACGGGGACCGGGACGGTCCAGCAAGGCGGGCACCATGCTCACGCCGTCAATGGCGCGGTCTTCGGGAAGCGGTGCACCGGACAACTCCGCCAGGGTCGGCAGTACGTCGGTGAGGTCAACGAGTTCCTCACTCACGCGGCCTGCGCGGATCCCCGGTCCACGGACGATGAGCGGCACGCGGGCCCCTCTTTCCGACACCTCCCCCTTGCCCGCATCGGCCGTTCCGTTGTCGCCGGTGAAAAGCAGGAACGTGTTCTCGCGGAGCCCCAGTTCGTCGATGCGACGGTTGATTCGCCCCACCAGATGGTCCATGTACTCGACGTTTGGCCGGAGGCCTTCGCTGGTTCGGTGGCCTGGATTGGCCAGGTCGGGCACCGGCGGCCATGTTCCGCCATGTTTGTGGATGAGGGCCATGGGATAGTAGATCAGAAACGGCTCGTCCTGATGCTCGTGCATGAAATCGCACACAAAGTCCGTGAAAATGTCCGGCCCGTAGTCGTCCGGTTTCGTCGGCAGCCGCTTCCCATCAACCATGATGCCCGGATGCCAGTAACGATTGGCGCGTTTGGCTTTGCTCGCGAACAGGCTTTGACGGGGATCGTAGGCCGTCCGGTCCTTCCCGGTGGCTGGATCGATGTCGGGAAGCGGGTGCCTCCACAACCACATGCAGTGCGTGTCAAAGCCACAATCGGAAATGCGATTCGCGGGGCTGCCCGGGAGCTGCCATTTGCCGGCAATGCCCGTGACATAGCCTCGCTGCTTGAGGACGTCGGCAAATGTGACCTCAGCGCTGCCAATGTCAAACTGCGGCGATCCCGGGACGGGAGAATGCCTTCGTTCCAGGAAATTGAACCACCCCGTGCGGAATCCGTAACGCCCGGTCATGATCATCACGCGTGTTGGCGAGCAAACCGGTGTCGCGTAGCAAGTCCGAAACCGGATGCCTTCGTCCGCGAGTTGGTCGAGCTGTGGCGTCTGATGCTCCGAATGCCCGTAGCAGGCCAACTCTCCCGCCCCCAGGTCGTCCGCCATAATGACAACGAAATTGGGCGGTCGTCCGAATACTGACGCGGAATCGCCCCAACACAACAACAGGCATCCCAGGACAACCTCCAGCAGCCGCAACGTCACTGTTTCTCTCCCCCTCATCATTTGTTGCCTTTTCTGCAAAGGGACCAATCGCAGCAAAGAAAACACCGTTCGACCGACAACATTGATTGCCGCGTTTGTCCGCAAACGGTCATCGAGGCGACACTGCTATTCGGCTTCTTCGGTCGTTGTGAGCGCGAAGTCATACGGACCGCCGCCATCGGTGACTTCGATTTTCAATGTCGACTTATTGGGCAAGTAGCGGCGGGGCACCCGTTCTTCCGGTGCCGTCTGGCCCCGTTCCAGGTCGATGTCGGCCGCGGCAAACGAGACGATGTTTTCCCCCGTGAAGGCCCCTTCCTGAGTGTAGGTGTAGGCCATTTCGTAGTACCCGTTGGAATCTGTCCGACCGAATGTTTCCGGATGCAGCGGATGGTCGAAGAAGACTTGCGCATCGACCAGCGGTTCCCCGTCCAGTGTGACGGTCCCGTACGCGGGCACGAGGCCCTCCTTCCCCTCGGGACCTCCGCACCCGGCAACAACCGCAAGCAGCATCAGAAACACCGGTACGCGCCACCGCGGGAGCACACCCCGCACCCCGGCGGGCGGAACATCAGCAGGCATGAAAACTCCTCCGCAGACACACATTCGCAGAGCGTGCCGCAGTGGCCCGAGAACTGCAGCACGCCACGAATACGACATTCGATTCACGACGGAAGCGCCGAGACTCAGAACGCGTCGATCACCAGGCCGTCGCTGCGGGAGAACAGCCGCTGTTGCAAGCCAAAGCCGGCGCCCCCGTTGGCGATATCGTAGGGATCACTCGCTGTACTCGATTTCCATTTCCTGCCGGTATGGTTGATGTTCTCACTGATGAATTGGACAGACCCGTCGGCAAAGGCGAAGAAGACGCCGCCGGCGTGCTGGCTGCTGGGCGTTCGTCGCCGATTGCTCACGCTCAGGGACAACGGAGGATTCATCTGCCGTTGGCCTTCGACGACAAGGCGGTTGATGTTCCCGCCTTCGACGAGGTCGTCGTTCATGGCGCCGTACCATCGTTTGCGGCCAATGTCGCCGACCCGCACTTCGGTGCTCTTGGAATTCTGGTACGAATGCTCCGAGAGCATGATGGTGTTTGAGGTTCCGTCCCTGATGTCCCGCATCCGGATGGACTGGGCCGCCGGACTGGTTGTGTAGGCCCGGTAGAAGAAGCCGTCCGAGCGTCTCGGATCGTCACCGTTCTGCGCGCCGTTGAAGCTCCCCGCGCTTCCGCAGTAGCTCGTCGTTGCTTGCATCACCTCAGTTCCCGAAGCGGGAGTCATTTCAGCCGGCGGTGCGAGGTCCGAAGGACACCGAACTGCGGGCAGCGGATTCGCGATGAGCGCCGTGTTCTGCAATTGGGCCGCGGACGTGTCGGCCGGATTGACCATGTACTTGTTGAAGTTGATCTGGTTATAGACGTTGCCCTGATCAAAGTACGGCAGCAGATAGGCCGACCAGGCCCAACCGGTCGCCGTCGCGCCGGCGGATTCCCATGTCGGCGAGCCGCTGCGATTTTCGATGCTGCCGAACGGAAACCGCCGGTACACGTCGTGATAGTTGTGCAACGCCAGGCCGAGCTGTTTGAGGTTATTGCGGCACTGGGTCCTGCGCGCCGCTTCCCGTGCCTGTTGGACAGCCGGCAACAACAGAGCAATCAGGATCGCAATGATCGCAATCACGACCAACAATTCGATCAACGTAAAGCCGCGGTGCTTCCTTGCAGGAAGCCGTATATTTCTCGCTGCCATTGAACTCTCCCCCCCCGAAAAAGGTTGAATCGAGACGATGGCCGGCAAGGCCGGAACATCCTTGGCCAAGCCGACAGAAGCCGACCGAATGACGTGAGCCGCAGAAAGTCCCAGGGAAGGCCCGTCATTCGAGCGAGGCTGGCAATGTTGTAACAATCTACATCAACTATGTAAAGTATATTAATGGTTTATTGACAATAAAAACTGCCGATACACCACAAATGTGTTACATTTGAGTTTGCATTACCAGCCACTGTCGGTTACGCTGATCCTTCTCTGTGAGGGCAGGGTGGGATTGAAAACGACGTTGCCCCCGGCATTCAGAGTCCTGTCAGACTGAGTCGTGATGAGCAAGACGCCTGTTCGCAAACCGAAGCACCACGAGATCCTGGACACTCTCCTTCATGAGATTGGATCGGGCAGGTATCGTGACGGCCAGCAGTTGCCCACTGATGTCGTGCTCGCGGAGCGGTTCAGCGTCTCGCGCCCAACGGTCTCCCGAGCGGTCCACGAGTTGGTGCGACGCGGAATCGTGCATCGGCGTGCGGGCCTGGGGACGTTCGTCCGCCAGAATCCGACCAATGGGAGGATGGTCTTTGGTTTCCTGGTCCCCGAATTGGGTGACTCGGAAATCTTCGAGCCCATTTGCGGCCATATCGTCCGCACGATTCAGCGGGAAGGGCATGCTCTCCAGTGGGCGGACACGCGATCAAACTCCGCCCATCGCCAGACGGCAGAAACGGCCACGGAGGCCTGCCGCGGCTTCATTGACCGAGGCGTCGCAGGGGTGTTTCTAGCTCCGTTTGTGACGCCGCCAGGAATGCAGAGCCCCAACGAAACGATCGTGAGCACTCTCCGTAAAGCGGGCGTTGCCGTCGTCCTTCTCGACCGTGACATTGTCCCCTTCCCCCGGCGGAGCGATCTTGACCTTGTCGGGGTCGACCATTTGCGCGGGCAGGCACGCATGACGGAGTACCTGATCGGACTCGGCCATCGCCGGCTCGCCTTCTGGTCCTGGAAGAACGCGGCCGACACCTTGCGCCTTCGCGGTGCCGGCTTCCTTCAGACGGTGGCCGAGGCAGGTCTCCCGGCCGACCCGCAACTGTCGCAGGTTTGCGATCCGGATGATGCGCGGTCCATCGCGCAGCTCATGGACTCGCAGCGCCCCGACGCCGTCATGTGCGCGAATGATGTCTTCGCAGCCCATTTGATGAAAACGTTGGAGAAACTCGGCATCAGTGTCCCCCGCGATGTCTCCGTCGTGGGCTACGATGACGTTCGTTATGCGCATCTGCTGCGAGTGCCGCTCACCACGATCTCGCAGCCCTGCGAGGATATCGGCTCGGCAGCCGCACAGCTCATGCTCGAACGAGTCGCCCATCCGGAGTTGCCGCCCCGCGAAATCCTCGTCACCCCCAGCCTCGCCATCCGCGAATCAACAGCCGTCGCCTGCGACCGTTGTTGACCTGTTTCGCCAAGGAAGCCTCAACGACCAATCGACAAACCGTTTCTGGCCATACCGCCTCGGGAGCCCCCCATGCATCGAACCGTACGCGTTTTGGACCGCTTGATCTCACGGCACGCGGGTGTCTGCCTCCTCTTCGGGCTTCTGGGCCTGACTCGCTGCCAGCCTTTGCGAGCTGTCGAGAAGACTGCGGCGACCCCCAACGTACTTTTCCTGATTTGTGACGACCTGAACTGCGATCTCAGCTGTTACGGCCACCCACTGGTCAAGACTCCCAACATCGACCGACTGGCCAGGCGGGGCGTGCGATTCGAAAACGCCTACTGCCAATACACGCTCTGCGGTCCCAGCCGGGCGTCCTTCATGACAGGGCTTTATCCCGACCAGACACTCGTCCGTCGCAACGCCCTCTACATCCGGGAGCACCTCCCCAACGTGCAGACGATGGCGCAAATGTTTCGTCGTCAGGGGTACTTCGCGACCCGCATCGGCAAGATTTTTCACTACGGGGTGCCGAGGAACATCGGCAGCAGCGGGCACGACGATCCCTACTCGTGGGATGTCACCATCAACCCCCGCGGCCGCGATAAAGACGAGGAGCACATGATCTTCAGCCTCAAGCCCGGCGAGTACGGCGGGTCCATGAGCTGGCTGGCCGCCGACGGCGCAGACGAGGAGCAAACCGACGGCATCGCCGCCACGCACGCGGTTCGTCTGATCCGCCAATATGCGACCGAAAACCGGTCGTTCTTTCTCGCGGTCGGACTCTATCGGCCTCATACGCCGTACGTGTCCCCGAAAAAATACTTTGAGCTGTACCCGACTGGCCAGATCACGGTCCCGACCGTGCCCGATGGCTACCTGGAAACACTTCCGCCCGCCGCACGTCTCTCCCTCACGAAGAAAAAGCAGCACGTCAACATTTCCCCGGATATGGCCCGAAAAGCCATGCAGGCCTACTACGCGTCGATCACCTTCGCCGACGCCCAACTGGGCCGCATCCTCGACGCTCTCGCCGGTTCCGCAGCGGCGGACAACACGGTCATCATTTTTACGTCAGATCACGGCTATCACATGGGCGAGCATGGGCACTGGCTCAAGACGACGCTCTTCGAGAACGCGGCCCGTGTTCCGCTCATCATCGCCGGCCCGGGGGTGACGGCCACAGGACGCAGCACGTCGTCATTCGCAGAAATGGTCGACTTCTACCCTACTCTGGCGGAGCTGTGCGGCTTGCGTGCCCCGGCCTGCCTCTCCGGCGTGAGCCTCGCACCGGTCCTTAAGGACCCGCTGGCCAAGCCGAGAACGTCGGCACTCACGCAACTCAAAGATCGCAACTACACCCTCCGCACGGAGAAGTATCGGTACACGGAATGGGGCGAAGGCGGCAGTGGAGGCGCCGAACTCTACGATCACGCAACCGATCCGCAGGAGATGGTCAACCTCGCCGGTGACCCCCGGCACGCCGATTCGGTCGCCCGCCTGTCACAACAGCTTCACACCCGCATTGCCGACGCCCGTCAGCCTCCCGCGGGCGTCCAACAGATTCATTTCGACGACACGAGACGTGTCCCCCGTTGACCCGAGGCGTGTCCCTCCCCTTGAATCGACGAGCGGAAAAAGGGCAGCCGACCGCTACCCAGCGACGTTTCGGCGAGTTCGGCTGCTGTATTCCCCCGGATGGCCGCATCCTGGCTCACGTTGGCTCAGACACGGACATCAGGCGGGCGATGCGATTTCGAGCCAGAATCATTCCCCCGGCGATCAGGAGCACGAGCGCGCTGAATCCGACCGGCCAGCCAGGCTTTGGAGAGATGGGGGAGTTCATGATGCGATCGACCGCAGCGCCCGCCTGAGCCCGCACCTCCTCGCGAGGATCGTTCGTCCAAACCTTGCGGAGTTGGCCGAGTTGGGGGCGGGCGTCCGTTTCCATGGTCCCGAGTGCCACGGCAGCCGCGACGCGGACACCGGGATTTTCGGAAGACAGGCTGGCAGCGACAGCCTCAACGGCTTGGGGACTCACGTTCGGCAACCGGGCGATCGATTGGAATGCGTGAATCCGGATTTCCGGGTTATTGTTTCGTGCGGCTTCGATCCACAGTGTCTCCGCTTGCTGGAAAGACACCTCCGCCTCCTGTGTCCGGATGACGGACAGGGCGAGGGCGGCCATTGTGGCGAACAACACGATTACGGGCCATCGCCGGCGCGGCTCGTTGCGGGCAACGGCCCGCGTCTCCTTGAACCGAATGTCCGACGTTTCCGATTTGGGAGATGA
Organism: Planctomycetaceae bacterium; assembly: GCA_029259845.1. Classification (GTDB taxonomy): domain Bacteria; phylum Planctomycetota; class Planctomycetia; order Planctomycetales; family Planctomycetaceae; genus JAHBXU01. The sequence continues at coordinate 37,329 of JAJDEI010000095.1, read as the reverse complement.
GGCGAGCTGGAAATCGCTGCTATCCAGGGCGCCGCGTTTGGGAACGACCTCAAACGTTTGAGTCACCTGGGAGAGTTCCCGAGCCACCGTGACGGCATCGAGAGGACGGTCTTGGGGACTTTTTTCCAGAAGCCGCTGAATGATTCGCTCCAACGCCACCGGGCAGTCGAGCGCGATTTGCGTCACCCGCGGGACCGGGTCGTGGCAATGCATGTGCATCGTCGCCGCCGGCGTTCTGCCGACGAAGGGGGGCGTCCCGGTCAGCAGCTCGTAGAGCACGCATCCCAGTGCGTACAGGTCCGTCTGCGGCGTGATGTTCGCCCCGCGAATCTGCTCCGGTGCCATGTACAGAATGGTCCCGGCTGTTTTTCCGGCGGTGGTGATCTTACGGGCGGCCATCACACTGGCGAGCCCGAAGTCACTCAGCTTGAGCCGGTTGTTTTGCGCGATCAAAAAGTTGGCCGGTTTGACATCCCGGTGCACGACGCCGTGCTGATGTAAATAGGACAACGCGGCGCACATCTGCTGTCCGTACTCGATGACCTGCTCCCAGGAGAACCGCCCGCGCTCCTGGAGTTGGTCTTCGAGAGAACCGCCCTCGACAAGCTCCATCGCGTAGAACCGGTGTTTGTCTTCGCAGACGCCGCCAAAGGACCGCACGATATTCGGATGCCTCAGTTTCTTGAGAACCTCCAGCTCCCTCTCGAATCGGGCGAGCACGACCGAATTGGTGACATCATCCGGCAGCAGCTTGACGGCGACTTCATGGTCGTTGACGACGTACCGCGCCCGGTAGACAACGCCCATCCCGCCTTCACCGATGCGTTCCTTGAGCTCGAAAGGCCAGATCCAACGACTGGCGGGCTCCAAAGGTGGTCGCTTTTTTGAACTCACGATCTATCGTCTTTCGCGATCCGCACCGGGAGTCGTGGCGTCGTGGCCGCCGCGTCTTCGCGTTTCATCACTCCGGGGCCGACGCCAGGGTTCCTCAGGTCGCGTTGCCACTCAAGCGGCCCCTTTTTTTCAGAGGGACTCGCGAGAGCACGGGTTGGAACAACCAGTGCGCGTTGTTGTCGCCGTTCACGGGCCGAACGACTCTTGTACGGAAGACGCGGGTGCCTCCCCCCAATCTGTGAACGGTAACGAGTTGTTGCAAACGTCAACACGATCTCACAATTCTAGACAGGACTGGGCCGCAGCGGAGCCTACAAATTGGGTTTTTCCCCCTACCCTGGCAGAGGACAAGGGATGTTACGTTTGACCCGATTAGCAGCCCGTTCAAACACGGGAATCTGCGTGCTACAACCATCTCGGCGGTGCCAACAACCAGTGCCGATACGTGCGCCGGCAAGGCTGAAACAGCCGGCGCGCATGTCCTCCACTGGCTGCCGGTCCGGCAACGACGCAGCAATCGTCTTGAGTTGCGCCGATGGAGGCGACGGGTCGGTTGCATCGACGGAGCCGAAGCGACGAAGATACCGCACCGCGACCCCATTGCAAATCCATCCTCCAGACGACAAAGGCTTCGAAGTTTTGTTTCTGGCGCAAATCTCTAACGTCGGCGGAGAACCACGGAAGAAACAGAAGGGACGGAAACAAGGACCGTCTGCTGTTCAGAACCGTTGCCGCATCGGCGATGAGGGGACCGGGCAATTCTTCGGATTCGCCCCATTCGCGGTTCCCTGTTTTCAACCGCGAATCACGCGAATGCGACGAATGAAATCCCTCATCAACGCCATCAATGCCGCCTTCCTTCCGTGACTTCCGTGTGTTCCGTGGTTCCTGTTCTTTGGTTATTGGCTGCGGCCCTGCCGCGCTGGGAGTATTCGATGAAGGCGTTGGTTGTCCGTCCCGGGACTGCGAAGAGTGCACACGTGGCGGAGATCGCTGAGCCGCGGCTGTCGGATGTTCCCGATGGTCGTGGCGTGCTGGTTCGGACGCTCAAAGTGGGAGTCGATGCGACCGACGCAGAAATCGACGCGGCGCTCTACGGGGCACCGCCACCCGGCGACGATTTCCTCGTGCTGGGCCACGAGGTCTTCGGTGTCGTCGAGGAGGTCGGACCGGACGTCACGCACGTCAAACCGGGCGACTACTGCACCTGCACGGTCCGTCGTCCGGGATCGACGCTGTACGATCAAATCGGCCGCAACGACATCACCAGTGACGAAACCTACTTCGAGCGGGGAATCAACCTGCTGCATGGATTCCTCTGCGAGAAATTCGTCGACGACGCAGAATTCATCGTCAAGGTCCCGGTCGGGCTCGCGCATCTCGGTGTTCTGGCGGAACCGGCCAGCGTTTGTGCCAAGGGGATCGAACAGGCGTTTTTGGCGCAGTCCCGTTTGCAGGTCTGGAAGCCGCGGACGGCGTTCGTCACCGGGGCGGGGCAGATCGGCTTGTTGACCGCCATGATGCTGCGGTTGCGCGGACTCGACGTCTCCATTCTCGCGAGGACTCCCAACCCGGGGCTCAAACAGGAAATCGCTGAGGCCTATGGAGCCCGGTACGTCAGCACGCAGGAGCAGTCGATCCATGACGTCGCCCGGCAGTTCGGCCGGCCCGATCTCATCGTTGAAGCGACCGGCAACAGCAGCGTCGCCTTTGAGTGCATGCAGGTGCTCAACCTCAACGGGGCCCTCGTCTGGACCAGCATTACTGCCGGCGACAAACAAACCGAGCTGCCCACCGACACGATCAACCTGGAGTGGGTGCTCGGCAACAAGCTGCTGGTCGGCACGGTCAACGGCAACCGCACACACTTCGAGCAGGGACTGGCGGCGTTGGCTTTGGCGGAGGCGATGTATCCGGGAGTCACCGAGCGGATTCTGACTCATCCGGTGCGCGGCATCGCGAACCACGCGGAGATCATGCGGCTGCTGACCGAGGACAAGACGGCCCTCAAGGTGTTTGTGGAAGTGGCGGACCCGGAACCTCCGCGCCCGCCTGTCTGACGCGACTGGGACGACTGGGACCGTCGACGAGCACCGGGATGCGGATGGTTTTGAACTCCGGATCGGTGGTCTCGATCGCCAACGTGCTGATCGTGCGGCCCGGCGGGACGACGCCCGGCACGTGCAGAACGATCGGCACACGGGTGTTTCCGTGTTCGCCGATGACGGGTTCCTGGATTTCAACCTCGATGAAGTCAGCCGTTGATGTGGCCCGCGTCACCCCGATCTTGCCGCCGCGATAGTCGGTGATGGAAACCGTCGCCTCGCTGGGGGTCTCGGAGTACTGGAAGAACGCCAGCTCCGGCGGTTCGACCGTCACCTTGCGTTCGGGCAACCCCAGCTTGAACCGCACGGTCGCCTCGTGAGGTTCGGGGTTCGTGTAGTGCACCTTGACGGTGTAGGCATGTGGTCCGGGCGCTTCGTTGGCGGCGGCCACTCCAATGCCGAAATAGCCAACCTCGCCGGGCAGGTAGGTTTTCTTGCCTCCCGCCAGTTTCGGACTCAGACAGCCGCAACTCGGGTCGAGCTTGGTGATGGTCAGCGGCTCGTCGCCCATGTTGACGAAGCGGTACGTGGCTTCGAGAACCGGCTGCAATCCGACATCGCGGAGATTGACGAGATATTGGTCGAACGCCAGTGAATCCGTGCCCGGTCCGGGTGGAACAGGGCCAGGCACCGCCGGCCGCGCCGCCGCCAGCGCCGACCACACGACCGGGATCAGCACCGTACAACCGAGGAGGTAACGCTGTCGTTTCGTCGACGCGGTCGGGTCCATCTCAGCTTTCCTGGCTCTGACGTGGGCATCCTGCAAACAGCGAGGGCTTCTAGCAAAACCCGCCCCCCGCGGCAAGACGAGACTATTCGCTCCCGACAAAACATGGTTTAGCCGCGCCCGTTAGGAAGCGCACCGTGCGGCGCACGAGGACCGGCCGAAGACAACCAGCGCGTGGACGCGCGCTTCCTAGCGGGCGCGGCTAAACGGGCGCGGCTAAACTGATGGACGACTATTCCTCGAACGTCGGCTGCGGGAGTGTTTGCGTCGCCGCGGCTCGGCCGGAACGGAACGCTTCGCCCGCCCCGCCGTCAAAGAAATCCGACAGATCAACGAGCGCCGGCCCCAGCAGGAACAGGAACACGGCCGGCATCAGGCACAACGCGGTGGGGAACAGCAGTTTGAACGTCGCCATGTTAGCCGCCTGGTCGGCGCGTTGCTTGCGGCTCTCGCGGATGTTGTCGCTGTGATCGGCCAATGCCGCAGAGACACTTGTGCCCATGCGCTCCGTCTGAATCAGCGTCGATGTGAACGAGTGCACTTCCGGCACATCAACACGGCCGGCGAAGTTTTCCAGCGCCTGCACCACGGAGCCGACACGGGCTTGCTCCGTCACAATCCGCAACTCATGGGCGAGGGCAGGGTAGACCGTCTCGATCTCCGGGATCACGCGGCTGAGCGAACTGGTCAGCGTCATCCCCTGGCTCACGCACATGTTGAGCATGTCGAGCATGTCCGGCATCGCCCGGGTGATTTCGTCGCGTCGCTCGGCGGCGCGGCTGCGGACAATCAGGCTCGGCAAGGCCCATCCTAACAGCGCCGCCACCACGCCGGTCAGGAGAGCCGCCAGCTCGAGCTCACGGGGTGCGAGCAGAAACAGCACCCCAAATCCGATGATCGGCAGCACGATTCCCAAGTAACGAATCGCTGCCAGGTTCTCCGACGCGCGGGGATGATAGTACCCGGCGTTCGTCAGCTCACGTTTCATGAGCAGACGCTTCTGGTCACCCTGTGGTAGCAGGGATGCCAGCACGGGCGTCACGGGGCCGAAGATCATCCCTCCCCCGTTCCAAGGCGCGGGCGAAGCGTCAACGGACGCGGAAACAGGCTCGTTCGCGGCTTCCGTACGACGGCAACGGCGATAACGCAACGCCAGGAACGTGGCTCCGGCAAGGCAACCGGCCGAAATCAGGATCTGTGTCAGTTGGGGAGAAATCATTGTCGTCTGTCCGTCTGGGTCCGAAACGAGCCGATGCTCACTTGTTCCCAGGCACCGGCTTGGGGGCACAAGTCCAGCAAAGTTCTGCTTTGTGACGTGCGAAACAGAGTCTCGCGTATGGGCGTTCCCAAACGGATTTTGGGAACGAGGTATGCGAACGAGGGAGACACCCGGTGTCTCGGACGTTCCTCAACGTTGTTGACAGAAGTGGTCCGTTGGCTCATGCAAGGTTGATTGAACAGATGAGACACCGGGTGTCTGCTGCGGGTGTCGCGATTGCTACGCCTTCTGGCTGCGGGAGAGGATTCTCAAGATGAACACGGAACCGATGACTTGCAGCACGACGGCTGTTGCCGTCGCGCGAAAGCCCCAGGGGGAGTCCAGCAGATCGGTGAAATAGTTCGGATCCCGCCACATGAAGAAGACAACCACGCCCACCGGCACGGCGAGCATCAGCAGTGCGGTTCCCTTGCTAGCGGCGGTCGCCGCTTTGAGCCGACCCACGAACTGGGCCCGCTCACGGAGCGTGCGCGAAAGCCGGTCGAGCACGTGGACCAAATCGCCGCCGGTTTGCTCGTGGACGGACAGGGCGGTCGTCAGCACGCTGACGCTGATGAGGCCGGTCCGCTGCGGCAGGTCCTGGACGGCATCCGACACCGACAGGCCCATGTCCATCTTCTTCGCAACCGATTTGAGTTCGTCCCCCAGCGGGGCGGGAGTGTCGTCGGCGACCATCTTCAGACAGCTTTCGAGGCTGCGGCCGGTTCGGGCCGCGCGGGCCAGCTCGTCGATCGCGGGGGGAAGCTGCTCGGTCATCTGTTTCTGACGCCGGGATCGGATGATGACCGTCACGACCACCGGCACGGTCATGCCCAGCAGCGCTCCCATCGCGGTTGCCAGCAGGTTCTCCTGCAGCACGAACGCGACTCCGCCGAATGAAACCGCCGAACAGACGCAGACCATCAACATGAGCGACGGCGAGACGCCCAAGCCGGACTGCAGCATCAACAGGTCGGCCCAACCATTCAACCGATCCGCCATGTCGTCCGGATCGCCATGACTGAAGCGCTCACGCTCCTTGAGGATCGCGGCAAACTCCTGTCGCGGTTTGATCTGCGGCGGTGTGAGGACTTGTGCTGACATGATGGACATTGCTGTGGGTTGTTGATGAATCGCTATTGGCATTGACCCTTGTTCCCGAGATCTTGCTTGGGAACAAGGAAACCTGTTTTGCTACTCCCCGGTCACTGGTCCCTGGTCCATTCCCCGCCGACGGCAAGTTGCCGCGCCGTGAACATCTCCGGGTCGAGGTCGTGGCCTTTCATCGCCAGCCGGCCGAGGCATTGGGGTTGGTAGCCGGTGGCGTAGAAGGAGCCGAGGATTTGTCCGTTTTCGATACCCGCCATGCGGAAAACGAAGATGTCCTCAATGTCGAATTCGCCGTCGGTCACGCCGGACAGTTCCGAGATCCGCATGACCTTTCGCTCACCGTTGCTGAGGCGGGCGATGTGCACAAAGATTTGAATGGCCGAGGCGACGTACTGCCGGGCGACGTGCGTGGGAAGATCCGCCCCGGACAGAGCGATCATCAGTTCGAGACGGTGCAGGGCGTCGCGGGTGTCGTTGGCGTGGACCGTGCTCATCGAGCCATCGTGGCCGGTGTTCATCGCTTGCAGCATGTCGAGGACTTCGCCGCCGCGGGCTTCGCCGACGATAATGCGGTCCGGTCGCATCCGCAGGCAGTTGCGGAGGAGTTCCCGTTGCGTGATGAGTCCCTTGCCTTCGACGTTGGCGGTCCGTGTTTCAAGGCCGACAACGTCTGTCTGTTGCAATTGGAGTTCGGCCGTTTCCTCGATGGTCACGACCCGCTCCGAGGGGGAGATGAACCGGCTGAGGTTGTTGAGCATCGTCGTTTTGCCGGCCCCGGTCCCTCCGGAGAGCAACAGATTCAGGCGTCCTTCGACGCAGTGCACCAGGAAGCCGGCCATCTCCGGCGTGAGCGACCCGTCCCGCAGCATGTCCTCGAACAGCACGGCTTTGGTCTTGAAGCGGCGAATTGACAGCGTCGGTCCCCGCAGGGCGAGCGGCGGGATGACGGCATGCAGTCGCGAGCCGTCCGGCAGCTTGGCGTCGACCATCGGCGAGACTTCGTCGATACGGCGGCCCGCGCGGCCCACCAGCCGTTGGATGAACCGCATCAGATGGTCGTCGTCGGCGAAGCGGACGTCCGTCGGCTCCAGCATGCCGTTGCGTTCGATGAACACGCTGTCGGCACCGTTTACCAGCACGTCGCTGATCTCCGGGTCGTGCATCAGCTTCTCCAGCGGACCGAATCCGTAGATCTCGTCCATCAGTTCGGCGACCATCGCCTTCCGCTCGTCGGCGGTAAGGCCGACGCCCCGTTGGTCGACGAGATGCGTCGCCAGCGCCAGCAACTGCCGGCGGAACTCTTCGTCTCCCAGTTCGCCCGCCTTCGACATATCGATGGCGTCCACCATCTCGTGATGCAGCCGCGTTTTGAGCTGCTGGAACGCCTTGCGGGCGTCGGCGGGGGTTTGTGTTGCAGTCACCATAATTTCGTATGCCTCCATCAGGCGCGGCTGACACGGTTTGCCGGGTCGGCCGTAAGTCGGTTTGCGGGGATGTGCGTGGGGAGTTGGAGTTCAAGCTTTCGCTTGCTTTGGCAGCCTCAAGGCTGAACTCCAACACTGAACTCCAACTTGATGGTCAATGGGTCAAATGCAGTTTGTAGAGGTAAGGGTTTTCGACACTGTTGTTCGTGGCGTCGGACAGCACGGCCGTTCGCGTGGTGATGACGGTCGGCTGAAAGACGATTCGCACGGCTCCCGTGTCGTCGCCATCGATCGACAGGATGCGCCCCGCGACCAACTCCGTCGCCAGAACGTGCTCAGCGTTCTCTCGATCGGACCGGGGCACGATCTGGTACAGCACGCAGATGCGCGGTCGGCCGATGTTTCGTTCAAAGTCTGCCCACAGGGACGCGGTCGGGGAAGAGGCACTTTCGACGGGCACGGCTGCGCCATCAATGACGAACTGCCCGCCGAACCCTTCCAATTCGTCCTGCGACCATCCGTCGAAGATTTGCCGCCGCACGCCTTGTTCGGTCAGGCCGTTTCCCATGTTGAGGAGGCAGCAGTTGGACGACGAGTGCGCTGCTTCAACGTTGCCCGCGCTGTCGGTGTTGCCCGCCGCCGCGAATGTCAGGGTGATCTCCCGAATGCCGTCGGGGCCTTGAGTCACCCGTTGTTCCTGATCATCGAACCCGAATCGATCTGTGCCTTGTTGCTGCGTGATCTGCTGCCTCCACGTGTCCTCACGGAGGCCCTCCGGGTCCGCAGCGAGGATGCCCAACGGCAACGCCGGGACCGGCACCCCGCCAAAAGGCCGCACACCGACGACCGCGTTGTCGATCGTCACTCCGGCTCGTCCGATGACATTGCCTGTGGAAATTCCCGTCAATTTGCAGAAGAACAGCGCGACTCCGTTTCGGCGACTGTGGACCGCTTGGGCGGTCACAACCACCGTCGTCGGATCGTATTCTGTCTCCAGGAACACCGCTCGGCCGGTGTTCGCATCGTCGGTGACGACGCCAAAGCGGACGTCGCCCCCCGCAGACCGGTCCAGTTCGACCGAATGGCCGGCGACGTGGTTTTCAGCCGCAACTCGGGCCGCGTTCTCACGAGCCGATTCGAGCAGCGCGGGCCAGTCCGTGATGCCCCGCAGTTGGTCATCGTCCGTCAGTCGGGCAGCGGCGGCCAGTGCGGCAGCTTCGGCAGCGGTCCGCAGTTCCACCCGCGCAGCATCCAACCACAGCCGGTCGAAGACGAGTGCCGCGCATAATCCGACCACACCAATGGCGAAAACAATCGCCGGCATCAAGGTGCCGCGACGTCGCGCAGGGCCGGGTTGTCGCCGGTAACGTCTCACGGGAGGGGATCCTCGTGACCGATCAAGGGGTCTGTTAGGACTTGTTCAACAGGTTGGAGAGTTGGAATTCAAGCTTTCGCTTGCTTTGCAGCCTAAAGGCTGAACTCCAACTCGAGGCCGTGCGAATCCGCAAGCGAACGTCGTGAGTCAAACACACTTTGCGGAGTGTGCGCAGGACTAACCGGCCGTTTGTTGTTGCGGTGTTGATGGGGGAATTGCGGGTCGACTGTCCGTTTGGATCAGACGGCCGTCGTCGAACGTGTTTTCGCGCCGATCGGCCCCTTTGTAGATTTCGGTGACAAACGGAGGCGTCGGCTCGGCGAGGCCCAGGACTTCGTCGAGATAGGCGCGGCTCTCATCGGCAACCGCGACACCACCGTTGCCGAGACCGTTCGGGCTGTACGTCAGATTGATGTCGCCCCGGTTTCGGGCCAGCAGCATGATGTTGGCCTGCTCCGGGGTCAGCTCCATCGTGACACTGTTGGAACGCTGTCCCAGCGATGTCGCTGACGACTGGCTGCGGTTGATCGCCAGCAGTTTGACGCCCTTGAACAGCGTCATCACCATCCCGCCGCGCGTGCCGCTGTTGCCGCTGGGTGTAAAGTGAACGTCCGCAAACTGGCCCGGTCCGATCAGACCGTCAACCAGCGCGGTTCCATTGGACAGTGCGACGGATACGGCTCGCATACCGGGGGTGACGACCAGCGGCGGACGTTCGCCCGGTGCGTACAAGTCGGAGGTGAGAATCGGTTGGGCGCGGGTGATGGGACTTTTGACGATGCGGCCGACGACCACGCGATTTGTGCGAAGCACTTCGCGGTTCAGCTGGTCCGGACGGACCGGCCCCAGGCCGATGTGGCCCTCGGTGATGACCGTGCCCGGCTTCAGGTCGGTCAGCGCCATCGGGACGGTGACCGTCTCCTCTTGAACGACAACCTGTTCGTGGGCGAGCATGCGTTTGGCGACGAAGGCCGTCACCAGACCGCCGACAACCAGCAGCATGATGACTGTGAGCAGGGCGGGTGTGAGTTTCACGGCTGGCTCTCCAGGGGATTCGGTCGCAGGACCGTTCTGAATCGGGATCGGGGAAATGGGTTTGCGGTCCTGCGAGGCAAGCTGCTCCGCACGAGCCGCCCGTTGGTCGGCTTATTCCTTGACCATCCTGGTCTGCGAGACGAGGGACCGTCCCTCGAGACTGAATCCGATGGGCCACAACAAATCGGGGGACGCGGCCGCCATCGGCACCACCACGGCAACGGCCACCGGGTCGCCGGAGTGCTCGGCATTGGTCACGTTGATCCGCGCGGAGGTCGCCAGATGACGCCCCAGGGCGTAGCGCACCTGCTGTTGCACGTCTTGTTCAACAACGCCCTGCATGGTTGCCCGCCTTGCTCCGAGCCGGCTCGCTTCCGCAACCGATCCCTGGGCGAAGAACAGCATGGTGAACTCGAAAATGCCCATCAGGAGCATTCCCAGAATGGGCAACGTCAGCACCAGCTCCATGCTCAACACGCCGCGACGGCGTTTCTTGAGTCGCGACCGGGAGGTGTGATTTCGTTTCTGCATCGTGAACGATGGTTTCTGTTGCAATTTGCGAACGAGAAAAATGGAAAAACCGTCGGCGTTTGCAAGTTCCCGACCGTCGACAAATCCGCTTGTGGGTTGGCCGAATCTAAGGTTGGAGTGCAAGCTTTCGCTTGCTTCCGCAGCCTCAAGGCTGAACTCCAACCTCAAAATCAAAAACTGACAAGCCACTACGGCAACGACGGCAGTTGGTACAGCATGATGACCCAGGTCGCGACCGCGACCGGCACGGCGTAACCCATCACCCGGCGCTGCTGCCGTTGTTCGAGCGTTTCTTTGACGATCGGTTGGTTCTTCTTCTGGCGAACTTTTCCGGTCGCCAGGTATCGGTCCTGTGTCTTGCGGAAGCCGTTGGCCACCATGCTCCAGGTCATCACGGCGGCCGTCCCGAAAATGACCATCAAGGTACTGGCGATGAGCACGTTCAGAGTCAGGGTGAATCCGAGCCAGACGCTCAGGGCGCCCATCAGTTTGACGTCGCCGCCGCCGCCGCCGCCCACGAGCCAGAGGATGAACAGCACGCCAAATCCGCACGCAAAGCCCAGCCCCGCATCGGCCAGCCCGGCCCATCCATGAAACGCCGCCTGATAGATCCATCCCAGGGCGAAGACGGGCAACGTCAGCTTGTTCGGAATGCGCCAGTAGCGCCAGTCCCAGACCGCCGCAGTCACCGTGAACAGCCCGACCGCCAACACCAACAACCAGGATTGAGGGCTGAGATGAAACATGGGACTCACTTGCTCAAACGGATCTCGAAGCGCGGCAACCGAGTTGCCCCCGCTGTGAGGCAGGTTTTAAACCTGCCGGGTGATTCGACATTGCAGCACCGGTTTGCACCGGCTCGGTCCTTCTCACCTGTGGCAGATTGGAAATCCGCCCCACGGCTCGTCGGGCCTCCGGCCGAAGCCAGAATTCCCCACGCTGTTGAATCCGTGTAGAAACGCTATCACACGAATCAGACCGTGCCCGCAGTTGTTGCCGAAATGCAACACTTTTCCCGGCTTGACGAGTCGCCGTAACGGTTAAGCTCACCGTCCGGCGCAGGGCACCTGTCCGGTCGGCCGATCATTGGGGCCCGACATGTCGGTCCAACCACGACGACCGGCATAGATGGCCTCTGCTAGACCGGTCGAAGGGAGATCACGGTGCGGGGCGGGGCGGGAAGCAATCGCCGCGCCCGCTTCAGATGCCGAATCCGACATCCCAGCAGGGAGGATCGAAGCGAGCCGCGTTGACGTCCACGAGACGGAGCGCTTCGTACAACTCGTGGGAATCGAAGCCGTGGTGCGGAGCCCAAAGCAAAAAGTCCAGGTTCTCCCAACCCTTGTGGGCGAACTGGTCGATCACGAAGCGAACCACCGGCCTGTTGAGCAGATCGGGATCGCTCAAACGCCCAAAGCTCTCCTCATCGAACTCGCGAATCAGCCGCTCGCCGATCAGGTGCTCGACGCGGCGGTGGCGGCAGAAGATCCGCCAGTAGCGGCGGCTCCATTCCCACTGGGCGATGGGACCGACATCATAGCCGGAGCGTTCGCTCTCGAACCATTTGAAGTCGTTCGCCTCGCGCGACGCCAGCTCCCATAAGCTCACGGGAGCCGTGACAACCTGTGGCATTCCCTTGCTCGCCGTCATGACGATCAATGCCTCGCTTCCCCGAACCCGTTTCGGAAAAGCTTGCGTGTGGCCAGAGTCTCAGCGATCGAATCCAAAGCCCGATCTGCCAAGCTTTATACCCGGTTCACTATCCCATCGCAAGAGACAATCCCCGCCCCAAAAACAGGACAACAGGACACGATTGGCCTCATGGATGCCAGGATTCTCGCGGGAGGGAATTGCCGTCGGACCCCCGCCGCAAGTCATACGTTTGATTCAAAACTCGGTCCGGCCAGGAGTGCCGTCCTTGCATCGGTCCCCGTTGCGTTCAAGACCCCGTTCGCCACTCTGCGTTGCCTAAACCGAGTGCGCCCCGCAGCGGTTGGGAGGAACGCGTTGCCACGCAATGATTCTTGAACACTTGTACAAGTCCGCGTCGAGTGCATAAACTGACGCCGCACGCCACGACAGGAGTAACAATGACATTGACCAACGGACACAGCACGTTGCAGGCGGATTCAGAGACCGCAACAGCATACCAACCCCTGAGCAGTATCTGGGAGGGAAGCGACAGCGGGTTGCTGGATGCCATGCTGAAGTTTTACCCAACGATTGACCCCGATCCGATTCTGGACGCGACCTACAACACGGGCCGGATCTGGCGGGGTTCATCGCGGGTGGTGGTCTCGATGGACATTGATCCCCAATACGAACCGATGATTGTCGCCGACAATCGCACGATGGTCGGGGTGCCGGACAACGAATTCGGCACGGTCGTCTACGATCCCCCCCATGTCGGGCCGCAGGGCCGCGACAAAAGCGTCAAACGGTTTGACGTGGATTTCGGAGCGACCATGGAATGCGGCAAGGAGCACGGGTGGACGTTGAGCTACCTGTATCCGCCGTTCCTCGAACAAGCCAAACGCGTGTTAAAGCCGGACGGCCTGCTGCTCGCGAAAATCACCGATATGGTCAACAGCCATCGGTCACGCTGGGCGCACTGTGATTTCATGCGCATGGCGGAAGATGCCGGCTTTACCGTCTGCGATTTGATCATCAAAGTGCGGACCGGACCGATGCGGTCAACCAAATGGAAGACGGCCCACCACGCCCGCAAACGACACTGCTTCTGGATCATCTGCCGAAACGGAACAAGCTGTGAACGTGGTCACTGAACCTTCGGGAATTGCTCATTCCAACGACTGACCCGGTGTGTGCCGGGACGACCGCTGCCTGGTGTTTTGCTTCCGTAGCCGCTCCCGTTCCATTCCGGGTCGTAGTGTGAGATGAGAGCAAACTCGGCCGCGAACACCCACCACTCGCTTGAGAACGTCAGAAATCGGCAGGTCATGTCAGACAACGAAATGTTCTTCCGCCCGCTGATTTTTCCCACGTGCTCATTGAGACGACTGCGGAGAGTACGTTTGCTCTTGGTCGTTCCCTTGGATGCCTTTCCGATATAGACCAGCGTTCCCTTGAAGTATAGGGCATAGACTCCACTGTCCGACGGGCCAACTCCTTTTTGCAACGGCAGACCGGGGCTCTGCTCCAGCTTCTCGACAGCCTGAGTGCGGATTCCGCGGTCCAAGTCAAATTCGAATCGGTGGGGATCATCGGCAGAGTTTGGCATTCGCAGGTCCTCTTGGTTTGCAAGAAAACGATGATGCGCTGCTTTCACGCCGCCAGCAAGACAGATTTCAAATTTGGACACTACCCCGTTCGGGATTTTACGAATCCTAACTGTCAGAGTGTTTTGGACGGCATCGTCGGGACTACGGGAATTGCTTAGTCCGATTGGAAATTCCGGATGCGGGGGCTGGCGATGTTGCGGGGAGGGGTGGGGTCGGGGTGTTGGACAACTCTCGACCGGTCATGGGGTTGCGGCGTCGGAAAGAGTTGGCCAACTGGGGCCGATTTCTTGACCACGCTCCGCAAGGGGGTAGAATTTGGGGGTGCGATCGGCGTCGCTGAGAATGGGGGGATGTGTCTGCCCGTTCACTTGTCGAAGAGGTCGGCAACTCGCGACAGTTGGCGTCTGCGCACGACCTGAATCGGGCGAAAAAACGGTGTTGTTTCTCCGCTCGTCACTGGTGTTGATGGCCGGTGAAGCAGGGCCCTTTTCTCGTCGTTCGGATACGCGAGAACCGTTTCCTCATTGCGTCTGGAGTTGCCGGTGTCAGCCGAGCTGTCGAATGACTTTAAGGAAACGGTCCGCGCTCAGACGGACATCGTCAGCTTGATTGGCGAGACGGTGCGGCTCAACTCCGTGCGGGGGGGACGCGAGTTTACCGCCCTGTGCCCGTTCCACGACGACCACAACCCGTCGATGCGCGTCTACCCCGGCCAGCAGACGTTTCGCTGTTGGGTCTGCAACATGGGGGGCGACTGCTTCACGTTTGTGATGGAGTCGGAGCATGTCGAGTTTCGCGAGGCGCTGGAGATTCTGGCGCAGCGGGCCAACGTGCCGATCCCGGCGCGCAGTGGCCGACCGGCCGGATCATCCGGACCGGACAAATCCAAACTGTTGGAGGCGCTGTTGTGGGCGCAGGGGCTGTTCCATGAGGCGCTGCGAAACGATGCAGCGGCGGAGCCGGCGCGGCGGTATCTGGCGGAGCGCGGGTTTACGCCGGAGACGATTGCCGAGTTCCGGCTCGGCTTTCATCCCGATGACTGGTCCTGGATCGTCAATCGGGCGCAGGGCCGGTTCTCGCCGCAGGAGTTGACAGCCGCCGGGTTGACGAAGGAACGGGACGAAGGGCCGGGTCATTTCGATTATTTCGTGAATCGGGTGATGTTTCCGATTCACAACGAACGGGGGCAGCCTGTGGGTTTCGGGGGACGGGTTTTACCAGGCGACGACGGCAGCTTTGGAAAATACTTCAACAGCAACGAGAACCCGGTTTTCCATAAAAGTCGGCTTGTGTACGCCTTGAATCATGCCCGGGATGCGATCAAGACCACGGAGACGGCGGTTGTGGTCGAGGGGTACACGGATTGCATGACCGCCCATCAGGCTGGCTTGAAGAACGTTGTGGCGACGCTCGGCACGGCCTTGACTGAAATGCAGGTGACAACGATCAAGCGATTTGCCCGCAAAGTGGTGCTGGTGTACGACGGCGACCAGGCGGGGGTGGATGCGTCCGAGCGGGCCGTCTCCCGGTTCCTCGCCCAGGATGTCGACCTGCGAATCCTCACATTGCCGGCGGGCCAGGATCCGGCGGATTACCTGGGACAACATGGGCCGGAGAGCTTGCAGGCGTTGATCGACAAGGCCCCGCAAGCATTCGACTTTGCGTTTGATGTTTTCCGGCGGAGGTTCGGCATCGAGACGATCGACAGCCGCCAGCGAATCATGAATGAGGTGGTCGAACTGTTGGCAACCGTGCCCCGCTTGTCGGAGAACGTGCGTCAGAACCTGCTCCTGCAGCGCACGTCAGAACGTCTGGGGATTGCGGAGGATGTTGTTCGTCAGCAGTACCAGCAGGCGCGGCGGGGTTCGGCACGGCAGACGTCCACGCGGCAGTCAGCGACCGGAGATGGCATTGTGCGGCGGATCGACCGGGCGGAGTTTCCCGAGGCGGCCGCGCGGATTTTGAAGGGACGACCAACGCGAGACGACCGTCTGGAATGCGAGTTGCTGCAATGTCTGGTGGTCGCGCTTTCGTGGACGAAGGTGGTTCGTCGGGAGATCGGCACGGGAGATTTCACGAACCCCTGTTTGCGAAATGTCGCCCAGGCTTGCTTTGACGTCGACGAGGGTGGTGCCGAGACACTAGCCTTCACACAGTTGCTGTCGGCTTTGGATGCCGACGAACCGGCCAAACAACTGGCGGTCTGGCTCAACGAGCTGGCCACGACCAAGAACATCGAAGACACCCTCCGCCAACAGGCGGAGGCGAATGATGCAACCAATACGGACGACTGTCCACTCCTCCTTCGGCGGTCTATTGACGAACTGAAATGGCGCCGGGAAGAACAGTCGCACAAACGGATGGCCCTGGAGCTGTCCGAGCAGTGCGAGGGAGCGCGCTCTCTGGACGCGGAGACGGAAACTCTCCTGCGTCAGTTTTCGGACTTTCATCAGAAGCGAGCAACCAAGAAAGCAACGGGATAAGCCGACCCGTCTCTCGGCCCGCCCTGGTCCCGTTGTCACCCCCGTGGAGGAACCCACCGTGCATCAGATTGACCCGAACCTCAGCGATCTCATCCAAGCCGGCAAGAAGCAGGGATACCTTTCGTTCACCCAGGTGAACGACTATCTGCCGGATGAGGACGTCAATCCGGAGAAGCTCGACCACCTGCTGATGTCCCTCGAGGAGCTGGGGATTGAGGTCAAAAACGTCATCGACAAAAAGCCCTCCTCGGCCAAAGCGAACGGCAGGAGCGGGCGTAACGGCAAACCCAAAAGCAAATCGCGGGCGCTGAATGAGGCGGAGACCTCCCGCCGGATCGACGATCCCATCCGCATGTATCTCACGCAGATGGGCGAGATTCCGTTGCTCACGCGGGCCGAAGAGATTTCGCTCGCCAAGACGATCGAAGTGACCCGGAAGCGGTTTCGTCGCCAGTTTCTGGAGAGCGACTATGCCATGCGGTCGGCGATCGAACTGCTGACCAAGGTGCATAAGGGCGAAATGCCGTTTGACCGGACGATCAAAGTCTCCGTCACCGAGGGATTGGAGAAGGACCAAATCCTCGGTCGCATGCCGCACAATCTGGGAACGCTTGAGCACCTGCAGGAGCTCAACACGGCAGACTTTGAAATCTACCGCAACGAGTCGCTGCCGGCTGCCAAACGAAAAGCGGCG
Source organism: Planctomycetaceae bacterium (assembly GCA_029259845.1). Taxonomy (GTDB): domain Bacteria; phylum Planctomycetota; class Planctomycetia; order Planctomycetales; family Planctomycetaceae; genus JAHBXU01. The sequence continues at coordinate 20,451 of JAJDEI010000095.1, read as the reverse complement.
TGGAAGTCGCTCACCGAGCGGCGGCGAAAGATGGTCACGCTTGTCGAGGAGTTGAGCCTGCGGACGCAGCGTCTGCAGCCGATCAAGAAAAAGCTGGAACAGATTTCCGAGCGAATGGTCCAACTGAGCCGCGAGATTCGGCGGCTCGACCGCATGAAAAGTGGCAAGGACGAACGTGCCAATCTTCATCGCGAACTTTCCGATCTGATGGCGACGACGCTGGAGACGCCGGAGAGTCTGCGCGAACGGCTGCGGGAGATCGACACGCGATGCGACGCTTACGAGAAATCGATGCGCGACCTCTCCGGGGGCAACCTGCGGTTGGTCGTTTCCATCGCCAAGAAGTACCGCAACCGGGGATTGAGCTTTCTGGATCTGATTCAGGAGGGGAACACCGGCCTGATGCGGGCGGTCGACAAGTACGAGTACCGGCGCGGATACAAATTCTCGACGTATGCCACGTGGTGGATTCGACAGGCGATCACCCGCGCGATTGCCGATCAGGCGCGGACGATTCGCATTCCCGTGCACATGATCGAGACCATGTCCCGTTTGCGGCGGGTCAGCAAGGAACTCGTCCAACAACTGGGACGCGAACCGACCATCGAAGAAACGGCCGAAGCGGCAGAGGTAAGCCTGGAGGAAACTCGCCGCGTATTGAAAATTTCCCGTCATCCGATTAGCTTGGACCGACCGGTCGGCGAAGGGGATGACAGTTACTTCGGCGACTTCATCGAGGACAACGGCAGCGATAGCCCGGTGAGCGCGGCTGCTCAGAAGATGCTCAAGGACAAGATCGACCACGTGCTGAAAACGCTGACCTACCGCGAGCGAGAGATCATCAAGCTGCGGTACGGGTTGGGCGACGGATATACTTATACCCTGGAAGAAGTGGGGCGAATCTTCCGGGTGACCCGTGAGCGGGTCCGACAAATTGAAGCCAAAGCCGTCCGAAAGCTCCAGCATCCGGTCAGAAGCCATCAATTGAAAGGCTTTCTGGACCGGCTCACTGCGGGGGCGCCTCACTGACAGCCCGCCGCCGGTTGTCTCCGGACGATCGGCGGTTTTTTGTTGGTACGGCTTCGGCAACGACATATCCAGGACCCGACAATCTTGCGGAACCCGGCCGCGAGAAGGCCGGGTTTCCGGTAGAACCGAAATCCCGGCCGACAACAACACGCGGACGGAGCCAACTTGAGAGACCAGCTTCCATGACGGCAATGAACGACGGGCTCCATCGCCTGCACCAACTGCTACAACAACTTCGCGACGTCGAAACGCAACTCGACCGGGGACCGCGGCAGGTTCGGGCGCGGGAGAGGCTCGTCGTCAAAGCGGAGCAGTCGCTTGAGGAGAAGCGTGAGGCTCTCAAACAGGCGAAAGCAACTACTGATCGCAAGGGGCTCGATTTGAAGACGAACGAAGCCAAGATCGCCGAGCTGCAAACCAAGCTTAATGTCTCGACGTCGAACCGTGAATACGATCTCATTCGCGGCCATATGGAGGCTGACACGGTCGCCAACAGCGTGCTGGAGGACGAGATCCTCGAAGCGCTCGAAACGGTCGACCGCATGCAAATCGAGGTGGGCCAGGCGGACCAACAGGCCCAAGACGCACTGGCGGAAAAGGAACGTTGTGCGGAGCAGGTCGCCGCTGCCGAAGGCGGCTTGCGTGCCCAGGCCGACGAGCTGGCGTCGCAAATCCGCGAAGCGGAGAAAGTGCTCAGCGGAGACGTGGCCGTTCAATACCGGCGTCTGGTGGAGGCGTACGGGGCGGATGCGCTGGCGTCGGTTGATGGGAAAATCTGCACGAACTGTTACGTTGCGATCACGCCGCAAATGCGCGTCGAGCTCAATTCGGGAAACCTCAAGTTTTGCGAATGCGGGCGGCTGCTGTACTTGGCCAGCGAATAGTCGCTGAGCCCGGGCCCGTCGGCGCGTTGCCATGCGCGGCCTTCTCTGTCGCGGGACCGTTCTGCGAACGGTCGCTCATCGCTGGCCCTGTCTCGTTGCGGGTCCGGGTGTGGCGAGGGGTGTGTTGTCTTTGGGCAACGGCCCTGTTGCTCTTCGACAACGTCCGGGATGCGATGCCGTTGGCCTGCGATGTTTTCTGCCGCCGCATCATACGGCTGAGACACAGGTTGCGGCGACCGGCCCCGTATGCCTGCTGATTGTCTGCTGCTCCGGCGTGCCGCTTGCGTGAGAAGGTGTTCTGAATTCATTCAGCGACACCTCATCCGCATTGCAGAAAGGCCCCAGTGGCATGGCAGAACGCAAGAGCCTTGACGGACTGACACTGCGGGATCATCAGGGCACACGCCTCATGGCTCTCGGCGACATGGAAATCTGGGACGGGGCCGACTTGTCCCTGCTCAGAGATGGCATGAATCATGTCATCCTCAAGGAAAAGCGAGAGTCGGTAGCGATCGACATGACCTATGTCAAGTACGTTCCGAGCGGCTTTTTCGGCATGCTGTTTGACTGGTTTGAAAAGGGAGTCACCGTTCGCCTGTTCTCGCCCCAGGAGTGCGTCGCCAACATGCTGTGGTTTCGACAGTTCTTCGACGCGGAAAGCGACGGGTGGCACATTCTCCACAACGGTCTGGCGGCCAACGTGCCAGCCAGGTCCGCCGACTGGACTGAGGAAGAATGGGACGCGCATGACGATCGGACCCCTACCGTCTCAGCCAGCCGCTGAAGCAGGCCCAATCCAGGCAGCCGCTCAGACACCCGGCGTGTCCCGCACGCCGGCACTTTCATCATTCCTGGCGAAGCTCATCGGCAAGGCGGCTACGGAGGTCGTCGAGCGAAATGCCCTGGATGAGAAATGTCTTTTGGCGGGATGTTTGGCCGCGAATCAGGACGACCTGAGACCGCTTCACTCCGAGCGATGACGCAAGAACCCGCACGATGCGGGCATTCGCTTTTCCCTTCTCCGGGGCTTGGGTGACGGCGACTTTCAGTCGGGCATCGTGCACTCCGGCCAGTCCCTCCCGGCGGGCCCCCGGCTGAGCGGTCACCGGCAACAGGACGCCGTCGTCGGTCTTTGCCAAATCGATCATGGGGCGTCTTCCGTGTTTCTGTCGGAAACCGTGTCACGCGTCCCGAAGTGGCCCCACGCGACGGCTCGGCGGTCCTGCCCGGCTCATTCCACGGTCGACCCTGCATGGATCGGTCCGTTAAGCTCCGGGCGTTGGTTTCTTCGGTGTCGGTTTCTTCGATGCTGTTTCGATGCTGTATTGTGGTGATGGACAATCAGAATGAGCCGCGCTGTGTCCTCACGAGATGATATCCTCAGCCGCGTCCGTCGCCATGCGAATGCAGACGTTGCTCCCCCTGATGCGTTCACCGAAGGGATTGTCTTCGCCGACCCTGTCGCGCAATTCTCACAGGTTCTTGCAGCAGTCGGTGGGCGATGTGAACTGGCCGGCTCGGCTGAGGAGGCGGGAGAAGTTCTCAGTCGCCTCGCCAGTGAGATCGGGGCACGCAAGGTCTGCTCGCTGGTGGATGGCATGGGTGTGACGAACTTTGATATCGGCGGCGTCAGCGATCCCCATGATCTCGAAGATGTTGATCTTGCGGTTATGCCGGGTGAATTGGCGGTCGCCGAGAACGCGGCCGTCTGGGTGACGGCGACGTCGCCGCTCGACCGGACGCTGTTTTTTCTCACGCAGCACCTCGCATTGATTCTCCCTCGGCCAGAGGTCGTCAGCAACCTCCACCAGGCCTACGAACGAATCGACGTTGCTGCGACCGCGTTCGGAACCTGGATCTCCGGGCCGTCAAAAACGGCAGACATCGAGCAGTCGCTCGTCCTGGGAGCCCACGGTCCGCGGTCGCTCACGGTTGTTCTGGTCGACGAAGGCGGAGCCGGTGATTGAAGGACCAAGTGGCCGCGGACCAAGTGGCCAAGACGGTTGCCTGCCCAGCGACGCAGGCCAACTGCGCCCCGTCACGGACATGCGCAGTGGGAGCGGGGTACATCCGTTCGATGGTGGTGCTCGCTCGTTTCCGGGTGGCTGGGGCGCTGTTGTGGCGACGGAAATGAATCCGCAAACCAACCTCTGGAGCGGTCACGCGGTTCGTTCACTGTCCATAGCCCCAGAGGTCCGCGCGGCTGGCCAGTCATCGATTTGAGATCGCCCCAGCCACCCCCACCATTGAGCGGTCGCACCCCTGTGAGCGGGCGGTCCGGCGGAATCTAGGAATCGCGGCGGTCACCTGATACACTGGACGAGCAGTCGGTCGGCTGCAATCCATTCGCCGTGCCTGATCAGGCGCGGGGGAACCCGATCAACGGGGAACACCTTTCAGCGGGGAAGGGATGACGATCCGATCTGAACGACTCAAAGTTTATGAAGCCGGGCCGACCACAGTCGTTGGTTTCGGCGGTCGGGTGATTGTCGATGACATCAGCGTTGCCGACTGTCGCGATGAGATTCTGCAAATCGTGCAATCGCATGATGCCAAGGTGGTCGCGTTCGACCTCACCGGCGTCCGTTTGATTCCGAGCGGCCTGCTGGGCTTGATGGCGTCGCTGCGGCACATGGATTTGAGCATTCGCGTCTACAACCCATCACCTGAAGTCCGCGAGGTGCTGTCGGTGACAATGTTCGATCGGCTGATCGAGGTGCGGGAAGTCGACGTCCGAGAGGTCGGCACGCCGAGTCCTTGAGCGGGCTCGCGCCTCGGCTGTTTCCCCTCGGTCGCCCGTCTGCTCAACCTGCCGATCTCCCCTGTCTGGGCGGATGCTTTGTGACGGCTTGAACCTAGGGTCCCCCGCCCTCCCCAGGAAACGACACACGTGCCCCGGTCGCTCACTGCTCGCCCCCCGGAAGAATTGAAGCTGGACCCGCAGCGGTGGGACCGTGCCGTTGCGTTGGCGACATCGCTGACGGAAGACGGAACTGTGCCGGCTGTTGCCGTCGATGTCGTCCGTGGAGACGGTTGCCTTGAGCGTCCGCTGCTCTGCGGTCGGCAGCGGGTGGCAGATGAACCGGGAAGCGTCCGAGAGGATGCCATGTTCCTGGTCGCCTCGCTGACGAAACCGTTCGTGGCGATGGCGGTGATGATGCTCGTTGAACAGGGACGCCTCGCGCTCAATGAGCGCGTGGTGGAGCTGATTCCGGAGTTCGATGCCCCGCCCAAGCGCCCGATGATCGTGCGTCATCTGCTCACCCACTCCTCCGGTCTTCCCGACATGCTGCCGAACAACCGGGCGTTGCGGGAAGCGAACGCCCCGTTGGAGTCGTTTCTCGAAGGCACCCTGGCGGTCACGCTGGATTTTCCACCGGGGCGCGGCGTGCAGTATCAGAGCATGGGTTTCTTATTGCTCGCAGAGATTGTCGTGCGCGTGAGCGGACTCTCCTGCAGCGAGTTTCTCCGCACCCACATCTTCGAACCGTTGGGGATGGCCGACACCTCGCTCGGCGCCCCGGATGACTGGTTTGACGGCGAGGCTCCCCGGACGGACCGCATCGCCGAAGTGGCCGTTCCTCCCGAACAGCAGGGACACGAGAACTGGAACTGGAACAGCCGCTACTGGCGTCAGTTGGGAGCGCCGTGGGGCGGACTGCTGACGACGCCGCGCGATTTGGCAATGTTTTGTCGCATGATGCTCGCCGGCGGCGTGAACGGCGACGACCGGTTGTTCTCATCGGCGACGATTGCTGCGGCGACGACGAATCAGCTCGGTTCTCTGCGGGAAGTCCCGGAGGCGGACCGCCGCGCCCGGGCGTGGGGTTTCGGCTGGCGGATGAACTGGCCCGCGCACGCCGCCTCCTATGGTGACCTGCTGGGCCCGCGGACGTTCGGCCATTGGGGAGCGACCGGCACGATGTTCTGGATGGATCCGGACCGCGATGCGGCTGCCGTGATCCTCTCGACGCAGCCATTCGAGCAGTCCGGCAGTCACCTGGGACGGCTGTCGAATGCAATCGCGGCGGCTCTGTCGTAGCGACTGTTGGACGGACAGGGAGGGGGGCGGGCACAGGGCCAATCAAAGATTCACATTGGAGAAGGCCGACGGGGACGCACTCAAAGGTAATCCGAAGCGTAAGCGACGAAGCGGATGTGAGTTAACAACTCGTCCCTCGCTCACGCTTCGGGTTACTGTGCTGTCCAGACTCAATCGCTGCCTGACCGCCCAACCGGTTCTGCCCCCAGGCTGCATACGCTGACTGACACCTTTGGAAGAACCGGCCTTGTGATGTCTGATTTCGACCAACTCGTGGCGTGGCGGCAGGAATGGATTCAAACGGTCCTGGTGCCGTGGTGCCGCGCTGCGTCCCTTAAGCATTTGCAACGGGCCGAGCGTGAGTGGGGCGATATCGCGGGAAAGGTCGATCCGCAAGCGACGCTGTGGGAATGGGCCTGGGGACGGTTTCCGGGACTCATCGTCGAGGGACTGCGCGGATTCGAGGAAACCTTTGCCGTGTCGGTCACACTTCAAGATGGCCGGCAGCAGACCGGATTCCCCGATGCTCGCAAGAGCGAGGGAGGGACGCTTGTTCTCGTGGCAGAGTCCGGTGATGCCGACCTTGGACCGTTCTCGATTGATGAGATCGCGAACGTGGAGCGAGTGGCTCCCTGAAGTCCGGCCGATCTTGATTCGCGGCGTCCCGGTCAAGGAACGCTGACGACCACTTGCGACTCGATCGGTACGTGAGGCCAGAGCAGCCCGACCGGCTCCAGATGCACGCGAACACTGGTTTCATCCGCCGATGCTGATGCAATCGCCTGCGGGGCCACGCGGCTCACCCGGCCCAGTCGTTGGACATCGCCGGGAAACGTCAGCGGGAACTCCTGCCCGACCTTGAACGGTCCCACGTCGCTGGACGGCACTTCGACGACGACGAAGCGGTGAACGTCGTCGAAGATTTCGACGATCCGGTCGCCGACCCGCACAAAGTCGCCCGGATGCCGGAGAAAGATTCCCGCTTGACCAATGACCGGCGACACGATCGTCACCTCGCCCCTCTCGGTTGTGAGCCGTTCGAGTTCGTCCTCCGCGAGCTGAATCTGGCGTTCGACAACATCGACCCCCACGGAGCGCCGCACTCGTTCCGGGAGAGAGTCACGCAGCGCTTCGAGCGTCGCGACCTGTTCGTCGCACATCTCGACCTGTGCCGAACAGACGTCGGCCGAATTGGCGGCGGCTTCGACGCGAAGCACGGTGCTGAGCCGGCCCTGTTGGTTTTCGGAATCCTGCATGACGACCGCATCGAACACCGAATCTTTGGGCATCCACAGGGCGGTGGAGTTGCTGGTCAGGATGTCAGCGAGCGCCACTTTCTCGATTTCGTGGCGGTATTTTTCTTCGAGGAGTTCTGCGGACTGCAACCGGGCGGTGAAGATCTCGGCGTTGACGTCCTTGATTCGCCATTCCAAATCGAGGTCCGCTTGCGCGAGGGCCCGGTCGAGATCGGCCTTCAGCTGCGCGAGATCCTGTTCCAACCGCTCCCGTTTGCCGTCGGGCGACATGTCGGAAAGTGTCACGATCGGATCTCCAATCCGGATGGGGGCGCCCTCCGCGACCAGTAGCCGGGCCAAGCGTCCCTCGCGTTCGGCATTGAGCGGAATGATCCGGGCCGTGATCCGTCCCCGATGCTGCGCGCTGGGGCCGCGGTCAGCGAAGCGGATCGCCAGGACTCCGGCGATTAGCGCCATCATGCCAACCGCCACAATCCGCCGAGGGCCAGCGGGTGTCTGGGACGGATGGGATTTGGGCAGCGATCGTGCAGTCCCCGAAGAATGAGTCATGTTTCATCTCTCGCGAACAGAAAAAGTCGTCGTCTCCTAGGCATCGGGACGAAACAGGGCCGGGCTTTCGGACTTCCCGTCCCGCGGCTTGCGACAGGCCCAAGTTGCAAGCGTCTTTCAATTCAACCGAAATCCTCGAATTCGACAACCACGTCCGCAGGGACGTCACGTCCGGCAGAATCCGCCATCTGGCGATCATGCACGGTCTTCCGAAACGACGGCTCGGGCCTGGGTGTCGATCAAGTTGCAACGAGCGCGGTTTGGCCGCAAGCCAGCCGGCGTGCGCCCACAACGCGAACGTGTTGATCACGATGGGGGGATTTCCGGCGGTTCGCCGTCGGTGATGCCTCCGGGCCAATCGGAATCAAGGACTGGTGTTCGCCCGGAGCCAACGGCGACGGCCGACGTCGGTGAGACGCCCCAAATTCGACAAACCGATCGCCCTGGCCGGTTGGCGACGACGGGAGGCATTTCACGCCGTCTTGCGGTATGCTCAAGGCCTTGAGGAATGCATCCTCGGCCCGCCCGAAACCACGGGTCCCTTTCAGCACATACGCACAACTCCGTGGGAAGCCCCACAAAGGAAGCTTGCAATTAGCACGCAACTTTCCCGCAAACAAGATCGTCTCCTCGGCATCCTTCGGGGATATGGCCGTGTCGCGGTTGCCTTTTCGGCGGGCGTCGACAGCACGGTTGTCGCCAGGGCGGCTCGTCTCGCCTGCGGGGACGATGCCGTCGCGGTCACAGCCGACAGTCCCAGTCTGGCGGAGGGAGAACTCAACGAGGCACGCCGCCTCGCTGAGGCGATCGGCATTCGCCATCGGGTGATTCGGACGGACGAGTTCACGCAGCCGGACTATCGCGCCAACGCGGGCGACCGGTGTTACCACTGCAAGACTGAACTCTACACCCGTCTGGAAGGCCTGCAGTCCGAATTGGGAGTTGATGTGATCGTCAACGGGGCCAACCTCGACGACCGTGGCGATTACCGCCCCGGCATGCAGGCGGCGAGTGAGCATGCCGTCCGCAGTCCGCTGATGGAAACCGGCTTCACGAAGCAGGACGTCCGCGACCTCGCGCAGTTGTGGGAACTTCCCGTTTGGGACAAACCGGCCACGCCCTGCCTATCGAGCCGCATCGCCTATGGCGTGGAAGTCACCGAAGACCGTGTCCGCCGCGTTGATGCGGCCGAACGATTTCTGCGAGAGCGATTGGGCCTCCGCGAACTCCGGGTCCGTCTGGAGGAGAACGATCTGGCCCGCATCGAGGTCCCGCTCGATGCCTTGCCGCGGCTGGTCGAGCCTGCCCATCGTGAGGCAATCGCCGCCCGTTTCGGCGAACTCGGCTTTCGTGCGGTCACGCTTGACCTGGAGGGTTTCCGCAGCGGCAGCCTGAATACGCTGCTCCCCCTGGAAGTCCTCACCGGCGTCGCAAGCGACGGCACGGACTGACCGCTTGTCCGTTTCACCGCACATTTAAAGTGTGCGGCGAAACGGCCAACATGTGCGTCGGCGTATGCCACAATGCTCGCGGTCGCTGAGACCTTCGTGGTACACTGCTCGCTCAAGTCACCATCCCTGAACACGGCCCATCCCCCATGTCGACTGTTGAAGCCGCCACACCCGAGGCCGACGCAACCGAGCTCAGCGTCATCGAAGACGCTACATGTACCTTCTGTGGTTGCGTGTGCGATGACATTGACCTCACCGTCGACCTGTCGACAAACCACATCACCAAAGCCAAAAGCGCGTGCGTGCTGGGGAAGGCGTGGTTCTTCAACCATCACATCAGTGAGCGTCCGGATGCGACGATCGACGGGCAGCCCGCAACCTACGAAGAGGCGATCGAGCGTGCCGCCGACATCCTGCTGAGTGCCGACTACCCGGTCACCTACGGTCTGTCCGACACGACCAGCGAAGCCCAACGGGTCGCCGTCGCCATCACCGACTGGATCGGCGGGACGATCGACACGACGACGTCCGTCTGTCACGGGCCGTCCGGCATGGCGTTTCAGGAAGTGGGCGAAGTCACCGCCACGCTGGGCGAGATCAAAAACCGGGCGGATTTTCTGATTTTCTGGGGCGGCAACCCGGCCGAGAGCCATCCGCGGCACTTCACCAAGTACAGCCTGATGCCCAAGGGGGAGTTTGTCCCGCGCGGCCGCAAGGACCGTTACGCCGTGCTGATCGACGTTCGGAAGACGAAGTCCGCCAAGGCGGCCGACCTGTTCCTGCAGATCAAACCGCGATCCGACTTTGAACTCGCCTGGACCCTCCGCGCGCTGGCCAAAGGCATCGAGCCGAATCCGTCGGTCGAACAGAAGACCGGCATCCCGCTCGATACGCTGCGGGAGATGGCCGAGCGCATGAAGGCGGCCAGGTTCGGCGCCATCCTGTTCGGGATGGGGGTGACCATGACCCGTGGCAAGCACCTCAACAGCGAGGCGGTCCTCGCCCTGGCGCGGGACATGAACACCTATGGCAACCGCTGGGTTGCCAAGCCGATGAGAGGGCACGGCAACGTCACTGGGGCGGACAACGTCGTCTCCTGGTCGACCGGCTACCCGTTCGGTGTCAATTTGGGCCGGGGGTATCCCCGCTTCAACCCGGGCGAGTTCACCACCACCGATCTGCTGGCCCGCAGGGAAGCGGACGCCGCGCTGATCATCGCCTCCGATCCGATGGGCAACTTCTCCCAACCGGCCCGCGACCATCTGGCCCGCATCCCGGTGATCGTGCTCGACCCCAAGCTGAGCGAGACCGCCAAGATCGCCGCCGTCGCCTTCACGACCGCCACCTACGGCATTAACACCCCCGGGACCGTCTACCGGATGGACGACGTCCCCATTCCCCTCCGCCCGGCCTTCGAGTCGCCCTACAAGAGCGACTACGAAATCCTCAAAGCAATCGAACAGCGCATTCGGCAACGGCAGTTAAACGGGGGTGCGTAGACCCCAGCGACAGGTGGCAGCGGCCTTGCCTCTCATCCGCGATTCCTTTGCGCCTTCGTGGCTGGCTGTTAAACTCTGTTCATGGCCGTTCGTGCCCATTCTGTGTATCCGTCGGGCTTTTCCCCGACTCGTCGAACCCCTCTCCGATCCCGTGAGCCGATGAATAGAATTCTGGCGGGGCGATTGTCCGTGCTGTGCCTTGTCGTCTCGTTGGCTGCCGCCTTTTCGGCAGGCGCTCATGCGGGAGAACCGATTGAGGCCGACGTGGTGCTGCGGAACGGCATCCTGGTCGACGGAACCGGCGCTGACCGTGTTACCGGTGATCTTGCCATCCGGGGCGACCGGATTGTTGCCGTTGGCGAGTTTGCCATCACAGGCGTCCCCGTTACGATCGACTGTACCGGTCTGATCATCGCCCCCGGCTTCATTGATCTGCACAACCATAGCGACGAGCAGATTCTCAAGCCGGAAACCCGGGCGAATCTCAACTCCCTCTCGCAGGGCTGCACGACTGTTGTTACGGGCAACTGCGGTGCCGGACCGGTCGATGTGGCCGCCTACGACAAGGCGATCGAAGCTTGCGGCGCCGGCACGAACATCGCTCACTTGCTTCCCCAGGGATCGCTGCGGCAGGAAGTTGTCGGTCTGGCCAATCGGCCGGCGACGCCCGAAGAGATCGAAACGATGCAGCAACTCACCTGCAAGGCCATGCAGGACGGTGCCTGGGGCATGTCGACCGGGCTGATCTACGTTCCCGGCTCCTATGCCGACACCGACGAGCTTGTCGCCATCGCCCAGGTCATTGGAGAACAGGGCGGCATCTATGCCTCTCACATGCGGAACGAAAGCACGGAGCTGCTTGCCGCCGTCGAGGAACTGTTGGAGATCGGCCGGCGAGCCAAGTTGCCGGTCCATGCGTCTCACTTCAAGTCGAGTGGCCACGATGCCTGGGGGCTGATCCGGCAGGCGGCGAAGATGATTGAACAGGCGCGCGCGGACGGACAACAGGCGACCGCCGACCAGTATCCTTACATCGCCTCCAGCACCTCGCTCGCTGCGACGGTCATTCCGACCTCGGCCCGGGCCGACAGTCACGAAAAGTTCGTCGAGCGGCTGGATAGCTCGGAGCGCGGCCCGTCCATCCGGGCGCACATTGCGGATGTCCTCAGGCAGAAAGACGACGGCGTCGCGATCCGCATCGCCCGGTATGCGACCCGCCCCGACTGGGTCGGCAAGAACCTGCGAGAGATTGCGACGGCCGAAGGCATCACGCCCCTGGAGTTGTGTGTGAAGATCACCCGGGGGGGAAATGCTCAGATTGTCAACTTCTGTATGAGCGAAGACGATGTGCGGTTCGCGATGCAAATCCCCTGGGTGGCGACCGCCTCTGACGGCCGCGCCGCCATTCCCGGGGCCGACCGTCCGCACCCCCGTTACTACGGGACGTTCGCCAGGAAGGTGGGGTTCTACAGCCTGCGAGAGGAAGTCCTGCCGCTCGAACAGGCGGTGCGCAGCTGCTCCGGCCTGCCGGCAGAAATCCTGGGACTGGCCGACCGGGGCGTTCTCAAGCCGGGCCACTTCGCGGACATCGTTGTGTTTGATCCGGTCACCTATGTCGACACCGCCACATTCGACGATCCGCACCGCTATGCCACCGGGGTACGACAGTTGTTTGTCAACGGCACGCCTGTGGTGAGCAACGGTTACCCAACCGGGGCACTCGCCGGTCGCGTCCTGCGACACACATCAGCAACGGATCAAGAATCCGCGGCAGGACAAGACGTTGCGAAAAGCCAAGGGGCCGCGAAAGTTCCGAAGTCGGCGAAGGACGCCCCGTGAGCGATCGAACAGCGTCGCCACTATTGCAGTCGCCACAACTGCTGGTCAGTGTGCGCAGCATTGAAGAAGCGCGGTCCGCGATCGACGGCGGGGCAGACATCATCGACGTCAAAGCTCCGGACCGAGGCTCGCTCGGCCGCGCTGACGCCGACGTGATCGCCTCGCTGGCGTCGCTGCCGGAGTTCGGACCGCAACTCAGCCCGCAGTTCGGCAATTCGCGTGTGCCTCTCAGCGTGGCTCTTGGTGAGGTGCATGAGTTCAATAGGACGGATTCCTTCTCGCTGCCGCAAGCCGTCGCCTACGCAAAACTCGGAGTTGCTCGGTTGCGGGATGAGAACGACTGGGCCGACCGTTGGCTCGGAGTCCGGAACGCCTTTGATCAACGTGCCGTGTCGCCCGTTGGTTGGATCGCCGTGATCTACGCCGACACGGACCAGGCCCAATCCCCTCCTGCCGCGCAAATCATCGACGCGGCTGCAACGACGGGCTGCGCGGGGGTGCTTGTGGACACCTACTCCAAAGCGGGCGGACGGCTGCTCGACCATGTGCCGCCGCCGTTGCTCGCCCAATGGGCTCGCACCGCTCAGGCAAAACAACTGATGTTCGCCGTCGCGGGCCGTCTGTCGCTTGAGGATCTGCCGCGCCTGGCACCGGTCTCTCCGGACGTGATCGCGGTCCGTTCGGCTGTGTGTGAGGGGGAAGACCGCCTCACGTCGGTCCGTCAGGATCGGGTCGCCAGTTTTCGGCGAGACATGGGGAACGCCATGACGACTGCTCCGCGACTCTCTGCCACTCGATGAGCCGCGGCACGTCAGCCCGCAGATCGGCCCAGGAGACAGCCAGTCTTGCCGCACAGATTGGGAAATGGGAATCAACAAGCCCCCGTACGGCGGCCTCGCCCAAACCGGCCCCGTCGGGGAGCGCGCAGGACTTCAGCAGCACGACCCGCTCGCTGCCGATCCGCTGGGCGACCCACGCGGCGATCGAATCGCTGGTGACCGACCAGTTGTGCGGCAGCGGCTCGGCGGTGCGCGGCTCGGCGGTGCGGACGAAACGCTCGGCGGCAAGGATCGGCAAGCGCCCCGCACTCCACGCCGCCCGCATCTCTGCTCGCGTCTGCACCACCAACGCATCGGGCAGCAGATGCGACAACAGGGCTTCGTTCTGAGAGACCGCCCGAAACGCCAACCAGTGAGCCGCTTCGTCGGGGATGCCGTGAAGCGTTTGCCATCGGCGCACAATGTCCGCCGCCTCGCCTCCCCCGCAAACGACCAACAGACGGACAATCTCGCATTTCCGCAGTTGTTGAACAACCGCGTCCAACCGCACTGCAAGATTGGGCAGCGACAACAGGCTCCCGCCAACCTTGAGCACCACGATGGGAGCGTTCGTGGTCATTGGCGAGGGTCATTCACCACGGAGACACGGATACCGGGCGGGAGCCCCGTTTTCCGGGAGGGCGAGGCTCCCGCCGAGCCGCGACGTGATGATTCGGCCAAAATTGGTCCAACTCGCTCTCCTGTGAATGTCGATCCCCGTAATCCTGTTGAGACGGCCAACCGACCGCAGTTCGTGGAATCAATCAGGGGGATTCGGGGTCAGAGACCATTCTCTTCTCGGCCATCACGCCCTTTGTGTCGGAGACCGCTTCCCACCGAAAACGGTGCCCGACCCCAGCCGGTGAACGCTTGGCGTTGCCTCCGTGGTGAAATCCCTCATGAACAGTCCGGATGAGGACGTCCCGTCACCATCAACGGCCATCTGTGCCGGGGTCGGCGGGTCAGTGGATGATCTTGTTGATCGGAAACTCAACGATCCCGGTGGCACCGATTTCTCTCAGTTGCGGAACGATCGTGCGGACGGTCGATTCGTCGAGAATCGTGCTGACGGCAACCCAGTCCGGGTCCGACAGCGAGGAAACCGTGGGGTCTTTCAGCGCGGTGAGGGTCGTCAGCACGCTCGGCAACAATTGCCGCCGCACGTTCATCATCAGTCCGACTTTCCCTTCGGCAGCGAGGCAGGACTGCAGCATCAATGCGATGTTCTCCAGCTTCTGTCGTTTCCAGGGATCCGCCCACGCGGTCTGATTGGCGATCAGCCGCGTCGTGCTTTGCAGGACCTCGCCGATGATCCGCAAGTTGTTGGCCCGCAGGGACGAGCCGGTTTCGGTAACTTCGACAATCGCGTCCGCCAGCCGCGGCGGCTTGACCTCCGTTGCCCCCCACGAAAACTCCACATGCGCGGTCACGCCATGTTCGGCGAGGTACCGCTGTGTGAGTCCGACCGCTTCGGTGGCGATGCGTTTGCCTTCGAGATCCTTGACGTCCTGGACCGGCGAGTCCTCCGGCACGCACAGCACCCAACGGACCGGGCGGCGGCTGACTTTCGAGAACACCAGTTCGTCCACTTCGTGGACGTCCGCCCCGGTCTCGCAAACCCAGTCGTACCCGGTGATGCCCGCGTCGAGGATTCCCTGCTCGACATATCGCGCCATCTCCTGCGCCCGAATCAGCAGGCACTCGACTTCGTCGTCGTCGATCGTCGGGTAGTAGGACCGGGACGAAAACTTGATGTTGTACCCCGCCTTGCGGAACAGTTCGCCGGTCGCCTCCTGCAGGCTGCCCGCCGGGATGCCGAGATTCAGAATGTTGTCGGACATGATGTTCTCGAATTCAGTGGTTCAGAGCGAATGGCTGTCGGGGATGGCTGCTTGCACAATCACTTCTTGTAGACATCCGCCGGGTCGAAGACCCGCTCGCCAACGGTCTCCACATCTCCGGTCGCCGGGTCGACGCGGCGGAAAAAGCAACTGCGGTACCCTTCGTGACAGGCTGCTCCGCCGATCTGGTTCACTTTGACCAGCAGTGTGTCCGCGTCGCAGTCGAAGTAGATTGACCGGAGTTCCTGCACGTTTCCGCTCTCCTCGCCTTTCCTCCACAGCTTCTGCCGGCTGCGGCTGTAATAGCAGACCCGCCCGGTCCGCAGCGTTTCTTCGTACGCCTCGCGGTTCATATACGCCAGCATCAACACGTCCCCCGTCTCTTCATCCTGAGCAATCGCGGGGAGCAACTCGGCTTTGTCAAAATCCGGGCCGGTCATGAGCTTCGTCCTTCCGTCTGTCCTCTGTCGGCTCACTGATAATTTCGCCGCTCAACATACCATGAGCCGGGCGTGCACTCCAGCAACCAAGGGCCGCACATTCCTCGTGAGCCCGGCCTTCCGCTGCTGGGAACACTTGACTGACGGTCGAAGTCATGTCTTCGCGAGCTCCTTGTCCCAAGCAGGGCCATTCAGAGTTTCACTTTGGAGAAGACCGACCGGGACAAGCTCAATGGTCACCCAGCTTCAATCTTTGAACGGCCCTGCTGTCCCCAGCTGTCGGATTGACAGGCCGATGACGGCGGGCCCATGCCAATCCGAACGTCCGTCGCCCGTTCCCGGAAGAAGGTTGCCTTCCACGCTGGGAGTGTATGCAAGACTTCACTACCCTCTAGCCCGGAAACAATCGGACGACCGAGGAGAGGAAAACATGGCCGGGAAGCCAAAAACAGCCATCACCCCCACCCGCGAAGAGAACTATCCGGAGTGGTATCAGCAGGTCGTCAAGGCGGCGGATCTCGCGGAGACCTCGCCGGTGCGCGGCTGCATGGTCATCAAGCCGTGGGGCTGGGCCATTTGGGAGAACATGCAGCGGCAGCTCGACGACCGCTTCAAACAGACGGGACACGTCAACGCCTACTTCCCGCTGTTTATCCCCATGAGCTTTCTGGAGAAGGAAGCCGAGCACGTCGAGGGCTTTGCGAAGGAATGTGCGGTCGTCACGCATCACCGTCTGGAGCCCGCGCCCGGCGGCGGGTTGCGACCGGCGGGACAACTCGAAGAACCGCTCATCGTGCGGCCCACGAGTGAGATGATCATTGGAGCCGCGTACGCCAAGTGGGTGCAGTCGTACCGCGACCTGCCGATTCTCATCAACCAGTGGGCCAACGTCGTCCGTTGGGAGTTGAGGCCGCGCGTGTTCCTGCGGACGACCGAATTCCTCTGGCAGGAGGGGCACACGGCTCACGCGACTAAAGAGGAGGCAGTCGAAGAGACGCTCCGCATGCTCGACGTGTATGCCGAGTTCGCCGAAAACGTGATGGCCATGCCGGTGATCAAAGGGGAGAAAACGCCGGACGAGCGGTTCCCCGGGGCGGTCGCCACCTACACCATCGAAGCCATGATGCAGGACCGCAAAGCCCTGCAATCGGGGACGTCGCACTTCCTCGGCCAAAACTTCTCGAAGGCGCAGGAGATCAAGTTCCAAAACCGCGAGGAGCAGGAGGAGTACGCCTGGACGACGTCCTGGGGCGTCTCGACGCGGCTCGTCGGCGGGCTGATCATGACGCATTCCGACGACGACGGACTGATCGTCCCCCCGCGACTGGCCCCGCGGCATGTCGTGATTCTCCCCATCTCTCGCAACGACGAAGAGCAGTCGCGGGTGCTCGACTACTGCAACTCGCTGGCGGCCGAACTCCGCGATCAGCGGTATCACGAGGAACGAATCCGCGTCGAAATCGACGACCGCGACCTGCGCGGCGGCGAAAAGGTTTGGCAACACATCAAGCGCGGTGTCCCCATCCGACTGGAGATCGGCCCCCGCGACATCGCCTCAGACAGCGTCTTCATGGCGCGGCGAGACAAGGGGCCCAAGGAGAAATCGGGCGTGCCGCGCAGCGAGTTTGTCAGCCGGGTCACATCAATCCTCGATGAGATCCAGCACACGCTCCATCAGCGTGCGGTTGATCTGCGAGACTCCGCCACACAGGAAATCGACACGCTCGACGACTTCCGCGATTTCTTTGCCGATGACGCTCCTGGAGGATTCGCGCTCACCCACTGGGCGGGCGTCGACCCGGCGGTCGACGAAGTCCTCAAGCCGCTCAAGGTCACGCCGCGCTGCATCCCCCGAGCCGACGAAGCCGAGCCGGGCACCTGCCCCTTTACCGGCCGCAAAAGCTCGCAACGGATCGTGTTCTCGAAGTCGTATTGAGCTGCGCCCCCGACGGTCGAAAACGGTGCCTGACCCCGAACCTTCCGTGCAAGAGTCGCCCGACCTGTGAACGGCGACAGACACAGACTGTACCGTCACCCTCCTTCGAAAACCCGGATGCCTACGGTCCGTACACCGGAAGAGATGAATTTGCGTGCTCCGGGGCAGGTACTTTCAGGACTTGGAGCGCAAACTGGGCGCGATTCGCGGCAGGCGTCCCGGCGGATGTTTCGACAATTTGCTCAAGGATGTCGATCGCCTGCTGCAACTCCGTTCGGGCGGCTTCGTCCTGAGCCTCAATCTCGGCTTTCACTTCATCGATCGCCTCGTCGAGCTCGCCTTCTGTCATCCGCTGCGCCTTTTGCAGCATGAGGTCAGAATACTCCTGCGATCGCTGCTCGGTCTCAGAAACTTCGACGGCGACCTCTCGATACTCCCGGACATAGACAATCTTCTCTTCTATGACTTTCGGAACATAGACGGTCACGTTCTCAGTTCGAGTCTTCTTCGCAGTAGGTGTAAAGGGAGTCGCAATGGTCGCGAAGGGGTTGGATGGTTGTGGATATTGCTCGGCGAGTGATGGCTTGTCGGCAATCGCCTGCGATTCCCATCGCATCGCCTGAGAGACGATTGCAGCGGTGGCGAGGATGAACAGTCCGGTCAGCAAAGTCCGTTTCATCGCATTCCTCCTGAGGATAGAGACGCGTTCCGCATGGTGATACCCCCGCTCTTCGCCCCGGTCAAGACGGATGACTGATTCAGACGCCCCAGCGACTCGTTGGCAGCGCCCCGACGACCCGTCGCTAACGCTCTGGGCTCTGATTTCCTGGTCCAGTGATTACGTGGTCAGTAACAGGTGGTTGGTGACACACAGGGCGCTGCCGATCCAATCACTTTGGCAGTGCTCATGCCTTCGCCACACAGTTATCGAGATAGTTGCGGGCTCGGTTGATCTCCGCCGTTACGGCGTCGGTCGTTTCCAGAATGGGGATTCCGCGCGGCACCGGGTGCATGAAGACCTCCGTGCGGCCCTGGTAGTTGATGTCCTTCAATGCTCGGACGATCGGTACCCAATCGAGCGGTCCGCGGTGCGGCAACTGCAAGAGTTCCTGCTCCTTGGGGAGCTTCTTCATGCAGCCCATGCCATGCTCCCAAGCTTGGAAGTGCACGAGCCGCTCGCCCAGCCCGCGGATCAGCCGGCTGATGAGATCGGTGTCCTGCGGGAGATGATACGGAGCCATTGCGATGCCCAGCCGCTGCGACGGCAGGGCCTCCATGACCATCAACTGGGACTCCGGCGAACTGATCAGCCCGCCGCCGTGGTTCTCGATGCCGATGGTGATGCCCAGTTCCTCAGCAACGTCCAGGTGCGGTTTCAGTCTTTCGACGAAGCCGGCGACCGCTGACCGCAGTTCGTCGCCGGTGAGTCCCGCCGGCTTGCCCGTGTTGCAGATGACCATGTCTCCGCCGAGCCGCTTCACCAGCCGCATCTCGTCCTGCATGTTGAAGATGCCGTACTTGAAGCAGGTGAAGCTGCCGAGCTTGACGTCGTGTTCGTCCAGAAGTTCACGAACCCGTTCCTCGCCCAGTTTGTCAATCTGCTCCCGTTGGTTGCCGTGCCGCTCGGCCCAGATCTCGATGAAGGAGGCCCCGCATTTGCGGACCTCGGGCAGAATCTCAGCAAGGGGCGCCTTCCCATACATGCAGGAGGCAACGATGTACTTGAGGGCGAATGCTTCCTCCGCGGCCGACTCGGCGGCGACGGATTTGGCTGCTAACGAGGGAACAGCCGTTGCAGCGAGGGCTCCGGCGAGACGTACGCCGAATTCCCGGCGACCGAGTTGTGTCTGAGTCATGGCGTTACTGGAATCGAGCAGCAGGATTCGAGAAGGAGCGGTCCGGTCGACTCGATCATGGTACCGTAAGCCCCTCCCGGATGGCATAGCGGGCCAGTTCCACACGGGTCCGAATGCCGAGCCGGCGCATGATGCGGTATTTGTGGCTCTCCACCGCCCGCTCCGACAGAGCCATCGTTTGCGCCACGCCCCTGACGGTTTCTCCCCGCGCCAAATGCCGCAGCACGGCGAGTTGGCGGTTGCTCAGCATGGCGAGATCGTTGTGGTACTTGGCGACGAAACGGCCCGCGTCGGAATCGAACGCCAACCGCGCGGCGACCTCAGGCGAAAACGCCGTCTCTCCCCGGCAGACACCGCGCAGGGCATCGATGACTTTGGCGGACGGCTCGCTGGTGAGCAGGTACCCGACCGCGTTCAGCCGGAGTGCTTCATCGAGTAACACGTCGCTGAAGTCATCTCCAACGAACAGAACCCGGGATGCCGGCAGGCGTGCCGACAGGCTGTCCGCCAGCGCCAATGCCCCCCGACCGGGAATCTCGATCTGGATGACGATCACATCCGGCTGGTGCTCCAAGGCTGCCTGCAACCCGGTTTCGGAGTCTGCGGCGGAGCCGACCACTCGCATGTCCTGAGTTTGCCCGATCCGCTGCGTGAGACCCTCCATGTACAGCGGATGGTTGTCAATTAACACGAGCCGATACAACGGCGCAGTCATGATCGCCTCCCGTGGGGCATCGGTGCCCGGACGAAACAGCAGCAGTCTGCCAGCAACCCGACGAACGGTCGACAGATGACCCCTAGTGTACATAAAAACCGTTCGCAGTGTCTACCCTGACGGTGTCGGCTGCCAGGGCAAACGCCTTTTCCAAGTCGGGGTTGGTGCGTAAGATTGGGTGAGTTTACGGAGGTCCGACTTTTCACCACGGAGGTTTACTTATGTCATCCGCCTGCGGGGAGAGCTTGCTGGCCAGTTGGTCGCAAGTCTCTGATCCACGTGGGCGCGGCGTGCTT
>JAJDEI010000094.1 GCA_029259845.1 Planctomycetaceae bacterium | reverse complement strand
CCGCAGCACGAAACGATTTTCCCATGTTTGGCCTCCTTGCCAGTTGGACTGTTGTGACAATCGTCCTTCTGGCCTGAGAGGCCTTCTCTGTCTCTATCAATCGAAGACCCAATCACTTACGACACTTCAAGTGCCATTCGGAACAGGCACCTTTTTCGGTCATCTTTTTCTCAGAATTGGACGCCGTTTCCAGCCGAAAAAGGTGCCTGACCCCAACCTTGACTCTTCACCGACGGATTATGTCTCCGACAGCCCGCCAAAGCGACGGTCACGAGTGGCAAAATCGTGAAACGCCTCGTGTAGGTCGGGGGCCCGGAAATCGGGCCAGTGCTTCTCGGTCACCCAGAGTTCCGCGTAACTGATCTGCCACAGCAGGAAATTGCTGACCCGCAGCTCCCCCGAAGTGCGGATCACGAGGTCCGGGTCGGCCATGCCGGCGGTGTACAGGTGGGACGCGATGACTGCCTCGTCGATCGCCGCCGGGTCGATTTCTCCCGCCTTGACCCGTTCCGCGATGCTCCGCATGGCGTCGACCAGTTCCGTCCGGCTGCCGTAATTAAGCGCCAGACAGAGCCTCATTCCCGGATTGCTCGCACTCAGGTCGATCGTCTGCTGCACCTCCTTGAGGATGCCCGGCGACAGTCCGTCGTTGCGGCCGATGGTGCCGAATCGCAGCCCCTGACGCATGATTTCGTCACGCTCCTTAACGACATACGTCCGCAGCAGGCTCATCAGCAGTTCGAGTTCGAGGGGCGGTCGCTTCCAGTTCTCGCTGCTGAAACAGTACAGCGTGAGTTGATCGAGCTGCAGCCGGGCACATTCCTCGACGACAGCCCGCACACTGGTCACTCCGCGGCGATGCCCCTCGACGCGCGGCAGCCCCCGCATACGGGCCCAGCGTCCGTTGCCGTCCATGATGATGGCGACATGCCGCGGCAACCGGTCGCGGAGCAGCCCGCGCTCGGCCAGTTCGTTGTCGGTATAGGGGGGCTCAGCGGACAAGCGAGTGGCCGAAACCGGAATCGGTGATTCTTGAAGGACACACCTATTGTTGCAGATCGACGGAGGCCACGGGAAGGCGTCCCATGCCCGTCCGGTTTCGCCACGGGAAAACAATCACCGATGCCGGCACTCACTCGTGGAACACCGCACGGTTCCCGATGACGCAGCCGCCGATTTCGTGGCGCTCCGTTCGACCGTCGGAACCGACTGCGGGTGACACAGCGCCGGGCCCCCGCAAGCCCCACCTGCGAAGCGAGCACTTGCAAGGCACCCAACTCGCGGCCGCCCAGGCGGACCGCCTGCGGCTGGGCCTGGCCAAGATCGCCGCCCGCGTCTGCCTCTCGGCCCGCCGCGTGGCCTTTCATCTTTCGTCGAACTGCCCGTACCAATCGCTGTTCCGCGCGGCAGCCGCCTCCCTGCTCCTGGACAACGGCTGACTCCCTCCCGTCCTGTTCACCTCCGACCCCGTCCGCCAACAACCGCCGAACCCTGGGGGGCATAGGGGGGCGCCTGCCCACCACGACCCCCGCCAACCATCCCAACCACCTCCACTGGACGGATGAAGTATCCGGGACAGCGACGGGAACGAATGGTCAAAAGCAGCAGAGGCACCGACCCGTCGCTACCGCTCCGGGCTCCGTGGGGGCTTCCGATTGGCGACGACTGTCTGTCTCAACCGGCTCTACTTGGTGGTCGCGTTTCGCCAGGCGGCGGCGTCTTCGCCGTCGAGGCGTAATGTCAGGCATTTCGCGCTGCCGCCCGCTTTGATGAACTCGTCGAGCGGCGTGGCATGCGGTTCGTAACCCCGCTCTCGCAGATTTCTTTCCAGCACAGGGCAGCCGGTGTTGACCACGACGTGCTCGCCGAGCACGACGGCGTTGCAAGCGAACCGGGCCGCTTCCTCATCGGCAACGATGATCGGATGCTCGATGCTTTCCCGAAGAGCCTTACGGGCATATTCGTCAAAAGCCGGCGGGTAGAGAATGGCCTCGGTTTCGCTCAGCGGACAGAAGCACGTATCGAGGTGATAGTAGCGTTCGTCGACGAGTTGCACGGGAATCACGCGGCAGCCGATCTCCTCGGCGATCCACTGCATTGCGGGAGCGTCGCTGCGGATGAGGTAGCCGGCAAACAGCGTGTCGCCGACGAACAACGCATCCCCGGCTCCCTCGAAGTCCATTCCGTCACCCTCAGGCAGCGTCACGCAGCGGAAACCGTGGGCCGTGAACCACGCTTCGTCAACCGGCGTCTCCCCCTGACGGGCCGAATAACGAAACCGGGAGAGATAAACGGTTGCCCCGTGGACTAATCCCGCGTTCGCGGTGAAAACAAGATCGGGCAATCCTTTGACGGGCGTCATCAGCGGCACGTCGGCTCCCAGCGCGACGAGCAGTTCGTGCAGCGCCCGCCATTGCTCGCCGGCCCGGGCCGTGTCGCTCTGATGGCTGCGGCTCATCCACGGATTGATCTCGTACTCGATCCCGTAGAAATCGGGGGGACACATCAGGATCGTGGGGCGATCAAGGCTCATCGGGCATCCATCCGGCAGGAATTGTAGGGTGGGCTGTGCCCACCAAAGTCATGGGGGGTGATTGCTTGCTGTGTTGGTGGGCCACGGGAATCGCACGTCATTTGTCGCTAGATGAACCAGAATTCAGCCTGCCTGACAGTGATCGTGGTCTTTCTGACCCCTTGCGAGTTCAGCTACGGCCAGTCGGACGGGAATCTCCAAGCCGTTTGGACATGCGATTGCCCTGGTTGGTGGGCAAAGCCCACCCTACTCAATTAGAGTGAGGCGGAAAGATCCCTCTTGCATCGCAAAAGAGTTTGGCCGACATGGCAACGAAAGCGCAATACGAACTGACCTGGGAACTGGACTCGCTGTCACCGCATCCGGAGTCGGCGGAGTTTACACGGTTGCTGGACGAGTACGAAGCCGACTTGCGGCAGTTGGCGGACGATTCGGAATCCTTGCCGCCAGTGGTGTTGGGCGACGATGCCCCGCTGACGTGGGCGGTGTTCATTGAGCGGTTCGCCAACCTGTTCGCACAAACCGAAGATCTGCACGCGTTCATCGGCTGTCATGCGTCGGCGGATGCGGCGAACAAGGAGTTTCAGCGGCTCGAAGGCGTGCTTGCCGCGCTGAGCCCGCTCCGGGAACAGGTGCTGACGAATGTCGAACTGGCGTTCCGGGACGTCTCGGACAACGACATGGAAGCGTTCCTCGCGGCGGACGAACGGCTCGCAGCGGTCGGCTTCTTTCTGCGGGAGTGCCGTCGCAACGCGGCCTTTCGTCTGCCAAAGCCGGAGGAGCTGCTCGCCGCGCAGCTCGATGTCGACGGCTTGCACGCGTGGGGGCGATTGTACGACCGTTTGTCCGGCGAGCTGCGGGTCGAAGTCATGGAGAAAGGCCGAATCGTTCTCAAGTCACCGGGACAGGTCGCGC
This sequence comes from Planctomycetaceae bacterium, assembly GCA_029259845.1. Taxonomy (GTDB): domain Bacteria; phylum Planctomycetota; class Planctomycetia; order Planctomycetales; family Planctomycetaceae; genus JAHBXU01. Next base: position 42,585 of record JAJDEI010000094.1, on the reverse strand, counting down.
TCGATTCTCCCGAACGGACCGTGCGGGAGAACAACTTCTTCGCGGCTCAGAGGGCTTGGGGGGCGATCGGCGACACGTGTGCCGACGCGCTGAACCATATCTCCGGCAGCCGGCTGACGAAGTACGCGCGTCTCGGGGTCCGCGATCACCTCGACCTGCCGCTGCGTCTGAACCGCATGCGGCGAGAAACGCTCGACACCATGTGGGCGACGATCGCCGCGCGAAAACCGGTGCTGACGAAGTATCTCGGCAAGAAGGCGGAACTGCTCGGTCTCGAACGGCTCTGCTGGTACGACGTGATGGCTCCCCTGCCGACCAGCGGGCCGGCGGAACGGCTGGAGTATGACGAAGCGTGCGACATCGTCATCCGCACGTTCACCGAATTCTCACCCGAACTGGGCCAGTTCGCCGCGCGGGCGATGGCGGAGCGGTGGATTGAAGTCGAGGACCGCAGCGGCAAGCGGCAGGGCGGCTTTTGCACCGGGTTCCCCACACGTCAGCAGTCACGGATCTTCATGACGTTTACCCATTCGGACGACAGCATGTCCACGCTGGCTCACGAACTGGGACACGCCCATCACTCGTACGTGCTCCGCGAGCAGCCGATGCTGTTGCAGGAGTACCCGATGAATCTGGCGGAGACCGCTTCGACGTTTGCGGAAGCGATCCTGGGCGACCGACGGCTCGCTGACGCCGCTGACGACCGGCGGCTGTCGATGTTGGACCGCATGCTCAGCGACTCGGTGGCGTTTCTGATGAACATCCACGCGAGGTTCCTGTTCGAGGACCGTTTCCATCACGAGCGGTCCGGCGGGGAACTCAGCGCGGCAAGGTTGTCGGAGTTGATGCTCGATGCCCAACGGGAGGCTTACTGCGGCGCACTCGATGAGGAGGGTTGGTATCCCGACTTCTGGATCTCCAAGCTGCACTTCTACATCTGCGGTTGGCCCTTCTACAACTTCCCGTATACGTTCGGGTATCTGCTCTCGCTGGGGATTTACCGGTTGCAGGGAGAGTTGGACCAGTTCCCGGAAAAAGTCCGACAGTTTCTGATCGCGACCGGTTCTCGCCAAACCGAGGCCGCCGTTGCCGAAGCGTTCGGTGCTGACCTTTCTCAGCCGGAGTTCTGGGAGCGAAGCCTCGACGTGGTCGAAGAACGCGTGAACCAGTTCCTCGAACTGGCGGGGTGAGCGCTGTTGGCGGGTGGGCTACCCGGTCAGTCTGGAAGCGGCGGCGGGTTGCCGGAGCACCCGACGGTTGCGAGATTGTTGCGGTCGTTACGATCAGCACATTTTCGCGCCGCGACTCGCAATCGAAGCCGATCTTCGCGCGGCTGCCGGAACGCGGCTGATAAACTGTCAGCAGAAGCTGGCGGCGTTCGTCGAATTCCGGCGGGATTCGGCCCGGTTTCGACTGCCTTGTCGAACTTGAGATTTCTGGTTGGAGTTGAAGCATTCACTTGCCCTCGCAGCCTAAAGGCTGAACTCCAACCAGAAATCCTCGCTGTGACAGACCACTCCGTCCGTGATTCATAAGCCGCCGATCGACCCGCCATGACCTATCTGCAGGCAGTGATCCTGGGAATCGTGCAGGGCGTGGCCGAGTTTCTGCCGATCAGTTCGTCCGGCCATCTGGTGCTAGCGCAGTTGGCCCTCGATTGGCCGTTGGACAATCTGGCCTTCAACGTGGCGCTGCATGTGGGGACGCTGTTTTCGATCCTGCTGGTTTTTCGTCACGAGCTGTGGGGGTTGTTGAGACAGCCGCAGGCGGTCGTTGCCATTGTGGTGGCGACGCTGCCGATCGTCGTGGTGGGGTTGCTGTTGCATGACGAACTGGAGCGGGCATTTGCCTCTCCGGCGGCTGCCGGACTCGCCCTGTGCGTGACCGCCGCTTTGCTGTGGGGGACTCGTTGGGTCGACCGGGGGACGGGCGAATTGGCCGACATCACCTGGAAACAGGCGATCGTCGTGGGACTGTTTCAGGCGGTTGCTCCTGTGCCGGGCATCTCTCGATCGGGGATCACCATTTTCTCGGGGCTGTTGAGCGGCATGAGCCGTCACACGGCGGCGACGTTCTCGTTTCTGATCGCCATCCCGGCCATTCTGGGGGCGGCGACGCTCGAATCATGGTCTTTGTACAAAGAGGGCGGATTGTCAGCGAGCCAGTGGAACGTGTACGGGCTGGGTGCCGCCGTCGCCTTTGGGGTGGGAGTGTTCGCACTTAAGGTGCTGCTCAAGGTCATCACCGCCCGCAAGCTGCACACGTTCGCCTGGTATTGCCTCGCCGTGGGTCTCCTGGCCATCGCCTCGTCGTTGTTCGGCGTATCGGGCGGGTAAGAGCCGTCTCCAAATTAAGCTCCTGCTCTCAGGGTGGCTGGGGCGAGATTCGGGCTTCGCAATTGTCGAAAACGTTTCGCGTCTGGGGCGATGGGCGCGTCCCCTTGACCGCGCACAGCCCCAGAGAACGAGCGTGAGAGACCAACCGGGTGTCAGATCGCCCCAGCCACCCACCTGCGGGGACGCCCCTCGAACACTGTGCCGCTCTTCGCCCAGCTGGGATGTTAATTTCCGATTCTGTCCGATGTCGTCGGGGATCCGCCAATGGCAGCTTCAGCCGATCACAGCCTGTGCGGCGGCGAGCAGAGTTTGGTCGTTGTTTGATCCCAGCGCATCCAGCCACCGTTCGGCGTCGGCGAGCGATTCGGTCACGAACAGGGCGGCGACATGGTTGTCGGCTCCGCCGCCTTCGTGATCCCAACGGCTGAGCACGCAGGCGGTGGCGAACAGTTCCATCGCCGCCCAGGTGATGCGTTCTTGAACGAGCTGCCGTTCGATGATTTCCTCGCGGTGCGTGATCAGCGTTTTTTGGACGGCGTTGCCGAAGCGGCGGATGAGCTTGCCGAGCCGGCGGGCATGCGGCTCGAGGTGGGCGGAGCGGACCGGGACATGCGGAGTCCCGAGCCGCGCGGAGGCACGGTCGGCAGCGAATTTGCCGATCGTCCCCAGACCACTCCACGGCTTCTGGACGGCGTCCGAGACATCCTTGAGACGCAACGCCGGACCGCGGATGCCGGTCAGTGCGGTAAAGGAGATGAGCACGTCGTTGGCTCCCTCGCCGATTTGATTGATGCGGTTGTCGCGGAGCATGCGTTCGAGCGGCAGGTCGGTGAAGTAGGCGGCACCGCCGAATATCTGGAAGGCGTCGTTGACGATCGTCCACAACCGCTCGGTGGAGTACACCTTGAGCATGGCCGTCTCCAGCATATAGTCTTCGAGCCCCCGGTCGATCAGCCCGGCGGTGACGGTCGTCATGGCGTCCATCGCATAGGTCCAAGCGGCCATGCGGGCCAGCTTTTGTTGCACGAGTTCAAACTCCGCAAGCGTGCGGTCGAACTGCGTTCGCTGCTTGGCGTATTCGGTAGCGAGCCGCAGGCAGGTTTTTGCCGTTCCCGTGCAGACGGCACCAAACGTCGTCCGACCAAAGTTGAGCACGGTGAGGGCGACTTTCAGCCCCTGTCCTTGCGGCCCCAGGATATTTTCCCGCGGCACCTTCATCTCGTGAAACGCCAGCCGGGAGGTCGTCGATCCGCGAACGCCGAGCTTCTCCATCTTCGCTTCAGTCACCTCGAAGCCGGGCATATCCGGAGTGACAAAGAACGCGGTGATCGCCGTCTTGTCGGTTCCCGGCACGGGCGTCCGCGCCATGACGGTGAGCACGTCGGCAATGGAGCCGTTGGTGATGTAGCGTTTCTCGCCGTTGAGGATGAAATGTGTGCCGTCGTCGGAGGGAACGGCGGTCGTCTGCACATTGGCCGCGTCGGAACCGGCTTCCGGCTCCGTGAGGGCAAACGCGGCGAGTGTCTCACCGCCGACCAGACCGGGCAGCCACCTGCGCTGTTGCTCCTCGGTGCCGAACAGAATCAGCGCCCGCATGCCGATCGAGTGATGGGCGTTGACAAACAGCGATGTCGAGCTGCAGTGACCGCCGAGCACCTCCAGCACACGCCCATAGCCCATCTGAGAGAATCCGCGTCCTCCGTTCTCCTTGGGTGCCGTCATGCCAAGCACACCCAAGTCTCGCAACCTGGCGATGACCTCCGGCGGAATCGTTGCTTCCCGGTCGATCCGCACCGGGTCAAGCTCGTCCTCACAGAACCGGGTCACCTCCGCAACAGCCGCGTCGACTTCCGGCTGTTGCGCGGCCGGAATCTGCGGGTAGGGAAAGATCCAATCGGCGACGAAGTCGCCCCAGAAGAGCCCCTTGGCGACCCCCTGTTCCTGCGGCACGGTGGCGAGAATCTCCTCCGCCTGCTGGATTTGTTTATCGCGTTGAGCCTGTCGTTCTGATCCGGGAGTCGCCGTACTCATGAACTGCGTCCTGTAATGAATGCGATCGAATGACGTGGATGACTCAATGGTAACCGTTGACGGATCGGATAACTTTGACAGGCAAGATGAGGGGGTCAGGCACATTTTTCGGCGACCCTCCTCTCTGAGTCGGACGCCATTTCCCGCCGAAAAAGGTGCCTGACCCCAATGACCAATGATACGCGATTGGGACAGATCACGAGCCGGAAGCCGCCCAACGCGGCGGTCGTTTTTCGCGGAAAGCTGCCATGCCCTCGGCCGCTTCGTCGCTCTTGCGTGCCTCCAGATGGGATTGGAGAGCGCTTTCGTCCGCTGCGTCGACGGCCGTGTCGAAGGCGGCATTGATCAGTGCTTTCGTTTGCCGAATCGTTTCCGGGCCGCCGGCGAGAATGGAACGGCCGATGCTCACGGCTTCATCGAGCAGCCGGTCGCCGGGGACGACGTGTTGCACGAGCCCGACTTGCAGGGCGCGCGGGGCGTCGATCGGGTCACCGACGAGAAACAGTTCTCGCAGGTTCCCCTCGCTGACGCGCGTCTTCAAAACGTCGCAGATGAGCGCGGGGAGCAGACCGCGGCGGGCTTCCGGAAAGCCGACGCGAAAGTCCTCCGAGGCAATGACGATGTCACACGCCGCCAGCAGTCCGCCCCCTCCGGCGTAGGCGGCTCCTTTAGCCGCGGCAATCGACACCAAAGGCGCCTCCCGCAGTGTACGAAACAGCCGGTCGATGCCGGCTGCTGATTGCTCGACGAGCGCGTCGTCCGCCGCCTCGTTGAGGTCCAAGCCGGCGCAGAAGACCGGCCCTTCACCACGCAGGATGATCACGCGTTGAGCAGCGTCCCCCGCCAGCCGGTCGATTGCATCACACAACTCCGTGACCAGCGTGATGCTCAGCGCGTTGCGGCGTTCCGGCCGGTTGAGCACCAGCGATGTCATCCCGGGTTCGACCGGCTCAACGCGGATCAGTTCGGACACATTGGACTCCGGTTCGACATATTTGATGTGGCAAGATGATTGTTCCAAGGAAGTATACACGTCATCTGGTTCGCCACACATTTCAAATGTGTGGCGAAACGGTGCGATGCGACGAAACCGTGCGAAACGAATGCGCCCGTTCATCGGCCCATGTCATCGAGCGGCATTTCGAGGAGGGCCTGTCCGAGCGTTTTTCCCTGGGGGTCGATTCGCAGACGTCGCCTGAGGGCGCCGCGGATGATGAAGTTGAGCGCCCCCAGGTTGGGCAGTTCGAACCGCTCGACGCCGTCGATTCCCAACGGTTCGAAGTAGGCCGCCACGCGGTCCGCTGTTAGCCAGTTCTTGAGACATTCGTAGTTCTTCGGTTCACGGGCAATGATCCCCACGTTGGCGTTGATTCCTTTGTCCCCGCTGCGGGCGTGAGCGAGGTCGTAGAGTGTGGTCGGAGGATCTGCGACTCTTGAGCCCTCCAAGGATGTCTCCGCCGGTCCGGTCGCCCCCGCCGTCGACGCAACCGCCGGCGGACCAGTCCGTGAGTTCTTCTCTGGATCGTTCTGATCGGTCGCTGACGAATGAACCGGGGCAGCCGTCACGAGCGTTGAAACGGCCGGCGTGACCATCGCTCGGTCGATAAGACACGGCCAGTAGCGGACGACCGGCTGAACGCGCGGACGACCGTCGGCGTAACCGCACACAGCCTGTGGACCGGCGGTGACGAGCGGCATCAGTTCTCGTGAGAATCGCTCGACAGCGTCCCGGGAATCTGCTTCGACTCCGATTCGCAGCACGGTCTCCCAAACGTCCCCGGTCACCGGTTGCGGCACCACGCCGGCGACCGAAGCGCCCGTGCCCAGACACTCGATCAGCGAATCGCGCAATCCGTACCCGGCATCGCTCACCCGCTGCAGTACGATTTCGCCCGTGCGTCGCGCTTTCAAGGCAGCATCACGGCCCACAACGGTCAAGGTGCCCGATGCACGATAGCCGTCGCGATACGTGGCGCTCACCTTGAGCGTCTCCGGCGGCGGACTTCCCTGTGCGCCGCTGACACGGACCCGGCTCTCGGCCATCTCGGAGGCGTCAATCGAGAGAAAAGAAACGGTCACATCCGGACTGAGGTAACGGCTCGGGTCACCGATCTCATAGAGAAGCTGTTCCTTGACTGTTCGTTCGGTCACACGCCCGCCGGTTCCGCGAGGTTTGGTGACGACGCAACTTCCATCGTCAGCGACTTCGACGATGGGAAAACCGATTGCAGCCGCGTTGGGCACGTCGAGCCAGTCGGTGGAGATGCCGCCGGTGACCTGTGTGCCGCACTCGATGAGATGTCCGGCGACGGTCGCTCCGGCCAGTCGTTGCCAGTCGTCGTCACTCCAACCGAAATGGTGCACACAGGCGGCGACGGCGAGCGACGGGTCGGCGGTTCGCCCGGTGATGACGATGCCCGCTCCCTCGGCGAGTGCGTCGACGACGGGTGCTGCGCCGACGTAGGCGTTCGCCGTGACGAGGCGGCCGATAACGTCCGCAATCGGTGCATCGGTGTCGAGATCGCGAAAGGAACTCGCGGCAACAGGCGAGTTGTGGGACTGTCGAATGGTTTGCAGAACGTCGTCACCGGACACAATTCCGATGGTGATGCCGCCGCAACCGGCCGCTTCCAGTTCGGCCCGGCAGGCTTCTGCGCAGCCGCGGGGGTTGAGCCCGCCGGCGTTGGTGATCAGCCGACATCGTCCGCCCGATGCCCAGTAGGGCGTGAGCGAGCGAATGACGTCCAGAAAATCGCGGGCATACCCGGCAGAGGGGTCGCGGTCCCGCTGGGTGGCGAGAATCGACATCGACACCTCGGCGAGGTAGTCCAGCGTGAGGTAGTCGAGGTCCGGCTCGCGGGCCAGCATTTCGGCGGCTGCTTCCGACCGGTCCCCCCAGAACGCCTGCGCATTTCCGATTCTGACAACGTCGGGCATATTCGTTTTTCCGAAGAGAGACGAACCCTCACAGAGACACCAGGTGTCTCACACGTGTTTGCAGCGATCCGAACTTTCGGGACGGTATTGCTTCTCGACGATTGAATCAGAGTTGAGACACCGGGTGTCTGCGTCCGGACACCAGATTACACTTGAAACACCCCGGTCTGGAATGGTGGCCGATGCTCGGTGGAGGGGAGGAGGTCGAGCGCTGTTTGGAGCCAGAGGCGAGTTTCGTGGGGGGGGATGATGGCGTCGACCCAGCCGCGGGCCGCGCCGTAGCGGATGTCCGTCTGCTCCTCGTAGCGGCTGCGGGTCGCCTCTCGCAGTTCGTCGATTTGTTCCTCGGTCAGCGTCTGCCCCTTGCGTTGGGCGTCGCGCAGCCGCAGAGAGAGTAGTGTCTCGGCCGCCTGGCTGCCGCCCATGACCGCGTTGCGGGCACCGGCCCAGGCGAGGATCAACGCGGGGTCGTACGCCTTGCCGCACAGGGCATAATTGCCGGCCCCAAATGACCCTCCAACGATCACCGTCAGCTTGGGGACGACCGAGTTGCTCATCGCGTTGACCAGTTTGGCTCCGGAGCGAATGATGCCCGATTGCTCGGCCCGTTTGCCGACCATGAACCCTTGAACGTCCTGCAGAAAAACAAGCGGGATGCCCGACTGGTTGCAGTTCATCACGAAGCGGGCCGCTTTCTCGGCGGAGTCCGGATAGACGACGCCGCCGATGTGCACTTCCCCCTCGGCGGTGCGTGTGCGGTGTTGCTGATTGGCGACGATGCCGACCGCGTGACCACCGATGCGGGCGAAGAGCGTCAGCAACGACTGGCCGTACTCCGCCTTGTATTCCTGCATCGAATCCGCGTCGGCGAGACAGGCGATCACGTCGCGCATTTCATACTCTCCGTGACCATCGGCGGGCACGATGTCGTACAGGTCGTCTGCGTTGCGCGCGGGGGGAACGTTGGGCGACCGGGCGCTGACGCTTCCGGCTCTGAGGTCTGGCAGCAGGGCGATGAGTGATCGCAGACGATTGAGACAGGCGTCGTCGTCCGGTTCGCAGAAGTCGACGGTGCCGCTGAGCGTGGCGTGCATCTTGGCACCGCCCAGTTCTTCCGGGTCGACGTCTTGTCCGATGGCCGCTTTGACGAGGGCCGGGCCGGCGAGACAAAGTTGGCTCCCCTCGGTCATCAGCGTGACGTCGGAGAGGACCGGCAGATAGGCCCCGCCGGCGATGCAGTTGCCCATGATGGCCGCATACTGGGGAATGCCGGCCGCCGACATCACAGCGTTGTTGCGGAAGATGCGGCCGAAGTCGTCCTCGTCGGGAAACACCTCGTCCTGCAGGGGCAGAAAGACTCCCGCCGAGTCGACTAGATAGATGACCGGCAGGCGCAGCTGCGAGGCGATTTTCTGAGCCCGCAGCAGTTTCTTCACCGACTGCGGGAACAGGGCCCCCGCTTTCACCGTTGCATCGTTGGCGGCGATGAGACACGGCCGCCCGCTGACCCAGCCGATGCCGGTCACCACCCCCCCCGCCGGCACGGCTCCCCATTCCTCATACATGCCAAAGGCGGCCCACAAGCCGAGCTCGAAGAACGGGCGGCCGTCATCGAGCAGCGCAGCGAGCCGCTCCCGGACCGGCCACCGGCCGAGCTTTCGCTGCCGCGCCTGCCCCGACGGCCCGCCCCCTTCCCGGAGCGTCGCTTCCTGTTGCAGCAGTTCGTCGGTCAATTCACGAAGTGTGGGCAACGAAGTTCCCCTTTGATACGGTCGGCGTCCAGTGACTCACGATCGTTTTCGAGCGCAGTATAGGGACTGGGACCCGATTCCGCGTGAGACTTCGGGTCCCGAGCCGACGGCGCGTGCATCCGCTCGATGGCGAGGATGGCTGGGGCATTCTGAAATTGATGATTGGAGAGCCGTACGGAACTCTGGGGCTGTGGACGGCGAACGAACCGCGTCCACGGCCCCAGTGTTCGCTCTGAGGACATGGTTCCGTCGCCTCAAGAGCGCCCCAGCCACTCGGAAATGAGCGAGGACGGCCATCGAATGGATTGCACGCGCCGTCGGCTTGGAAGGGTCGCGGGGCTCACTCGTCCATCGGCGGGAACGCATAGGTGGGCGGGTTGGCGAACCGCTTGAGTCCGACTTCCAACTGTCCGACGGCACCGGGCACCAGCCGGACCCGAAACGCGCGTCCGTTGATCGTGTTGAATTGATAGGGGTAATGGTCGATCTGCCGGACCCGGGTGAAGTTGTGTTCGCCGAACATGCCCGCCTGCAGGATCACATCGCGCGGCTCCGACGCATGCAGGTTGACGAGCCAGATGCGGAACCCGCCCGGCGTGAGCCGGTCGACGAGCGCGGCGACGTCCGGCGGCAACCCGGACCGGTGCCCAGCAGGATCGAAGTAGCGGACGCTCGTGTGCAGCATCCCGCCGTGATAGATGTGGTTCGGCGCGCCGAGCATCAATTGCACCAACCCTTCAAGCACCACCGGGTTCAGATTCTGCCAGTGATGGACGTCCTGCTGATCGGGAGTCGTTTCGTCCTTGGCGATGCGGTCGATCCGGTTCGTCGTCTCTTCAAAGCAGGCGCGCAGAACCTGCACCGGGTACTCGTCGTTTCGACCTCGCACGAAGGCCAACCACGGCTCCGGGTTTTCGGAGTCCCCCTTCCCTTTGGAGTAAGTGAGGCTTTTCCATGCCGCCGGATCGGAGAGCCGTTCGATCCGCTGCCAGTCCTCATCGGCGCGTGACATGAACCACAGATGCACGAGATACTTGGTGTTGATCGGGCGGTAGTCGTACCAGCCGTCGTCGCCGTGCCGATGCGGAACGTGCAGAGTCCCGTCCACCGTTTTGCCGTGTTTGGCCACAAGGTCGATCACAGAACGCGGCAGTTCGAGGTACTTGGGATCGCCGCTGACGGCGTAGGCGTTGGACGCGCCGATCGTGGTTGATTCGAGCTGATTGAACAGCCCGTGAGGCCATCGCCAACCGTAGTAGCCCCCCCACCACTTGCCGTCCATGTGTTCGCCTACCTGGCCGGAGATCCCAACGTTGTCCGGCAGAATGCCGTTGTTTGCGGCGACGCGGCCCATCCACGTTTGCACGTAGTCCTCAATCCATTGTTTGTACTTGGCGTCGCCGGTCGTCATGTACGCATTGAGCATCAGGCTCGTGCTGGTGAGGTTGAGGGGCACGTCGCCGCGCATCATGCGTTGGTTGATGGCATCCAGAATGTGCGGGAACAACTCGTCATCGTTCCAGGCGGCACTCGAATCAACGCCGGGGATGTCGGTGAAAGGGAGCGGATAGTGGGCGAGAATCGGGCGATGGGTCACCCAGTCTTCGGCCGTGTTGACGAAATGCGGCCCGCGGCTGCCGGTGATTGGCGAGCGGATCAGAGTTTTCTCCGGATCGAAGTTGGGGGCGTCCGGATTCTCACCGGTGTACAGGGCCGCGAATTTGACCGTCCGTTCGCGAAACGTGCTGTCGTCGGGGTCCATCAGGCCGAACATGTAAAAGTTGGTGTACGATTCGCCGTGATGCATCCAGTCGTAATGGGCGTCGAACTCGTCGGCGACCTGCCCGTAGCCGGTGAACTGCCGCGTGACGCCGTCCCACAGCTTGCGGGCGAGCGGATCGATCGACTGCGGACCGCCGAGGGCATAGTACAGCGGGAAGTTGTAGAAGCTCTCGTAGCCGTCGTCGGACCCGTCGAACCCGGGCCATTCCTCCCGCCAGATGAGCGTACCGTCTTCGCGTGTGTACTTGTTGACGAACGTGAGCAGCGCCGGATGCAGTTGGTCGAGGACATGCCGCTCCCACAAGGCCCACTCCGGCGGCAGTGCGGCAGTGCTGATTGGCACGGCCGGGACGGTCGGCTCTGCCGCGCTCGTGGGGTCACAAGTCGCATCGGCACCGACGGCAATGATGACGAATGAACAGACCGAAAGGGTTGAGATCGTCGATCGAAGCATTCCGGCCTCTCCTCGGGTGGGGCAAAATCACAGCAGCGTTTTCCATCCTATCAGCACATGCTGCCGATGTCCCCTTGGGCATTGGTGTTGGGTGCCGAGGGGGCTGGCACCCGGCGACTTCTCACGCATTGGGACTCACGGCGACTGGAGACATCAGAGCCGCGCTCGTCAGGAAGCGACCGCGGGTTGGTGTAGGAACGTTCACAAGGCTGCAGACCCGTTTGATCGGCCGCTTCCTCACGGGTGCGGCTCTGATTCGCTTGCGAGTTCCGAGTCGCTGGGCCACCCGGCGGGGCCGACTATGTCGTGAGATTCGGGCATGCTACGATCTTGCCGGAAAACGAATCCCGGACGATTGATGCATCGAGAAGGCCCTGCTGTGAACATTCAACCGACCAGAATTCCGGACGTCCTGCTCATCGAACCGTCCGTCCACGGCGACCATCGGGGCTTTTTCATGGAGACGTATCACCAGCAGAAACTGGCAGATGCGGGGCTCGACGTGAGGTTCGTGCAAGACAATCTGTCCCGCTCGCAGCGGGGCATCCTCCGCGGGCTGCACTATCAGATTCAGCACCCGCAGGGGAAATTCGTCTCCGTCATGCGGGGCGAAATCTTCGACGTGGCCGTCGACCTGCGCCGCAGTTCGCCCACATTCGGCCAGTGGGTCGGAGAGACACTCAGCGACGCAAACCATCTCACGCTGTATGTGCCCGAAGGTTTCGCCCACGGGTTTTGTGTGCTGAGTGAGGTCGCCGACGTCCTTTATAAGTGCACCGACTTTTACGCCCCGGAGCATGAGCGGACCATTTACTGGAACGATCCGGATGTCGGCGTCGAGTGGCCGCTCGACGGCCCGCCGGTCCTCTCGGAGAAAGACAAGTCGGGCACTCCCTTCGCCAATGCGGAGTGCTTCCCGTGACCGGCTCCCTTCTCCCGCGACTGGCGCTCACGCTCGGCGATGTGGCCGGCATCGGTCCGGAAGTCGTCGTGCGGGCTCTTGCTGACGATGCCGTCACGAGCTGCTGCCGGCCGGTCATCGTCGGTGATGCCTCGATCGTGAACCGCACTGCCGAGCGGCTCGCTCTCCCCTCCCCCCTCGGCCCTGGTCGCCGTGATGCCGGTCGCTGTGAGGCTGTCGAGCATGTGCAGGTCAGCACGCCCGGTTTGAGCGAAGTGCGGCTCGGCACCGTCGACGCCCGCGCGGGAGAAGCCGCCTATGCCTCGCTGACAAGGGCCATTGAGTTAGCGCTCGACGGCACGGTCGACGGCATCGTTACCGCACCGCTCAACAAGTACGCGCTGCATCTCGCCGGACACGACTATCCGGGACACACCGAGATCCTCGCCGAGAAGTGCGACGTCGATGAGTTCGCCATGATGCTTTACGTGCCGCCGGGCGCCATCCTCCACGGCGCCATCCCCCACTGTCCGCACGGACTGGCCGTCGCGCACGCGACACTACACACCTCCATCGCCAGCGTACCGGGGCTGCTTTCGCGCGACCGCGTCGCCGAGACGATCACGCTGACGGACCGCTTTCTCCGCCGCATCGGCTGCGAGGAGCCGCGCATCGGCGTCTGTGCCCTCAACCCGCACGCCGGCGAAGACGGCCTGTTTGGCGACGAGGAAGCCCGCATCATTCTCCCCGCCGTCGAGCGCACACAGCACGCCGGCATCCGCGCCCAAGGCCCGTTTCCGGCGGACACCCTGCTCAAGCGGGCCGTCGATGGCGAGTTCGACGGGGTCGTCGCGATGTACCACGACCAGGGACACATCGCCCTCAAACTGATCGCCTTCGGCCGCGCGGTGAACGTGACGCTCGGACTTCCCATCATCCGCACCAGCCCCAGCCACGGCACCGCCTTCGACATCGCTGCTGAAGGTTCTGCTGACCCCAGCGGGATGATCGAAGCCATCCGACTCGCCGCGCAGCTCGCGGGCTCATGATGTGTTCCCGCTTGAGTGAGACAGAGGCGTGCCGTAGAATTTCAACCGACAACAATCAGACTTGCAGGTGATCGTCATGGGACAACCAATTACGGTAACACTCCCGGACGACATCAAGCAGTCGCTGGACGACCTGTCGCGGCAAGAGGGGGTTTCTCCGAGCGAGGTCGTGGGACGTGCTGTCAGACAACACCTCTTCCTGCGGCAGTTTCGGTCGTTACGTGCACGGCTGTCGGCCACAGCGCGAGGCCAAGGCATCAACACGGATCAAGATGTCTTTGACCGCGTGTGCCGTAGCGCTTGACGGTACTACGCGTGAGGTCTCCTGTATCCGAGGGATCGCACAATGCCAAGCAGTGCTTCCAATCAAGTTGATGCACGCGACGACTGGTCATCCGCCTGGATCAGAGTGGGGCACGTCGTGCTCTTTTATGTTGCGTGCTATGTGATTGCCGCAACGATGCTGTTGCTCGACGGTCGTTCGTGGCCGACCCTGCAATTTGTGCTGCCGGTCGTCCTGGTCATCTTGTCCCTTTCTCCAATTCGACCGCAAACTTCGCCCGCATCGTTTGTGTTATGGGAATGGATACCGTGGATCGGAGGTATCGCCATCTCAGCATCTGCGGCTTTCGTGTGGACGTCGTTCAACGAATACGCAGGCAATAATATTGGTCGCATCGTCTGTTTGAGCGGGCTGACTTGGGCGACTCTCTATTTGACGATTCGTGATTCTTTACTCGCGGCACGGAAACCAACTGCTCCAAGGTCGGGCGATTCATGACCTTGGTTCGGCATGGATCCACAGGCGGGTGGCCCAGCCGGCACGGCTGGGTGCCGCAGGCACAGGATGCCTCTCACTCCGCTCGCAATTCGCCTGGAACGACCGGGGGCTGAGTGTGAGGCATCTTGTCGCTTCGCGACCCAGCCGTGCCGGTTGGTCCACCCGCCTCCGACGATCCGCCCCGATCCGTTTCATCCGCGTTCCCTTCTCTTTCCTTACGGCAGGCAAAGCACGGCAGACAGGGCCGGTTTGGCGGATCGGTCCTGATCGCCAAACCGGTTACTCCTGCGGCTGACCCGACGACTCGTTCAGGACACCGGCATCGTAAGCCTGCCAGAATTCTTCCGGGGTTTTGATTGGAGCGACGCCGTCGAATTGGGTGTCGATCCGATTGAGCGACGGCATGTTGCGGATCGCGTCGAGACCTTGTTCGATGTTGCCGGGGGTGAAGATCAGTCGGTCCAGTTTGAGACCGGCGAGCGGCGTGAGGTCGGTGACTTTGGTCTCCGCGATGTGCAGGCGGCGGAGGGATGTGTTGCCGGACAGGGGGGACAGGTCGCTGACCGGCGTCTGGTGCACGTCGAGGCTGACGAACGACTTGCCCGCGAGGGGGCCGAGGTCGCTGACGTCGGTTTCCGGAATCCACAGCGTCGCAAACTCGACCTCTCGCAGCGGCGTGAGGTCGGTGACGGGTGTGCCGACGAGATTGAGTTCGGTCAGTTGCATGCCCACGAGCGGCGTGAGGTCGGCGACCTGGGTGCGGCTGAGGTAAAGTTTGTCGAGCGGCATCCCCGCCAGTGCCGAAATGTCGGCGACGGGGGTTTCTTCGAGATACAGTTCGCGGAGCGGCAGCCCCTTGATGGCGGACAGGTCGGTCACGCTGGTGCCGCGCAGGTCCATGCCGACGATGCGGCTGCCCACCTTTTGAATCGTCCCGGCGTCACCAATGCCCAAGCGTTCGCGGAGATCGGCGATCGTTATTGCGCCCGGCTCGTCGGAAACGCGCCGAGCCGGTGCCGTGGGTGTGACTGCCTCCGGGGGAGAAGCCGTCTGCTGGGGCACCGAAGTCCCATTTTCTCCACAGCTGCTGATGAGGCCCACGAATCCCGTGAAGAGGGCGAATTGAAGCCATCCGGCGGTGTGGCGTTTGAAGGTGTGCCGCGCGACAACGGCATGGCACGGCGTTTGGTGCAGCGACGACATCAACAGCCTCGACAGATGGACACAGTCAACGGAAACCACAAAGCAGGCGAACGGGCGATTATGTCAGCGCGGAGGATCAGCCGAAAGCCCCGCCGTCGTGTGACAGGGCAACTTGCTGTTTCACATTGGGAAGGGTGGCGGGGGCGCTCCGTAGGAAGCCCCCGATTCCCAACGCCTTCAAACACGGGGGCTTCCGCTGCGCGGAGCGCCCCCGCCACCCGATCAGTCTTTGCCCATTGTGGAAAACAAAGTTGCCCGCCGTCGTGTGAGTTGCCTGTTGTTGATGGAGAAATGAGGGGGTAGAATGCGTTTGCGGTGAGGTTTTCTCGTCGCTGGTGTTTCTGTTGAGGCCCGCTTTGATCGGAGTCCGACTGCGTGTTCAGCCGATGCTCACTGTCGGTGTTGCTTGCTTTGCTGTTCCTGGCGGCTGCGCGGGGAACGGCGGATGATGCCCGGCAACCGACCGCCTTCTTTGAGGCGAAGATTCGCCCTATGCTCGTCGAGCATTGTTACGAATGCCACGCCGCCGATTCGAAAAAGCTGCGCGGAGGGTTGTTGCTCGATCATCGCGAAGGGGCGAGGGCGGGGGGCGACAGCGGGCCTGCCGTTGTGCCGGGCCAACCGGAGCAGTCGTTGCTGCTGGACGCGCTGCGGTTTGAGACGTTTGAAATGCCTCCGAGCGGCAAGCTGCCGCAGCCGGTGATTGACGATTTCCAAACGTGGATTGAAGCCGGTGCCATCGACCCGCGAGACCCACCGGCGTCGGCGAAAACTCCGCAGCCCGGGACAGCCGGCATCGGCCTGGAAGCGGGACGCCGATTCTGGTCGTTTCAACCTCCCCGACGGTCGCCGATTCCGCAACCGGCGAAGGCCGGCTGGTGCGAGAACGACATCGACCGCTTCCTGCTTGCCGGAATGGCGTCAGCCGGACTTGTGCCGGTCGCGGATGCGGACCGGCGGACACTGATTCGGCGGGCCTACTTCGACCTGATCGGCCTGCCGCCGCCGCCTGAGCGGATCGCCGCGTTTCTTGCGGATGAATCTTCGACGTTGACGGCGTTCAGCCGCGTCGTCGATGAGCTTCTCGAGTCACCCCATTTCGGCGAGCGGTGGGGCCGTCACTGGTTGGATGTCGCCCGGTTCGCGGAGTCGACCGGCGGCGGCCGCTCGCTGCTGTACGGCACGAGTTGGCGGTACCGGGACTATGTCATCGATGCATTCAACGCCGACAAACCCTTCGAGCGTTTCATCGTTGAACAAATCGCCGGCGACCTGTTGCCTGCTGACGATCATCGGCAACAGGGCGAACAATTGACGGCGACCGCGTTTCTTGCGCTGGGTCCGACAAACTTCGAACTGCAGGACAAAGAGCAGTTGCGAATGGACGTAATCGATGAGCAGATCGACACTCTCGGCCGTGCATTTCTCGGCATGACGCTCGGCTGTGCCCGCTGTCACGATCACAAGTTCGATCCCGTTCCCACGACCGACTACTACGCACTGGCCGGCATTTTTCGCAGCACGAGAACGCTCATCCATGCGAACGTCTCTCGTTGGGTGAATCAGCCGCTGCCGACCGATGCGAAGACTCAGCAACGGCTCGACGAGCACCGCGCGGCCCTCGCGTCGTTGCGGACGGAGATCGACAAGCGAACGAGCCGGTTGCAGGAACTGCGGAAGTCGCTGCCGACGCTCACGCTCGACGACACGGAAGCGACCGTCCTCTCGGGGAATTGGACGACAAGCAACGGGGTCAAGAATTTCGTGGGCGACGGTTACCGTTACGCCAGCGGGGCGGGGAGCAGCATCCAGTATCACCTGCCGCTCAAGTCACCGGGAACCTATGAGTTGCGCATCTCTTATAGTGCACACAGCAACCGCAGCCCGAACGCACCCTTTACGATCACCCATCGCGAGGGAGACCGTGAAGTCCGGCTGGACCAGCGAGAGCCGCCGCCTCTTGACGGGCTGTTCGCCTCACTGGGCGAGTTCAACTTCGACAACGCGGCCGTTGTGACGCTCCGGACCGATGGCTCCTCAGGGACCGTTATCGCCGATGCGGTCCAATTGCTGCCGCTGAAGCTCGCACCACGGAAGCTCTCGGAGGCAACAACCGACGAAGCCGCCTCATCCCCGTCGCAGGATTTCGCGGAGTTGACCCGGCAACTCGATGAGCTGACCGCTGAGATTTCCGATCTCGTATCAAGGGTGGCTGCACTGAAAGCCCAGGCACCTCCATCGCCGCCGGAGACGGTTGTCGTCACCGACGAGGACGAGTCGGAAATCGGTGACTATCACGTTTGTATTCGGGGCAATGCGAAAAATCTGGGCGAGGTGGCGCCCCGCGGGTTTCTCAGCGTGGCAACGCCCGAACCGTTTCAACCCGTCCCTGCGAACTCCAGCGGCCGGCTCGAACTGGCGCGGTGGATCGCCGATCGGGAAAATCCGCTCACGGCGCGGGTCGCCGTCAACCGGATTTGGCACCACCTGTTTGGCGCGGGTTTGGTGCGGACGGTCGACAACTTCGGCGCCACCGGAGAACCGCCCTCACATCCGGAGTTGCTGGACCATTTGGCGATTCGCTTGGCCGACAGCGGTTGGTCGGTGAAGGGCCTGATCCGTGAGATCATGTTGTCTCGCGCCTACCGTCTCTCCAGCCGGCCGACCGAAAAATCGCGTGCCCTCGATCCGGAGAATCGCCTGCTGTCCCATCAGAATCGCCGCCGGCTCGATGCAGAGTCGATCTACGACAGTGTCCTGGCGCTCAGTGGAGCACTCGATCTGACCGTCGGGGGGAACACCGTGCGGGCGGACACCAAGTCCGAGTATGGTTACAAGTTCGACGTGGGCCGACGGGCGGTCTATTTGCCGGTGTTCCGGAATCGCCTGCCTGATCTGTTTACGGTGTTCGACTTCCCGGACCCGAACCTGTCAGTTGGACGCCGCACAGTAAGCACGCTTTCGACGCAGGCGCTGTTGCTGATGAACAGTCCGTTCGTGATGGAGCAGGCAACGCTCACCGCCGCGCGGCTGTTGGCGAAACCAGAAATCAGCGACCATCAGCGGGTCGATTTGTTGTACAATCAAGCCTTGGGCCGCCCGCCGAGCGAGGTGGAACGTCCGTTAACGAGTGCGTTCATCGGACAGTCGGACCGACGGGCCCGTTGGGCGAGCCTCTGTCAGGCGGTAATCGCGTCCATGGATTTTCGGTACATCGAGTAACGCTTCGGAGGATTGTATGCCAACGGAAGTCTCTCGAAACGACCTCTCGGCAGAGAATGAAACGTTCATCAAACAACTGATCGAACGCGGGTCGTATCACAGCTTGGGAGAAGCGCTCAACGCGGGCGTCGAGTTGTTACGTCAGCGGACAACACTGTTAGAACGGTTGAGAGAAAGCCGTCGGCAGTTGCAGGAAGGAGAGTATGAGGAATACGACGAGACGGGCTTGGACCGGTTGTTTCTGGAGTTGAAGGAACGCGCCCAGAAGCGAAGTCAGGAGAAGCAGGCCGTGTCGTGAAAACCTATCGGCTTTCGCACCAGGCAAGACAGGATCTGTATGACATCACGGACTATATTGCCGAGCGGAATCCATCGGCTGCTGAGCGGGTTCTTCACGCACTCAGAGAGACTTTTTCCATTCTGGCAGCCCAACCGGGAATCGGCCTGCGTCGTGATGACCTGTGTGAAGACCTTCACATCCACCCTGGCGAACGACCGGCGAATCAGTATGTGATCTGTTATTACGTGACCGACGCGGGGATCGAGATTTCCGATATCATTCATGGCGCACGAGACTGGGAGGGCATGTTCACGCGTGATGAGCGATAGACTTCCCAGACTCACGACCTCACCGTGGTGAATCTGGTACATGACACGTTTCGGCCCAGATTTGAACAATCGCCGAGGACTCCTGCAGTCCGCCGCTTGCGGGTTCGGGTCGCTCGCGCTGTCCGGACTTTGTGCGGAGGAGGCGTCCGCCGCAGCGGCGGACGCGGCGCGTCCGCTCGCTGAGCAACAGCCGCTGCTTCCGCCGCGGGCCAAGCGGATCATCTTTGTCTTCATGCAGGGGGGGCCGTCGCAGGTTGATACGTTCGACTACAAGCCGCTGCTGGAAGAGCTCGACGGCCAGGAACTCGAATTTCGTGATGCCCGCGTGCTCGCCAATACGGGGACGGTGAAGAAACATCGTGTGATGCGGCCGCTGTGGAAGTTTCGTCAGTACGGCGAGTGCGGACAGTGGGTGAGCGATCTGTTTCCTCACATCGCGGAGCACGTCGACGAGCTGTGCTTTCTGCACAGCCTGCACACCAACGGCGTGGCGCACGGGCCCAGCACGTTGTTTCTGCACACGGGAGCGACCAACCTCATCCGGCCCGCGATGGGGGCGTGGGTCACCTACGGGCTGGGGACCGAGAACCAGAACCTGCCGGGGTTCCTCACCATCGGCCCGTCTGCTGCGAACGGCGGCCCGCGCAACTACGCCAATGCCTTTCTCCCGGCCCACTACCAGGGAACGGCGATCGGGCGGGCCGGACAACCGATGGCGGAGGCCCGCATTCGGCACATCACCAACGGGCGGCTGGCGGAGTCCGCACAACGGCGGCAACTTGAATTGTTGCAGGGGTTGAACCGGGCTCAAGTCACCGACGATGCGGACGACGGCCAGCGAGCCGTGTTGAGCTCCTTCGAACTCGCCTGGCGGATGCAGATGCACGCCCCCGGCCTGATGGACCTCTCCGGGGAAACCCCGGCCACGCAGGCGATGTACGGCATCGGCCGAAAGGAGACCGATGACTTCGGCCGGCAATGCCTGCTCGCGCGGCGGATGGCCGAGCGCGGCGTGCGGTTCATCCAGATCAACTACGCCGACAACGGCAACAATCCGCGTTGGGACCAGCACTCCCATATGGAGAAACACGCCATTCACGCCAAGGCGACCGACCAGCCGGTCGCCGGGCTGATCGCCGACCTCAAAGCACGGGGACTGCTCGAAGACACGCTCGTCTGGTGGGGGGGCGAGTTCGGTCGCAATCCGTTCGCCCAAAACTCCGACGGCCGCGATCACAATCCCAAGGGCTTCACCCACTTTCTCGCCGGCGGGGGCGTCAAGCCGGGGCTTGCCTTTGGGCAGACGGATGAGTTCGGCCACGAGGCGGTCACCGACAAAGTCCACATGCACGATTTGCACGCGACGCTGCTGTCCCTGCTGGGCCTCGACCACGAACGTCTCACCTACCGCTACGCCGGTCGCGATTTCCGATTGACCGACATCGAAGGCCGCATCGTGCGCGACATCATGACGTGACGGGGGGTGCGGTCACGGGGCCTGCGTGTGAACATGAGATTCTTGTGCGGCCCAATTGCTGGGCACAACGATCGGGACACGGTCCTGAAAGACTGGAATGACGAAGCCTGCATGCCGAAGGAATACCGAACCCCGACAATCGAAAAACAATCAAGCAGCACGAAAGAGCAGGGCAACTTTGTTTTTCACAATGGGCAGCGGCTGATCGGGTGGCGGGGGCGCTCCGCGCCGCGGAAGCCCCCGTGTTTGAAGGCGTTGAGAATCGGGGGCTTCCTACGGAGCGCCCCCGCCACCCTTCCCAATGTGAAACAACCAGTTGCCCTGCACGAAAGAGCCCCGTCGATTCGCGCACCGGACGTTTTATTGGCAACCCGATATGCCGAGGCACGACTCGCCGGGATTCGAATTTCCTTCGCCATTCTCATTTCGACATTTCGTCATCCACCGACGGTCGCTGAAACCGATCTCCAGCGGGATCGGCATGCCGCCGCAGTGCGCGGTTCGCATCGGTTGCAGAGACCTGCGGCTGCCGGTATCGTCGCCAAGGTTTCCGAAATCAATCGCAGTCAGTCGAGGGAGGCGGGCATGAATCTGAACGATTTTCGCAAGATCATCGGTGTCGAAAAGGCCAATCGCGACGACCTGCCGGTCGCCATGCTGCTGAGGACCGGTTACGGCTGCCTGGGCACTTACAGTGTCCGTCTGAATGAAGGGTTGTCCGACACGGTACTGGTTATCAATGCCCAGTTGGCGTCGTTTTCGGACCACGCCAAGCGGTCGCGGCCGGCTTTGGAGGATTTTCGCGACTTCCTGACCGAGTTCGTCGCCGCCGGGGAGGACGCGGAATTTCCGATCGGCAAGGAGTTCGGCAAGCCGATCCCGTTGGCCGCCATCTCGCTTGACGAGATCGCGATCGTTTACCCGGTGGCGCACATCGTGGACCTGCTGCAACTCGCCTCCGGCGACGAGCGGAAACAACGGCCGCACATGCTGGACATCGAACGCAGTGAGATTCTCCAACTCCTGCGAACAAAACTTTGGTAGGCTCGAAGGGGTAGGCTGTCAAACTTGGAGACTAAGGTTGGAGTTCAGCCTTGAGGCTGCCAAAACAAGCTAAAGCTTGAGCCCCAACCCCCGCATCAAAGCCTGACAACGCAGTCGATTTCCACCGAGGCAAGACATGATCCGCACCGGTTGCCGCACCCTGATTGTCCTCAGCCTTTCGGCCGTCCTGTTGATGGCCGCGTTTGAATCCCACGTTCGGGCGGAGGATGGCCCGATCCGGTTCGCCCGGTTTCAAGTCGGCGAGACCGTCGGCTATGGAGTCGTGGAAGGAGATCGGCTGCGGCTCATCGACGGTGACTTGTTCGGCCAGTGGCGAAAGACGGACAAGTCGTTCGCCATTGATGACGTGACGTTGCTCGTCCCCACGCGCCCCACGCAGGTGCTGGCGCTCGCCGGCAACTACCGCAGTCACATCTCCGACGAGAAGAGCGTGACCACAATTGTCACGACCACCACGCGCACGATTACCGATCTGAAGACCGGCGAAACAGATTCGGAGACGACATCAAAGACTGAATACCGTTCGAGCAATGAGGTGCCGGAGAAGTTCCGTATCCCGCAGCCGTTCTTCAAGAGCCCGTCGTGCCTGACCGCACAAGGGGGCGACATTGTGATCCCGGCCGATGCGGACACGGTCCACTTCGAGGCGGAGTTGGTGCTCGTCATCGGCAAAACGGCGAAGAATGTTTCAAAAGCCGACGCGCTCGGCTATGTGTTCGGTGTGACGTGTGGGAACGATGTGAGCGCCCGCATCTGGCAACGCAACGACGTCCAATGGTGGCGCGCGAAAGGGGCTGATTCCTTCGGTCCGTGCGGGCCGTTTATCGCCCGCGGGATCGACTACGACAACCTGCTCACGAGGCTGCGGCTCAACGGCAAAGTCATGCAGGAGGAAAGCACGAGCCACATGATCAACGACGTCGCCACGGCGGTCAGCTTCATCAGCCGCCACATCACGTTGCATCCCGGGGACCTGATCTTCACCGGCACCTCCGGCAAGACGGCCGCGATTCAGCCGGGCGATGTCGTCGAAGTGGAAATCGAAGGGGTCGGCGTGCTGCGGAACAACGTCGTCGCCGCCGAGTAACCGGGCCGGGCCGAATGTTCCGTCGGGAGCGGGATTCACCGCGGAGTTCGCCGAGAAACGCAGAGGGGTCTGCGCCCCGGTACGGTAAGGCGAACGTATTTGTCGCGATGGGGGGGCAGTCGGCGATCCGCTGTCGGCGATGCCTCCGGGCTAACCGGAATCGTGGAATGGTGTTCGTCCGGAGCCAACGGCGACGGCCGACGTCGGTGCGACGCCCCCACTTCAATTAATCGTTTGCCCTCCCCGGTGTGGCCATCTCGGCGAGAAATCCTTCTCTTTTTCGTGCTCCGTCTGTTAGAATGGAGTCACCCCGCTGCAGCATCACTTCGAGGGCGATTGCCGCCCCCGTCCCCGCCTGAGCCGCTGTCGCTCGATTCCCGCCTTGACGTCCCGAATGAAGTGTCCCGATGAGAATCTACGGACGACTGCTACTGTCGCTGGGTTTGCTCGGTTTCTTCACAAGCGCGGCAGCGTTCGCTGCGGAGCCGGTCCCGTCGCTGACGTATGAAGCCCACATCCGCCCGATTCTTCGCACCCATTGTTTCGACTGCCACGGTGCGACCGAGGAACTGAAAGGCGGATTGGACCTGCGGCTGGTCCGTCAGATGACAGCCGGCGGCGAGAGCGGTCCGGCGATCGTCGTCGGCAAGCCACAGGAAAGTTATCTGATTGAGCGGTTGCGGTCCGGGGAGATGCCTCCGGGCGAGCACCGCGTTCCGGATGAAGACATTGCGGTCGTCGAACGGTGGATCGCCGCGGGAGCGACGACCGCGCGGCCGGAACCGGAGACCCTTGCTCCCGGGTTGGGGGTGACGCCGGAGGAGCGGAGCTTTTGGTCGTTCCAGCCGATCCGCCGCCCGGAGGTTCCCACCTTTCCCCCGGAAGCGCGGGTGCGGACTCCGATTGATGCCCTGGTTCTGGCTGCCATGCCGGAGGGGCTGTCGTTCTCTCCGGATGCGGACCGCTTCACGCTGATCAAGCGGGCCTTCTTTGATCTGACCGGTCTGCCGCCGACGCCGGAAGAGGTCGAGCGGTGGATGGCCGCGAAGGATGAGATTTGGTACGAGCGTTTGGTCGACGAACTTCTCGCTTCGGACCACTACGGGGAGCGTTGGGCGCGGCACTGGCTCGACGTCGCCGGCTATGCCGATTCCGAAGGGTCCACCAACGCCGATGCCGACCGCCCCTGGGCGTGGAAGTATCG
The DNA here is from genome assembly GCA_029259845.1 of Planctomycetaceae bacterium. Classification (GTDB taxonomy): domain Bacteria; phylum Planctomycetota; class Planctomycetia; order Planctomycetales; family Planctomycetaceae; genus JAHBXU01. Next base: position 18,696 of record JAJDEI010000094.1, on the reverse strand, counting down.
CGACTGGGTCATCCGCGCACTCAACGCCGACAAGCCGTTCGACCGCTTCCTGACCGAGCAACTGGCCGGGGACGAACTCGCCGGTCCCCGCAACGGCGACCTCACGCCGGAACAAATCGACCTGTTGACCGCCACCGGTTTCCTGCGGATGGCGGCGGACGGCACGGGCAGCGGGGCGGACAACGACGACGGACGCAATCAGGTCGTCGCGGACACCCTCAAGATTGTGGGGACGTCGCTGCTGGGGCTCAGCCTCCAATGTGCGCAGTGTCACGACCATCGTTATGACCCGATCCCGCACACGGACTACTTCGCCCTGCGGGCCATCTTCGAACCGGCGCTCGATTGGAAAAGCTGGAAGACCCCCGCCCAACGACGGGTTTCTCTGTATACCGAAGCAGATCGCAAGAAAGCCGCTGAACTCGAAGCCGAGGTTCAGACAATCGCCGCCGAGCGATCGGTGAAGCTCAACGAGTACATGGCGCAGGCCCTCGACAAGGAGTTGGAGAAATACGAAGAACCGCTCCGTACGCAGCTTCATGACGCCTACAAAGCACCGGACGACAAACGGACAGACGAGCAAAAGGCATTGTTGAAGAAGTATCCCAGCATCAACATCTCGCCGGGCAATCTGTATCAGTACATCGCCGAATCGCGGCCGGAGTTGGCGAAGTTCGATGAGCAGATTAAGGCAATCCGTGCCAAGAAACCGCCGGAAGAATTTCTCCGCCCTCTCATTGAGCCCGAGAACCACGCGCCGCCGACGTTCCTGTTCCACCGGGGTGACTACAAGCAGCCGAAGCAGGCAATCGTCCCCACCGGTCTGACGGTCGCTGCGCCGGAAGGCGGCCGGCCCGATTTTCCCGTCAATGACGAATCGCTCCCGACCACAGGCCGGCGACTGGCGTTCGCCCGTTGGTTGACAAGCGGCCAGCATCCGCTCTTCCCGCGGGTCATCGCCAACCGCATCTGGATGCATCACTTCGGACGAGGCATCGTGGCGACGCCGTCCGACTTCGGAAAGCTCGGCATCCGGCCGACGCATCCCGAACTGCTGGATTGGCTGGCGTCGGAGTTCATGCAGCAGGGCTGGAGTCTCAAGAAGCTGCACCGGCTGATGATGCTGTCCACCGTCTACCGGCAGTCGGGCAATCCGGGGACGCAGTCGGCTCCTCCAGAAGCGTACGCCTCCAAACCGCTGATTCGCTCGGAAGCCGAACTGCTCCGCGACCGCATGCTGGCGGCTTCCGGATCGCTTCGGGCCGATCTGTACGGACCGCCGGCCGCCATTTCGGAGGACGACGCGGGACAGGTCATTGTCGCTGACGAATCGCGGCGGAGCCTGTATGTCAAAGTGCGGCGGAGCCAGCCGGTCGCCATGCTGCAGGCGTTTGATGCGCCGGTCATGCAAACCAATTGCGAGTCGCGTCCGGTCTCCACAGTGGCGACGCAGGCGCTGATGCTCATGAACAGCAATTTTGCGCTGACGCAGGCGGGCAAACTCGCCCACAGAGCCGCCCGGGAAGCCGTGCGTCCCGCCGATGACGTGCTCGCATCGCTGCCGCCCATCCCACCGCCGCCCGCAACGGCCTGGCAACTCGGTTACGGCCAGTTCGATGAACAATCGAAGCAGACGCTCTCCTTCGAGCCGTTGCCGCATTGGACCGGCAGCGCGTGGCAGGGGGGACCGGAACTGCCGGATCCCCAGCTGGGTTGGGTGACCATCACCGCCAGCGGCGGCCATCCAGGGAATACTCACGAGTTCAGCGCCATTCGACGCTGGGTCGCCCCGGCGGACGGCGTCGTTTCGGTGAACGGGTCTCTCCAACACGGCAACGAAAAAGGGAACGGGGTTCGCGGGCTTGTGGTCCCCAGCCGCGGCGGAGTGGCCGGCGACTGGACCGCACATCACTCGCAGACGGAAACGAACGTTGCCGAATTGACCGTCGCAGCGGGAGACACCATCGACTTCATCGCCGACAACAACGGGGACGTCGGTTTCGACAGCTTCACATGGACCGTCACGGTTTCCCTTCAATCGGCAGCCGGCGGCGTTCGCGAGTTTTCGTCGGCCGATCAGTTTCACGGACCACAACCGTCGTCCGACGCAATTCCGGGACAGGCCATCCGCGCGTGGCAGTTGGCCCTGTGCCGCAAGCCGACTGACGACGAACTTTCGCTCGCCGTCCAGTTCATCGCGGGGCAAATCGAATACCTCAACCAACACCCCGGCCAGTTGCCGAAGGACACGACCGCGTCGCAGCAGGCGATGACTAGCCTCTGCCAGGCGCTGTTGACGTGTAACGAATTCTTGTATGTGGATTGATGGACGAATGACGAATGTCGAAATCAGAATGACGAAAGAGAGTCGGAATCCCGAACGGGACTACGCAGGATGTGACATCGCATCACAGCCGCTGCGGCAAACGTCGTCACCCATGCAGATGTTCAGTGAAATAGGACGCGTTCGGAGTTCTGAATTCGGAATTCCTTCGTCATTCTGATTTCGTCAATCGCGTTCACAAATCAGCCTCCTGGATTCGTGCACGGTTCTGTCACACAGCCATGATCACAACGGAAAGCATCCTCCGCTTCCGTCCCCCGGAGACCCTCCCATGAACCAGACTCGACGCGAGTTCCTCAACCAGAACGCGATGGGTGTCGGTGCGGTCGCGTTGGCGTGGCTGCTCAAGCAGGACAACCTGTTGGCGTCGCCGAAAAACATGCCCAAGGAAACGCCGCACTTCGATCTGCGGCCCAAGGACCCGCACTTCGAGCCTCAGGCACGGGCCATGATCTCCCTGTTCCAGCACGGCGGGCCGGCGCATATGGATCTCACCGATCCCAAACCCGAACTCACCAAACGGAGCGGCACGCCGTTTGAGGGCGACGTGGTCTATAGTTTCGTCAACGCGGCCAGCAAGAAGTTGCTGGGGAGTCCGTTCAAGTTCCACAAGCATGGCGAATGCGGCACGGAACTTTCCGAACTGCTCCCCTGCACGGCGGACATCGTCGATGACATTTGTCTGATCCGCAGCATGCATACCGGTGCCAACGGCCACGAGGTGTCGATCCGTTACTTCCACAGCGGCATCCCCGGCGTGCTTGGGAGGCCGCACCTCGCCTCCTGGTTGCTGTATGGTCTGGGGTCCGAGACTCAGGAGCTGCCGTCGTACATGGTCCTCACCGACCCCGGCGGGCCACCGGTCGATGGCACGAACAACTGGTCCAACGGGTTCATGCCGGCAATGTTCCAGGGGACGGTGCTTCGCCCCAAGGAGCCGCGCATTCTCAATCTCGATGCGCCGCCGCATCTGCGCGGCACGCTTCAACAGCAAAACCTGGCCCTGCTGCAAACGCTCAACCAGCAGCACCTCGACCGGCACCCGGGGCAATCCGACCTCGAAGCCCGCATCGCCAGTTACGAACTCGCCGCGAAGATGCAGACCGCCGCCCGCGAAGCCCTCGACATCTCTGGCGAAACCAAAGCGACCCAGGAGATGTACGGCATCCATGAAGACCCAACCCGCGACTACGGCACGCGGTGTCTGATCGCCCGCCGCCTCGTCGAACGGGGCGTGCGGTTTGTGCAATTGTTTCTCGGCGGACAGCCTTGGGACAACCACAGTAACATCGCCTCAAGCCTGCCCGGCATCACACGGCGGACCGACCGGCCGGCAGCGGCGCTCGTCAAGGATCTTAAACAGCGCGGCCTCTTGGACTCCACCATCGTCCATTGGGGCGGCGAAATCGGTCGTCTGCCGGTCGTCCAGGGGACCGGCGACCTCAAGAAAGCGGGCCGCGATCACAACGGCCAGGGCTTCAGCATCTGGCTGGCGGGTGGCGGCATCAAGCCGGGCATGACCTACGGCAACACGGATGAGTTCGGCCACCGCGCCGTGGAAAACATCGTCACCCCGAACGACTATCAGGCCACGCTCATGCACCTGTTCGGTCTCGACTGGCAGAACCTGATGTACTACCACGGCGGCCGGGAACAGATCATCACCAACAACCGTCCGGCCCGCGTCGTGGGCGACATCCTCACCAAACCACCGGCCCCAACCGCCTGATCACCACACCGAAACGCCCCCGTTCAACGATCCGCTCCTGTTCAGCGCCCCGTTTAGCCGCGCCCGCCAGGAAGCGCGCGATCCGCAACGGGCGCACACCACACACGGGCACTCCCCCGACGCATGTGGTATCGTGGCGACTTCCCCGGTGGTTCCGGAGTGCAAACTCCCCCACTCATCCCGAACCGGCATTCGTCCCCGAGCGCAGTATGAAGATCATCCGTTTTGCCGACGCGACTGGAACCATCCAACTCGGTCGTGAGCACGAAGGCTCGCAAGTCACGCGGCTCGAAGGCGACTTGTTCGGCGAACTGCGAGACACTGGAGAGGCGGTCGTCGTCGGCCAGTTGCTCGCCCCGCTTGAACCGACGGACATCATCTGCATTGGTTTGAACTACCGGAAGCACGCCGCCGAGGGGAATCAGCCGATTCCCGAACATCCGGTCGTGTTCATGAAAAACTGCGGCTCGCTCCAGCATCCGGGAGAACCGATCGTGCTTCCGCGGCATCTGCGGAGCGACAAAGTCGATTACGAATGCGAGCTCGCCGTCGTCATCGGCAAGCGATGTCATAACGTGTCCCGCGCTGAGGCCCTGGACTACGTTTGCGGCTACACCTGTGCCAACGATGTCAGCGCCCGCGACTGGCAGTTGGCCTGGGGCGGCAGCCAATGGTGCCGCGGCAAGACGTTCGCCACGTTTTGCCCGCTGGGTCCGTGCCTGGTGACGGCTGATGAAATCACTGATCCCAACACGCTGCAAATCCGCACGATTCTCAACGGCAACGTGATGCAGGACTGGAACACGAACGACATGATCTTCGACGTCCCCTCGCTGATCCAGTTTCTGAGCGGCAGCACCGTGCTGCTCCCCGGGACCGTCATCCTCACCGGCACGCCGCATGGCATCGGTGCCGCGCGCACTCCGCCCGTCTTCCTGGAGCCGGGCGACTCGGTCACGATCGACATCGAAGGCATCGGCGAATTGACGAACCCGGTGATCGCTGAGGAGTCGTAGTGGTCCGTCGGTCCTGGAACCCAGAGTCGGAGTTTGGCCTTGAGCAACCCGCTGAAAAACCATTCTGGCTGCAAGCGGCCACAATCCGTCAGCTCGGCGTTGCCAGCGCCGTCGGGTGCATTCGGGGGCTGAACGACGTTGCGTTCAGGTCGCGCAACCAATGCGGGTCGACGTTCGGCGGACTGCTAGGGCCCTGCAGATTCGATTGGGGAACCGTTGGGCGTTCGCGATCGAGTCAAGGCCCTGAGCGGGAGCGACCGGACAGCCGCCGATGGAATGAAGCGAATTGGCCGATTCCCACATGCTTGGAGCGGGCTCGTTAGGGACGACCGCCAATCGCCGCGCGCCGGTGAATGGGGAATGCATCTTTATGCCCCACGAACGTCCGAACGGTTTTGCCAATGCCCGTCTGTTTGGCTAAAATCGTTTGAGTGAACGCTGCGGCGATCCGCCCCCGTCGGCGACGTCCGCCGGCATTGATCCCCCTTCCCCAAAATCCTCGTGGAGCACAACCATGAATGAAGTCCCCTCCTCCGGCATTTCCCGCCGCGACCTGTTGAAGACCACTGGGAAAGTGGCAGCCGTGAGTGCCCTGGCCGGTGTGGCGGCTCCGCATGCCTTCGCGGGCGAGGATAACACGATTCGGATCGCCCTGGTCGGCTGCGGCGGCCGGGGAACCGGAGCGGCGGCGAACGCGCTCTCCGTGCCCAATGAGCCGATCAAGCTGGTCGCGATGGCCGACGTGTTCGAAGACCGTCAAAGCAACAGCCACCGAAATCTCTCGACGAAATTCGGCGACAAAGTCGACGTCCCCGAAGACCAGAAATTCATCGGCTTTGACGCCTACAAGAAAGCGATGGACTGCCTGCGGCCGGGGGATGTCGTAATCCTCACCACGCCGCCGGCGTTCCGGTGGGTGCAGTTCACCTACGCCATCGAAAAGGGTCTGAACGTCTTCATGGAGAAGCCGGTCACCGTCGATGGGCCGACGACTCGCAAGATGCTGGCCCTCGGCGAGCAGTCGGTGGCCAAGAACCTGAAAGTGGGCGTCGGCCTGATGTGCCGTCACTGCGAAGCCCGCGGCGAACTGTACGATCGCATCCAGGATGGACAGATCGGTGACATCGTCCTGCTGCGGGCCTACCGCATGATGGGGCCGACCGGGAACACGCCCGTCAAACGCAACCCCGGCAACGTGAGCGATCTGGAGTACCAGATTCGCAACTTCCACAGTTTCCTGTGGGCCAGCGGAGGAGCCTACAGCGATTTTCTGATCCACAACATCGACGAGTGCTGTTGGATGAAAGACGCCTGGCCCGTCGAGGCGATTGCCTCCGGCGGACGCCATTACCGTGGCGACGACGTCGACCAGAATTTCGATTCCTACTCGGTCGAGTACACGTTTGACGACGGCAGCAAGCTCATGCTGGAAGGCCGCACGATCTTCGGCTGCTACCAGGAGTTCGCCAGCTACGCGCAAGGCACCAAAGGGTCGGCGGTAATCTCCGCCTCCGCCCACTCGCCGTCGAAGTGCCGGACGTTTAAGGCCCAGCGGATGCACAACGACGAAGTTACCTGGGCTTTCCCCCAGCCGGAACAAAGCCCGTACCAACTGGAGTGGAACGACTTGATCCGGGCCATCCGCGAGGACCTGCCGTACAACGAGGTCAAGCGGGGGGCCGAGGCGAGCCTCGTCACCTCGATGGGCCGCATGGCGGCTCACACCGGCCAGCGGATTACGTTCGACCAGATTCTCAACCTCGACAGCGAGTTCGCCCCGCACGTCGACCAACTGACACTGGACGGCGATGCCCCGATTATGCCGGACGCCGACGGCAAGTACCCCGTCCCCATGCCCGGACTGGTCACCAAGACCGAGTACCTCATCGGGTAACAAGAACGAAGTTCACTCGGCGCTGATCCAGTTGATCACGTCGTTCGCTTGCGGATGAGCACCACCCTGAGGGGCGTCTCGCTCCCCAGGGATCGTGCGAATCCGCAAGCGTTTTCTGTGCGCGGGCCACCGAGAGCGGGTGGCGGAGAACGAGTAACCGGTCACGTGCCGCGGGTGTTGCCCCACAGGTCGACGTGAAGGCGGGGCGAGAGCCGCCAGCCGTGTGACTTGACGGCCTCGGCAATCCAGCGCGACTTCTCGCCCAGCGAATCGCGGTCAGTCGCCTGCGCCATCAGGAACACCCGGTCCGCCGGGACGCCCGAAAACTCAGCGAGCCAATCTTCGACGCCGAGCACATCGTCGGGCGTGTCGATCACGAACTTGAGTTGATAGTCATACGCGCCGATCAACCGGCGGATCACCTCCGGGCGATGCCGCCGCTCGTCATGGCGTGCCGACCAGTCGCTGTCCGTCGGCGTCGAATTCGCCAGCTTGGGGCTGATCGACATCAGATCGGCGGCCACCGGCAGATCGGCCGTCCCGGCCGTTTCGATGGTGATGTGATGTCCCGCAGCGCGGAGCCGTTGGGTCAGCGGCACAACGTCCTTAACGAGCATTGGCTCGCCGCCGGTGATGACGACTTGTTCACAATCGAAACCGGTGACCTCCTCAAACAGGTCGCCGGGCGGCCGCTCCTCCCCTTCGGGCTGCCAGGATGTGTAGGGCGTATCGCAGAACCAGCACCGCAGATTACACCCGGACGTCCGCACAAACACACTCGGCACGCCCGCCAGGCGGCCTTCGCCCTGAATCGAATGGAACACTTCAGCGATGAGCATCGGGCAAGGCTGCGTCAAAAAATGACCGCATGACGAGATTCAAGCATTCTGCAGTCGGATGAACAACGCAGCAAGCGTGCAGCCGGCCAGATTGGAGACGAGGTCCCAGCCGGTGTTGACGTAGCCGCCGACGTTTGTTTCCGGCATCGTCAGTGTGGCGATGAATTCGACGACCTCGTTCATCGCACCAAATCCCATGCCCGCAGCCGCCACCAGGACGAGCATGCCCGGCGTGGGGCGAATCCTGCCGACAGGCTCTTGTCGCTGTCCCGCAATAATCTTGCGGAGGCCTTCCCAGCAGAGCCATGTCGTCACGCCAAAGCCGTAGGCGTGCACAATCTGATCGTACTTCAAGACGTCGGGAATCAGCCACAGGCTGTAGAGCACGCGGATGTCGCCGTTGATCGGCCAGCCCTCCGGAATCGGCACGAGTCCGCCTGCCATATGAGCCAGTCCCCACAGGCTCAGCCCCCACAGCACGCCGCGCGAGAGATGCACCCGGGCATGCACGGCCATCACCGCCGCGGCAAGCAGCAGCATCACGACGAGATAAAACGCGAACTCACCGTTGCCCGCCCGGACCGCGACGACTGTCGCCGCCGATAGATAGGCGGCATTAAAAACCAGCAGGGCGATGATGTACGGTTGGCGCCACATCGGGGAAACAGCCGCCGGAGTCAGTGGGAGACCGAGTGAATCACGTGGTCGAAGATCGGCTGGAAACGGTCCCAGTCCCGCTGGGGACATGAGCAGATCATGTTGAACTGCCATTGCACGCCGGTGAGTGTCACGCGGTAGCCCTGGGCTTTCGATCCCAGCAAGCCTTCGCTGCCGGTGAACTCCGAAATGCGGACCTCGCCCCAGGGGATTTCGATGTTCCTGGCGGGCTGCTCCTCATAGTCGGAGTAGTTGTGTTTGATGATCTCTTTCTGGAAGTCGTGAACTCTCGCAATGGGCGTGAGATCGTCGTCCATCTCCTCCAGCCCGCCGGGTGCCTGGGAGGCACCGGCCATGTCGCTGATGGCGCTGCCCGATTGGCTGGCCTTGATCGAGATGGTGGCGGTGCCGTCCTTAAACCTGGCCCAGGGAGGCTGGCCTCCCGTGCCGCCCCCTTCATTCATCTCCCAGCCATCGGGGAATTTGCATTTGAAATGGCCTTCCGCCGACGCGAAAGCCGCGTATTGCGGCGGGGCTTCCGGTTCCGCGGAACGCGTTCCGCCGCCGTCCCCGGAGCTGACGACGACGAAAGCGATTCCGCCGATGCCCAGCAGTCCGAACAACGCCAGGCCGGCGATCAGCATTGTCTTTCGCCCTGCCGACGGCTCGCGAGCCTCGCGGGATGTGTCTTCAGCGGGCCTTCGCCGCTTGCGTTTGACGTCGACCAACGGGGGCGGGGCGGCTCCGGCAGGCGAGCGGTCCGGCAGGTCATTCGAAAACTCAAAACTGTCGCCCGCGGCCACGGCGGCCTGAGTCCCGTCCGAAACCTGAGTCCCGCCGGGAATCCGCAGTTTCTTCCCGCACCCCTTGCAGACCGTCTTTCGGCCGGCAAGCGAGTCTTTGACTTTGTAGACCTTTCCACACGCGCAACGAAACTTGATCGACATGGGCGGCTTGGGCGTCAGCGAGGAATCGAATGGCCACCCCCATTGTGACAGGCAAACGGACAGCGTCCAAGGGTTGACAGGGAAAACGTTCTTTCGAAGTTGGGGCGTCGCACTGACGTCGTCCGTCGCCGTTGGCTCCGGGCTAACTCCCATCCATGATTCCTGTTAGCCCGGAGGCAACGCCGACGGCGAATCGCCGACACCCCCCCCTTGTGAAAAACACGTCCGCCCTGGTGAGTGCCCCGTATAGAATGGGGGCATGCCACCAACGCCCCTGCTTTCGATCGTGATTCCGGCTCGTGATGAAGAGTACGAGCTGGGGGCGACGCTCGATTCGGTCCGGGCGGCGGCCGACGGGCTGGGGCAGCCGTGGGAGTGCATCGTGGTCGACGACGGCTCGACCGACCGCACCGGCGAGATTGCCCGCGCACAGGGGGCCCGGGTGATTGAAGTCGAGTTACACAACATCGGAGCGGTCCGCAACGCCGGTGCCCGCGCGGCTCAGGGGGAGCGATTGGTGTTTCTCGACGCCGACACGCGGCTGCCGGCAGAGACGCTGCGGGCAGCCTGGGAAGCGATGGAATCGGGTGCGGTCGGCGGCGGTGCCTGGGTGCGGTTCGACGGCATCGGCTGGCTCTCGCGAGTGCCGATCGCGCTGTTCTGCTTCGGCTGGCAACGTATCTGCGGATGGGCCGCCGGCTGTTTCATCTTCGCCGCCAAGCAGGAGTTCGACGCGGTCGGCGGCTTCGACGAGGCCTACTTCGCCGCCGAAGAGCGTTTCATCTCAACCGCGCTGCGCAGTCGCGGACGGTTCGTCCTATTGGCCGAAGCGGTCATCTCCTCACCCCGCAAGCTGCGGCTGTATACGACCGGCCAAATCCTGCGGGCCGCAATCCAGACGCTGTTCCGCGGCCGCCAAGGCATCCAAAGCCGCGAAGGCCTCGAATTCTTCTACGACGCCCGCCGCGAAACCGGCTGAGCTTACCCGTCCTCAGCGAATGATGCCATGCACAACCGGCAGCACCCCAATTCACTCGCACTGGCGGACAAGCCGGCCAGTGGCACCCGGCGACCTTTGTGCCATTGTGTCTTTGTGGTCGAAACAGAACCACGAAGACACGAAGTGAAGTCAGACAAAACCCAGTCGGCATGTGCCATTGGTCAGGCGGGTGACTGACCTACCGGACTGTAGGGTGGGCTTCGCCCACCAGAACGTGCTAGAAATCTTGTGATATGGGTTTGTTAACGACGGCATACCGAGTGCCACACACGACGCAGAGTTGCATACAGACGATTCCGGTCCATCCGAAAACTTCCGAGAGGAGTCGCTTCGCTGTAAACCAGTCGATCAACGTAGCGATGAGTAACAGAAACGAGGTTGCGAGAAACAGGGCGAGTGCGAGCGTGGCCCAGCATCTGGCTGTTGGATTGCGAGGTGGAGTATCGAACGCTTCGGCAGCGTCGATGCGCTGTTTCGCGGAGCCAAAGAACACGTCCGCCAGCATTGCGAAAATGAAGCTGGTCATTAGGTTGTCTCAAATCCGATCCGCCCAATTTGGTTTTAGCAACGTAGGTCAGGCTCCCGCCTGACGCGAACGGTGATTCGGGACTCCACTCTTCACCGTCGTCAGGCGGGAGCCTGACCTACCGGACCCGCCTTCCGACGCGACAACAACGTTCGGATGCTGAGTGTGAGGCATCTTGTCGCTTCGCGACCCGGCCAGTTGGGCGGGTCGCCCGACGTTGGATCTACTACGCATACAGCGCGGAGACCGCTTCCGCCTTCACCAGTTCGCGGGGTTGGTTGAGGTGGTTGCGGACGATGGTGTCCGGGGCGATGCCGACGCTTTCGTAGATGGTGGCGAGCAGTTGGCCGGGGTGCACGGGGTTTTCGAGCGGGGCGGAGGCGGTCTGGTCGCTCTTGCCGTGCACGTAGCCGCGTTTGATGCCCGCCCCGGCGACGAGGGCCGTGTAGCAGTAGGGCCAGTGGTCGCGGCCGTCATCGTTGTTGCTGTTGCCGGAGGTGCTGACCCCCCGCTGCGGCGATCGGCCGAATTCGCCGACGGCGAGGACCAGCGTCTCGTCCAGCAGCCCGCGTTCGTCCAGGTCGGCCAGCAGGGCGGCCAGGCCCTGGTCGAGCATGGGGGCGGATTGCGTCTTCATTCGTTTGGCGAGGCCGGTGTGCACGTCCCAGGAATGGTTGTCGCTGTTGGCGACCTTGGGCCAGACGACCTCCACGACCCGGGTGCCGGCTTCCACCAAGCGGCGGGCCAGCAGCAGGCTTTGGCCGAACGTGTTACGGCCGAACGCGTCGCGAATCTCACGCGACTCCTGCTCCAGGGCGAACGCATCCCGCGCACGTCCGGAGGCGATCAGCGAGAGTGCCTGATCGTAATACTCGTCCAGATGGTAGTTCTTGACGGCGCGGTCGACTTCCGGCATGCCCTGGTTGATGACATCCCGCAGCCGCGCGCGGCGGGTCATCCGCTGTCCGTAGACATCGGCCCGCATCTCCAGATCGGAGACGTTGATTTTGTCCATCTTGTTCATGTCCATGTCGTCGCCCGGCGGATACAGGTAGTACGGATCGTACGCCTTGCCGAGGAAGCCGGCGGTCCCGCCCTTGCCGACGACGTTGCTCTCCTGCAACGGCCGCGGGAGCATGACGAACGGCAGCATGGGTTCCGTGGGCGGTTTCAGGCGGATGATGTTCGACCCGAAGTTAGGGAAGTCCTTGGGGCTGGGCGGCTCCAACTGGCCGGACGGGCTGACTTTGTCCGTCGTATAGCCGGTCATCATCTGGTAGATGGCGGCGGTGTGATTGAACAGGCCGTTGGGCGTGTAGCTCATCGAGCGAATGAGCGTTGCCTTGTCGATGACCTGGGCGAGCTTGGGCAGGTTCTCGGTGAACTTCACGCCGGGAAGTTTGGTGTCGATATTGCTGAACGGCGATTTGACGTTGTCCGGCACATTCTCCTTGGGATCCCAGAGGTCGAGATGGCTCGGCCCTCCCTGGAGATAGCAGAGGATGATGCTCTTGGCCTTGCCCCAGGCTCCGCTGCGCGTAATGCCGTCGGCGGCCTGCCCTGCCTGAAGCTGCAGCATCGAGCCGAGCGACAGCCCCAGCATGCTGGAGCCGCCCACACGCAACACGTCCCTTCTGCTGACGCCGAGATGCGAGTCACACAGGTCTTTGCCGGGTTGTCCGGGAATGCGAATGAGCATGGAAGGTTTCCCCGATATGAAGGAGATGTGGCAAGGTGAGTATACAGGTACTGGCTATCGGTTGAACAGAAACGCCGGGCTGTTGACCAAGGCCCAGGCGATGTCCTGGGCGGCGGTGAGCCGGGCGTGCTGCAGTTGGTCTTCGCTGAGTTTGACGGCCCGTTGGAGCCGCGCGAGCTGCGGGTCGACGGGCAGCGGCTGGCTCTCAAGGTCGATTTTCGCCTGACGCTCGGTGATACCGGGGTCGATGGGCCGCGGCTGTTGGCTCTTGGCGAGCGCTAATTCCTTTTGACGCCGCTCGGCATTCTGCGACCGGAACCAGTTCAGCAGCGTCTGCTTCTGGGCATCGTCACGAGCGGCCGGGGCAGTCGTGAGAATCTGGTCGATGTCCCGCGGAATGCCGAATTCCAGCGGATTCTCGGCATCGGTCACCGAGATGCGGAAGCGACCCAGCAGGTGCTTGCGGTCGGCATGCCGTTGATCGAGGGCGATCGTCAGCCGAGTCGCCTGCTGCAGGGTGAGCGGCTCCTTGAGGGAGAAGACGGCGACATGGTCGACGCCCAACTGGGGTGAGATGGCCCAACCGTCGCCACTCTCGTCCTGTTTGCCGTTGATGGCCTTGCCCGCTTCGAGTGACTCCTGCTCGAAATCGGCTTTGGCGGAGGCGAACTCGATTCGCTTCTTTTCGTCCGGTTTTTCCGCCGTCGCCCATTGAACCAGCAGTTCGGTCAAAACGAAGTTGCCGTTGGGTGCCAGTCCCGGACCGAAACCGGGGAGAGAGGCATCGGTCAGCGCTTCGATCTTAATGCCGGTGATGCGACGCAGGTTGGTGTCGGCCACGATCTCGTACTCCGTCCGGCGGTTTGTCGATCCGCTGGCCAGCACGGACAAATCGGGCTGCTTGGCGAGCTTCACGTCACTGGTCGACTTGAGCGATGAAGGATCGAGCGGAACCCACGTCGCCGACCGGCGATACTCGTTCTCCCACGTGCTGAGGGCGGCGGGCAGTTGTTCGCTGTCGAAAGCCGCCAGTTCCTGTTCCTGTTCGGCGGTTCGTGCCTGTTGCTCTTTGTCGAGTTGGGCTTCACGCGGAGCGATTTGCTCCCGGAAAGCCTCGAGGTCCGTCTTCGCCGCTGCGATTGCCGCTTCCCGTTTGGCTTCACGTTCGGCAACCACCGGAGCGATTTCTGCCTCGTACGCCTTCAACTCGGCGGCCAACTGGGCGTGCTCCTGGTCGAGCTGCTCCCGCACACTTTTCGCGGCTTCGATCTCATCGGCCCGGGCCGGCCGGTTGAGGATTCGGAGGAACAATTCCTCGATCAGTTGGGTGTCATCCGGTTGTTCGGCGACCAGTTTGGTGATCGTGTTGTCTGGCTGGGAGATGGCGTCGCTGACCGTCGGCCCGTTCATCAATGCCATCACCGGTCCCAACTGCAAGTCGTGCGAACGCTCACATTCGCAGGCACTCTCACGCGCCGGACGGCCGAGGTTTGCGAGGAAGTTGTCGGACAATTCGCTCCCCGCGTCGGCGAGTGCAGCGGCCCGTGTTCCTTCGGGGACCCCGGGGATCTTCATCTTCGCACCGGTCACCGTGTACACGGCATCGTAGAGCACTTCGGCCGGCAGCCGTTTGGCGATGGCGTGCGAGTAGTTCGATGCGTCGTCGGCATTCCATTCGTTGGTGGCGATGGAAAGCTGATAGGTGCGACTCTTGCAAATGGTGCGCATTAACTGGCGGACGTCGAAACCGGACTGAATGAACTCGCCGCCCAGCCAATCCAGCAACTCCGGATTGCTCGGCGGGTTCCCGGCGCGGATGTCGTCCAAGGGCTCGATCAGACCGACGCCCAGCAGATATCCCCACACGCGGTTCACGTAGCTTTCCACGAAGTAGTGGTTGTCCGGTGAGATGATCCAGCGGGCCAGCCGCTCGCGGCGAGTGGCGCCGTCGCTCACTGCGAATTCCGCGTGGTAGGGGAACGCTGGGGCGGTGGTGTCACCGGTCCGAATGTTGGCAACTTCTCCCTCCGGTTTCTCGTAGACGACCTCATACAACGGTTTCGCCCCCTCGACGGCGGTCCCGCCGATCGTCTTGTCGCCGCTCGCTTCATCCTTTTTGAGGCCGACACGGGCGAAAAACGCCGCCGTCTCGTAGTACTGGTCCTGTGTCCATCGCTCAAACGGATGGTCGTGACACTTGTTGCAGTTGAAGCGGACACCGAGGAAGAGTTGGGTTGTGTTTTCCATCATCGCGTCCGGCTCGCGGAGAATCTTGTAGTACGACGCCGGCGGATTCTCCTTGTTCGATCCATCCGCAGTGAGAACCTGATAGCAGAACTCATTGTACGGGGTGTTGGCCGTGAGCTGGTTGCGAATCCAGTCCCGGAACGCCTTGGCCCCCGGCTTGCCGATGAATTTGCTGTTCACCTGCAGCAGGTCGGCCCATTTGTTCGTCCAGTAGGTGACGTACTCTTCGCTGCCGACAAGCTCGTCGACAAGTTCATCCCGCTTGACGCGAGTTTCGCGGGCGTCAGCCAGGAAGGCCTTCAACTGATCCACCGTCGGCGGGAGACCGGTGAGATCGAGGTAAACGCGACGAACAAACTCCGCGTCGGTACACAGCCCGGAGGGAGCAATTTTCATCCGCTCCCACTTGGCGGCCACCAATTCATCGACACGGTTCCATGCCTCCGGTTCGTTCCAAGCGAAGCCGGTCCGGTCTCCCATGGCCGTGACTGTCGTTGCCGCATAAGCCCCCTCGAACCGTGCCAGCACCGCCGTCTCGCCTCGCCGCAGCGTTGTGACCACACCGTCCGCGTTGATGGTGGCGATATCGGTGTCGCTGCTGTCGATGAACGCTTCGGCCGTCACGTCCCGCTGCGAGCCATCGCTGTATGTCGCCACGACTCGCATCTGCTGTCGGCCGCCGATCTGCTGAATGACCGGATTGACCGGCAGCATGCCGATGCTCGCCACGCGCGGCACATCGAGATCGAGCTTCGCCCCCTCGGCGATCCAGCGACGGATGATTTCGTAGTACTTTCCGCCCGGCTTCGTGCGTTGCCCCCCCACATGGGGCACCGCGCCGGTCGCCTTAAGCAGCATCAGACTGTCGTCCGGTGACGCCAGATTCACACGCCGCGATTTCAAATCGTCCGTCCAGGCGCGGGTATCGAGGATCGGGTCGTATCCACGCAGCGACAATTTGAATCCCTCTTTGCCCTTCTTCGAACCGTGACAGGTCCCCGCGTTGCAGCCGAGTGCGGACACCACCGGCATCACGTCCTGTACAAAGCTGATCGGTTTGTCGGACTTGGTCCCCTCGACGACGACCGGCACGCCCTGCACCTGATCGCCCAACGAAATCACCAACGCTGCGAGTCCGTCGCGCCCCGCAGAGACCCGTCCGGACGGGGAGACGCGCGCGATGTCGCTGTCCAGCGCGAAGTGTGCCATGCGAGTGACGTCGACGGCATCGCCCGTGTCCAGCAAGCCACTGACGAGCAATTGGTCATAGTCGTACGCACTGTTCAGCCGCACGGCCTCCGGTTCGACCTGTAAGGCCGCGAGCGACGCTCCCTGCGGCAATTGCTCGCCCGAAGGATTCGCGTCTGTCTCGGCTTGCCGTTTCGCAGCGACTGACATCCGCTCATCCCGCGGGACATCCGGATCGACATCGATCGGAGCAAACTCGCGGGTGACTTCCCCATTGGACGGGTTGATGAACCGAATCGTGCCGTCTGCTCCCGCTGCGGCGATTGTTTCCCCATCCGGCGAGTAGGCGACTGCGAACATTCCTCCCGGAAAATCCGTTGTGCCGATCAGTGTCACGTCAGCCGTCACGAAGTCCTCGACCTGCTTTCGCTCTTCTTCGTTCCAGCTTCGTGGTTGCTTCGCCAAAACCTTCTTCAGGTCATCCGACAACGTACTGTCATACTCACTCGCATAGACGTTCACTTGGCCCGTGCCGTCCAGGCTGCTGGCGGCCACAATCCGCTTTCCGTCGGGAGCGAAGGCGACACTGAAAATGCGGCCGCGCATCGCCGGGAAACGGCGGATGAGATTGGCGTCATCCCCGATGACGCGCTTCGTGAGGCGGTTCAATCGGTAGATGCGCGGCGTGCCGTCCGATCCGCCGACCAACACCTCGTCCCGTTCCGGATGACGGGCAATCGCGGTGATGCCCCCCTTGAGGGCACCCGGTGTGATCGAGGTGACGTTGTCGATGAATCGCTGCGTGCCGACCGCGTACAGTTTGGTCGTCATGTCGCGGCCAACTGACACCAGTTGCGACCCGTCGACGGAGAACACCGTATCGAGCGCCCAGTCGTCGTGCGCCCCGTTGAAGAACACCTGTTCGCCCGTCTCGCTATTAAACGCCCGCACCGTGTTGTCCCCGCAGCCGACGGCGACCATCGCTCCGTCGGGGGACCAACTGGCACCATAGACGGTGTCGTAGGTGAGGGGGACGGAGAGGACGAGTTGAGGGTTGAGAGTTGAGAGTTGCGAGTCTTCGGACTCCTCTCCCTGCAGATTCCAAATCTGAATCTCTCCCATTCGCTCCGGAAGACCGCCGGTGACGGCGAGGCGTTTGCCGTCCGGAGAGAAGGCGACCGATTCGATCCGCTCCGAGACGCCGACCAACCGGGCGACCAGTCCGCTGCCGTCCGCCTTGTGCAACAGCACTTCATGGAAGCCGGCGATTGCCAGGAGCTGGCCGTCCGGCGAAAAATCGAGCGACGTCACGACCGGCGGACGGCTGTAGACCGGGGGATGCTCCGCGTCGTACCGCTGCCGCGCGTTTGGGGGGGTGTCGTCGGCCGCGCCTTGTTCGACCCACTGGCGAATCAAAGCAATGTCCGGCTCCGACAGTGCGGGTTTCCCTTTGGGCATTTCTGCCTCACCGTCGGCCGGCGTGATCAGCTGAATCAGAGAGCTGTCGTCCGGCTGACCCGGAACAATCGCCGCGTCCTCGCTCTCGCCCCCCTGGAGCAACCGGGCAAAATCAGTCATCACAAACTCACCGCCCGCTTTGGCCGGCTGATGACAACCCTGGCAATGCGCCTGAAAGATCGGACGAATCTGTTCGTAATAGCTGACGGACTGGCCTTCAGGCTCCTCTGCACGAAGAACATTCAGCGGAGCGAGCAGCACAAGCAGCAGGCCGGACAAGAGTCGCACAGAGACGGAGTGCATGGTGGCGCGTCCTCAATCCTGACGGAATTCGAACTGCGAGCCCGGAGGGGGAAGAGAGGCTGGTCCGGCACAGGGAATCGGTTTCCCCTGTGGGAGTCTCCGACCGGAACCATGACGACGAGCGTTCACCGGTCGACCTCTGACACCCAGGCCCGCGGCGGGCTCAAATGTGTTCGTGACGATGCCGGTCCACCAATCCAGGCGGCGGTGGTAGCCGAGCCGGGAGGCTCAGCGGGCGGGATCGATGGAAGCGACATCAGCACGCCGCTTCCACCTGTTCATCCTACCCGTTCAATCGGGAGCCGACAAGCAAATCCTCCCCGCGATCAGGGCCGTTCAAAGATTGAAGCTGGGCAACCTCGTCACCCGAAGCGTCAGCGAGGGACGAATCGCTCGCTCACGTTCGCTTCCTCGCTGACGCTTCGGGTTACCATTGAGCTTGTCCCGGTCGGTCTTCTCCAAAATCCCGAGAATCCCCAGCAGATTCTTTGATGGCGTTATTCGCAGGGGCCAAGGCGCTTCAGATGGCTCAGTGAAGCCCCGCGAGTGAACAACGCAGGAATCCGGCAACCGATGAATCCGCCGTTGTCTTCGAATCTTCCCCTCGTACGGTGGAACTGACTGGCGGCCACCGCCACAGTCGCGAGCAACCCAGCCGTGGAAAATGTCCCGTGTCGCATCTGCTGGCTCGTTGAGTTTCGTCACCGCCTAGGAACCTGTCCGGATACCTCAACGCTCCGGGAATCTGTGTGTGAGATGGCGTAAGAGAGGTTTTGCCGCGACGCATTTTCGATTTCGGGGTGGTGTGGTTGAGGTTCAGGGATGAATCGGACGTTTCGCCGTTGGTCA